>NZ_NFLR01000003.1:0-278960 GCF_002161005.1 Alistipes sp. An116
ACTCCCAAGTAGTACAAACTAGGTCCGACTTGAGCCAACTTTATACAAGTTGGACCTAGTCGGACCTAATAGTAATATTCTCTGTCAAATCAATACGGTATTCACCGGTTGCTTACGTTGATCTGAGAACAAGAATCACTTTTACCTATTGGGGAAGGTCGGCTCCACAAGCATATTAAATACAATCTATTTAATGGCGTAATAAATTACGAATGTGATTGGGTGTGGAGGCTAACCTTGAATTGTATTGGAGATATATCCATTTTATTTGCATTGATGAATGGATTTCTAATACGCCATATCTTGGGCCTTGTAGAGCGAATGTCATAAACTATATAGATGTAGTAATTCCTCCCTTTTTCTTTGGCTGTATTGAGTTCATTTATCGTGTAATAGAAAGACATATCTCCAACCTTTCCGGTTGTAGCTTTTACCTCTATGTATCGTTGAGAACCATCGTCATTTACAGAAAGAATATCATATCCACAACTGTCATCTGACCTTGACTTCTGAGCAAGTGCTTTATCAATTTGCTTATCTGTATATCCAAGTTCTTTTAGCCTTTTTCGTTCGGCAATCATTACTATATGCTCACCTCTTTCTCCGAGTTTTCGGAATTTTCTTGACTCTTTTTCATAATTGATCTTTCGATTGCCGCTTGTTGGTTGATGTGTTGGATCTTTTTCATCGGGTGTATTGGCTAGCCTTAAATTCTCGACGTATTCAAAATCTTCGATAGTAGGGAAATCTAGATCACCCTCTTTGCTATTGTTATCATTAGGAGCAAAATATGTGTATAGGAAATTGCTGAATATGTCATTACTCCAACTTCTCATGTCCTTATCCTCATTCTTAAAGCGTAGCAATGCTTCTCTAAGATAGACAGGGTCTTTTTTGATCAGTTGTTCAGTATCGAGATTAAATACCTTGAGGTAATGAATCAAGTGTTCCTTGGAGAAAATATTTAAGTATTTGTCTGGATAATATAATGATAGTATTTTTCCCTTAAACATCGTAGCTAGCTTGTTGCTTATGATGTTTTGGGTGTCATTGTTGAGGCCTGCATTTAGCAGGTCAAGAATTTGTGTTTTGATTGTTTCGAAAGCACGTTTGTAGTTATCTCCAAATTTTTTTGCAAACCAATAATCTCCGTTTTTAACAGAGTAATAGATCCCAAACATATAAGCGTAAGAGCCTCTGATTGAACCAAGACGATCAAGTTCTCGTTCGACCCAATAACAGAAACTATTCGTGTTGCCTTTTCCTTCGATATAATCCTCGATACTCATCCTTTGGATAAATTCAGGAGAAAATTCTGTAATGAACTGCTTTCTCAAGGAATAGAGTTGTGCCCGGCTCTTTTTAATAGCTTCAGGCGCATAGCAGGCTTTTGCTTCTTGAAGAGTTAAATCATTCATATCAATTTGAGTTTCATTCTTATAAAGATACATAAAAATTGATCTATTATCAATTCTCGGTTAGAGATTAGTCTGGAAAGAGACTGGTATTTCTTGATGTAGGCGCATGCTCGGGCGGAAAATCTTTGGATGGATGTTTAGGAACTGGTAATTTGGGGGTACTGTCTGGTATATAGTTCTCTGTTTTAGATTGTCGTTCGGAGAGAAATTTGTTGTTTGAGTTTGTGACAGATCCTTGAAATGAGACTTCCTAGTCTATGGATGCAGTTATGCATATAAGGTTCGTATTCTTTATATCTAAATTTGAGTTGCGTTTATTCAATTGAGAAATTGTGAGGAGTTTTAATCTAACGCTGCTTAAGAATAATTTTATCCTGTGTAAATAGATATATTTTGCGCAATATAGATTGTTGTTCGAATAAAAAATAGTAAATTGCATTAGAGCAATAATGTGAAACGGGGTTTTGTGTGATCGAAGCCTCTTCTTGGGCGATAAGGCGATCATTGGGATGACTACTTGAAGTTCAGATTTCTAGGGAACCTATACGCCGGTCAAATACGCAATAGTGAAAGTAAAATAGAGTCAATCTCAGAGTTGTAGATATATGGATGTCCTGACGCATTTTAGGAGCATAGAGGAGTTGACCAAAACGCTCTCACGTGAGCAAGGGTTGCTCAGTGAGATGTTTGAGAAACGGAAACTCATGAGGTTTCCGGTCGCACTTGCTATTGACCTAGTCGGAGGAAATGAAGCCAGGTTGCGGAAGTTGATTGACTATGGTGTGCTGGTGGAAGCTGGCAACATGGTAGAGATTGAGAGTGACTACCTGAACTTTTTCGAGGAGGTACTGAATGTCAACGAGGAGATCAGCGTGTTGAGTGTACAGGAGTGTATCAATACGTTGAAGGAGAATATCGGCTATTTTCTGCAGGAGACCAATCCCAGCCGTAAAGCGGGATATCAGGATAATGTCCGGCAGCTTCTCAAGAAGACCGGCTTCAGAACCTTGAAAAATGTGGTGGATTTGAAGCGTAATATGGATCATGCCTATAAGCAGGAGCCGAATTATGTCATCAAAAAGAAGAAACTGCAGAATCTGGACGAGAAGAGTCATAGCATTCGCGCCATGATACGCGAGTGTGAGAAGCTGATGGATAATGAGCATGCTTTTTTCATCATGGCCAATGACCCGCACATGGCAAAGACTTGTAGCGATGTGAAGCATGATTTTGTTGAGGCCTACCATGCGCTGATGGAGATTGACCGGCAGATCATCTCGTACATCAATCAGATAGACCAGCAGAATGAGCTCTACAGAAAGATCCGGAAGCTGAAATATTTGCAAGATCAGCTGCTTATCAAGAGTGAAACGAACCTCTCGAAGGTGCTGGAAGAGCGGAATCCGGTTTGGATGGAGTCCCGTCAATACAGCCGGATCCGCCTCTCCCTGGAGATGTTGCGAGGAAACGATCAGATTATCAAACTACTGAAGCGCGTCGCCGAGCGCAATGGAATCCAGAAAACGGCAAGAACAGCGGCCGAGCCTTTGACGGATGATGATTTGCAGGACCATGTCCAACTGTTGAAAGAGGTGAATCTTGCCGAAATATGGAATGCGTTCCTGGCATCAAGCTATAATCTGTTCGATTTCATCTTGAGATACGACTATAAGGTAAAACATAATATTGAGGAGTATGCCGCAATCTTCTGTCAGCTGGTTATTCTGCATCCTGATGAATGCCGGATGACCGGAGAATATGCCATCTACCAAAATATTGAATATCCAATCATTTATGCGAAATAATACCCAAAGAATATACGAGCGTTTAAGCCGGGGCGAATTCCTCTCGGTCGACAGCATCGACGCCTCTACCCGCCATCTGTATGAGGATATAGAGGAGAATCTGGAGGATTATACGGATTATTTTCGGGAGATTGGGCTGCAACTCGAAGCGGGGAATGGTTACTTCTATTTTTCCCGAATAGGGGAGAGTAAACAGTCCATTGAGCAGAAGTTGGACAGCTTCTCCAAATGGCTGGACTATCTGGACTTTCTGAAGTGTTATAACCAGTCCTTTACGGCCGGGTATCAGTTCCGTAAAAGCCATTTGATGGAGCAGATCAGCCTGGATATCGAGATGAAGGAGAAGGCGAACCATCTTTTCAAGAAATACGGTGCGGGGTCTCTTGTCGAGATTGTGAACAAGCTGCTTCAGGAGATGCAGAGTATGGGCTTTGCGGAGTGTGTCAATGAGCTTGACGAGACCTATAAGGTCACTTCGGCATTCCGTTATGTAGAGGAGTTGGTTGACATCATTCAAATTGCAAACGAAGATGAAGTACCTGAATAAAGTCATTTTTATAAATAGCGCGAATATCCCCTATGCCGAGATCGCTGTAGATGGGAATGTGCATTTTACGGGAACGCAGGGTGTGGGTAAAAGCACCGTGTTGAGAGCGCTCTTGTTTTTCTACAATGCCGACAAGCATCGTTTGGGCATTCAGCAGGGACAGAAGCCGTTTGATGAATTCTATTTCCGCCAGTCAAACTCGTATATACTTTATGAGGTGATGCGTGAAAATGGCGCATATACGATCCTTGTCGGTCGCTACCAGGGACGTGCTTCGTGGCGGTTTATTGATGCACCGTATAAGCGGGAATGGCTGATCACCGAGGACAAGCAGGTGTTGAGTGACTGGATCCGGATTCGGGAACGCATCGACAAGAATGTGGCAGTCTCCGCAAGAATCGAATCCGGTGCCATGTTCAAGGATATTATCTTCGGCAATACCCGCGATTCCAAATACGCACGTTATGCCCTGGTGCAGAGTTCGCATTATCAGAATATTCCACGAAGTATTCAGAATGTTTTTCTGAATACGAAGCTGGATGCCGACTTTGTGAAGAACACCTTGATACAATCCATGACAGAGGAGGATCTGCCGATTGACTTGCAGACCTACAGAAGACTTGTTACGGACTTCGAACGGGAGTATGATGAGATAGACTGCTGGTTCCGTCAGTCCCGTGATGGTAGTTTCCCCGTGCGTCAGCAGGCGATGAAGATTGCAGACCAGGGGCGCAAGATTATCGCGCTCGATCAGCAATTGCTGGACGTGTGGCATATGTTGAATGAAGCGGTTGCATATAGTGAACAACAGATTCCGCTTCTGGAAGAAAAAGCGAAGGAGGTAAAGAGCAGCATTGAGAAAGAAAGGACTCGGGAGCGGGAATTGACGGCAGACTACGACAAGGAGAGAGCCCTGCTCAATCAGGAACTCGGGGCCAAAAAGGGTAAATTGGCGGATATAGTGAAGGCGAGAAAAGAGTTTGATGCACTGGGGATTGGCCCGATCCTCGCTCTTGCCGACCGAGAGACCGCTATCCGACAGGAGACGACGGATAAACAGACGCTGTTGGATGGTTTACTGAGGACCCATGCATCGATAGAGGAGAAATACAAGGTATTAAAAGGGAATCTGAAGAATGCCCGACAAGCATTTGAGAACTCCCAGAAAGAGGCATATTATAACAAGCAGGCCGAACTTCAGCAGCAGCGCGTTAAGCTGGATGAGGACCGCACCCAAAAACGGAACCGGGTCATCGAGGTTTCCAACAGCTGGAGGCATGACTCGGACGAGCGGTGGCAAATGTTGCTGGCGGACCAGAATCGGGCAGAAGCTGTGCTGCGGGAGCTTCGTCAGTGGCACCCCATGGCCGATGCAATCAAGCAGGTAGATGAACAACTCCTGCAATTGAATCTGAAGGAGAGCGAGAATTCCGCCCAGCAGCGTGCGGTGAAAAGTCAGATTGAGCAGCTCGCCGCCGAGTACAAGATGCAAGAAGCGGATGTAAAGCAGACCTTTCAACGTGAGCAGGAACATCTTGAGGCGGATCGTTCCAAAATCCGCGAACAAGTTGCAAGAATTGATGGCTTGCTTGCTCACCTGGACGGCTCTCTTTACAAGTGGCTGTGTGAAAATACGGAAGGCTGGGAAAATACGATTGGTAAGGTCGTTGATGAGGAGCGGGTTTTATACGCTGAGGGGCTTGAGCCTCGGCTGTCCGGTGCCAGCGATGGACTGTTCGGCATCCAGTTAAACCTGGATAATATTGACTCGGTCCATCGTACTCCCGACGAGTATAGGGCGGAGAAGAAGCGGTTGGAAGAACAGGTGCAGCAGTTAGAGCACCAGTTGGCACAATTGCTTGCTACGCATGAGGATGAAATAGGAAAACTCCGTAAAAAATATGCTGCGTTGATTAATCCTCTTCGTCAAAGTGCAACCTTATTGAAGGTGGAGGAGGAACAGATCCCCGGCAAACGTCAGGAATTGCAAATCCAGCGGCATAAACTGGAGATGGAGGAACAGGAAGAGATTGCTCGGGAGACCGAAGTCCGTCAACGTGCTTGCAATGAGGCAGTTTTGAAGGTACAATCGGAGAAAGAGGCCCGTGAGAAGAATGAGCTGAAGAACAAGAAAGATTTGAAGGACCTTGATTCGGCATTCGACAAGGCTTCCAAAGCTCTTGATGCGGAGTTACGTGCCTTCAAGGCGTCACAAAACCTGGAGGCCGCCGCGCGCAATCAGGAGTTTGCCGATCAGAAGAAGCAACTTGACAAACAGCAGAACGAGGAGCTTGCCGGGAAAGGCGTTGATACGCACCTGCTTGAGCAATATCGTAAGGAGCTGGAAGATTTGCAGGGACTGTTAAAAAGAATTGATAAAGAACGACCGATAGTTATCAGATATCGTGATGCCGAAAAAAATCTCTTTGCCGTGGAACCGGAAATCAAAGAGGGCATGAAAGCTATTGAACGGCAGCTCTCCTCGATCCGGCAACACTATGATGAAAAACGGGAGCGTATTTTGAGGCGGTGCGCGGAGTTGGACGAGAGTCAGAAAAAACTCCTCAAGGAGCTGGAGCATAGGCGAGAGGGGCTGGAGCGTTATCGTCAGATGCTCGATAATGAGCATCTGGTGCCTGACGCATATCTCACGGATGACAGGAAGATGAAGACGCAACAGGATTGTCAGCAGCTCTTGAGCCAATTGCGGGGAGTTGTCAATCAAAAACGGGAATCAATCGAGAAATTGAAATCCGTCGTTGTCAGCTTCAATCGGAACTTTAAGCCTCAGAATGCTTTCCACTTCAACACAATGCCGGTGACGGATGCTGACTACATGCAAATTGCGGTTGATCTGCAGGACTTCATGGACAATAACAAAATCGAGGAGTTCCGCCGACGGACCAGCGAGCATTACAAAGACATCATGGGGCGTATCTCGGCCGAGATTGGGTCACTTATGAAGCGAAGAGCGGATGTGGATGGTGTGATACAGGATATCAACCGGGATTTCGTGGAGAAGAATTTTGCCGGAGTCATTAAGAGTATTGAGCTCCGGGCCGATGCATCGAGCGACAAGCTTATGCAGTTGCTGATCTCTATTCACGATTATACGATGGATAATGCGCTCACCATTGGCGAACTGAATCTTTTCTCGGATAATAACCAGGATGAAGTGAACCGTAAGGTCGTCGATTATCTGAAGAGTCTGTCGCATCAGTTGCAGAACGAGCCCAATCGTGCGACGGTATCCTTGGGAGATGCCTTCCGGCTACAGTTCCGTGTCAAAGAGAATGACAACGACACGGGCTGGGTGGAACGTATCAATAACGTCGGATCGGATGGTACGGATATTCTTGTGAAGGCGATGGTCAATATCATGCTCATCAATGTCTTTAAGAAAAAGGCGGCCAAAAAGAGTGGTGATTTCATCGTCCACTGCATGATGGATGAGATTGGACGCCTGCATCCCAACAATATAAAGGGGATCCTGCAGTTCGCCAACTCACGCAATATCTATCTTATCAACAGCTCACCTACGTCGTATAATCCTTACGACTATCGCTATACATACCTCCTCAGTAAACATGGCGTGAAGACGAGGATCGAGAAATTGTTGCAACGAATCAATTAGTCGGATGATATGGCGATAAATGCATCTATACAGGCATTGTTGGCCGGTGAACAAGTTGCAGGTTCGAAGCTAAACAGCCGGCTGCTTGACGAGCTGCTGGCGGAAGGCCTGCTATTGGTTCTGTCTCGCGGCTCAAGAAAATCGTATCGGGCTCGTGACCCGGAGGCTCTTAAACGGTTTCTCATAGACCGGGATGAAAGCTATCGAATCCTCGAAGTGGATCAACCGAATTCCCGTGCCTCAATGGCTGCGGAAACCGGGAACTCCAAACTTGTTATGGTTCGTTCCTGCCCGGGGTTCCCGGTGAATAGCTATGAACCGATTGCGTGTCATCTTGACGGGAAGCCTTTCGTGGTAAATCCGCAGGAGGGGAGTTTCCTCTTTGTCGCCGATTGGGAGCGTTTTGCAATTCCGGAGGATGTGGTGGTGATTGGTGTCGAGAATATGGAGAATTTCCGGATGATTCGTCAGCAACGAGTATTCTTTGAACAATATCTTCGGGCGCACGACCTCTCAACCCGCGTGCTCTTTGTCTCCCGATATCCGCAATCCACGGATCTAAGGAGATGGCTATGCGCTATCCCGAATCATTATCTGCATTTTGGCGATTTTGATCTGGCTGGAATAAATATATTCCTGGTTGATTTTCAGCAGTATTTGGGGAAAGAGCGTTCTTCGTATTTGATCCCGGACGATGTAGAATCGCGCCTGGAATCGGGCTCCAGGAAAAGATATGATGAACAGTATAACCGATTTAAGAGTATTAAATCCGAAGTGCCTGAATTGCAGCACTTGATAGATTTAATCCATCGCGAGCGAAAGGCTTATGATCAAGAGGGGTACATCTGTGAGAATCAGCCCTCTTAATCTCTGACAATAGGTCTTTTGTTTGAAGATTGACTTCAAATCTGAAATCGCCTTGTTGCTCAGAGCTATTCCTCGTGTTCGCAACGGGCTCGGAGGTCGCTCAATAGCTCGCCTTTATAGGTGAAATACTTTGCTCCTTGATATGCCCCCGAAGTATTGCGGCGCTCTTCGGGCATAAAGGTCCCGACGAAGGGCGAGAGTTTGTAGAGGCGGCCTTCGTATTCGATGTGGTCGTCGTCCGCGACCGTTACTTCAATTCCGGTCGGCACGAAAACCAGAGTTGCTCCAATCGGAATATGAACCATGCTGAACTTGAAACGAGCTCGTTTCTTCCCGTTCTCGGTGGGCTCCTCCGGCTCCTCCGGCTCCGCTTTCTTATTCCTAAGATGAACTTCATCAATCTCGGCATCGTCGAGCGTGGTCGATATGTCGCGCAGGATGTCCAACGCTTTAGCAGGAGGCACGTTGAAGAATTCCCGATTCTGACGAATCCGCAAATCGGTCAGCCGGTCGATGGTCTTGTGAATCAACTTCTCGACCTCTTCGTATTTCGAGGTTTTGAGTGTCGCATAAATCTCGAACGGCATAGGCACGGCCGTATTGTCCAACTCTTTCGAGCGAACATCTACTGGGCGGGAACTCTTGCCGATCTTCACCCAATCCTCCTTAAAGCTCGGATTGGTCAGAATATATACGTATCCTGCTTCTTTTTTCATTTGCATGATTTTGAGGATAAAGATACAAAAGAACGGGGATAGATACAATACCCTGTTCCCTGTACTGGCTTCCAACTTTACATCACAGCTCGCACCCTGGCCATTCAAAAGAAATGGCGAAAACGAGAAAGCCTCGTAAACACATCGTCTACAAGGCTTTTTTATCGCGTATCCCGACCCTTTATCGGTCTTTAGCGGAGCGTAGGGAAAATCAACGGACGTCAGCACTATGAAGATTCTCAGATGAGCGGTTGTAAAGCGTAGTTCCCCGATTAGGGTCATCACAATCGCATTAAATTATGTCTTGCTTGCCATGCGCTTTTTTACGGCATGAAAATAATCGTTCGAGAAAATGAAGATCCGTCTTTTGCCCTGCATACTTGCGATTTTTCGATAGAACATCCTTTCCTCAGGGGCACAGCATGGCTATATCGCTTTGGAATGCACTTCTCGCTGCAGCATGCTGATTACCAGTATCGTTCTGCCCTCATTCTTTTATCGGGAGAAGAGACTGAACGTAGTAATTTCATATCTATACAACCCAGTATCATATATATTCCATAACTTATTTCTATTTACTCTCTTCTTTGTTTTTCTATTCTGTTGAGAGGAAAACTTTTTACATAGACTCTTTGTGAATTATACGGGCTGCATAATCGGAATGTCTAACTATGATTCAAATATTAAGTGTACGCCGTAGCCATAGATAGATTTGGAGACTATAAAAATTTTATCATATTCGCTTTTAAAACCAGGAACCAATTGATATAATCTTGGATCCATATACGCGTCTTCCGGGATTTCTATACACAGCCACCACTGAGAAACAGAATCATTATTGCTTTTGTAATTTGCTATTTTTTTCTCTTTATCACTAATACACCGTCGAATCGGATCAATTTCTTTAATATTTACTGACTTTTTTTGGGGATCTTTGTTTTTTTGTTCGCTCCCTTCTGTTGTTGTCTCTTCTTTTTTAGCATTGCCCAACATCTCTACAACGGCATCAATTGTAGGTATCCAATACATCATGTCCGAATTGACTATGATTTTCGGATCATTTGGCGAATATATTCCTGAATGCCAGGTTTTTATATCTCGTATATATTCTCCGCTTGTATTGTTTCCATTGAGAATGAACAATTGAAACTCTTGTTTTAATTTTTGTTTGTCGTATCGCAAGTTGCCAGTCATTATGTCATGAGAAAATATCACCTGAATATGATCTATCCCTTTAATAGAATTTGCGACTTTCTCATCCTCCGTAATGGCTGTTTTGCATAATTTGATTAAATCAGAGTTGATTTGCGGACTATTGTATTTTTTTGTTGCATAGCATTGAGTTATCTCTAAACCTATTTTCGCAGACGATACATCATTTAGACTTATAATAAAATCAGGTTCTTCACAAAACGTGACATATAAATCCTTCTTTCCTGCAAATAGCTTTCTAACAAGAGGATTATTTAAGAAAAATGAGACTATATCAAATTCTCCTTCTTTCTTCTTTTGCTCCCTATCGCTATATTGATCCCAGTTATGAGGGTATTCACAATGAATATTTAATTCACATTCCTTTTTCATATTCTTCGCGGGTGATCGGGGTTTGAGGATCGACAATCAACACTTCATCGTAGGTTAAGCCATAGAGATGATAAACCATTTGATCAATCTGGTATTCTTCCAATGTGGTGTCAGCATTCCGATCCTTGTCCTTTGCGATCATAATTCTATCTACGTATGATATGATGCTATTACAAATGTCTTTATTTGACGGTTCGCAGATTGGAATTGAATCCAAAGGCTCTTTCTTTATTTTGGGAAATGTCTTTTTTGAATCACTATATTTTAGAGACCAATAATAATGTATTAATTTACTATTAATTAAGCCTAAAATATATTTGAGAGAGAGTCGGTTGTTCCATAAATATATGTTATAAATAGTATTTAAGGTATATAATCCTGAGGGACATATACACCCTTCAGGAAATGCTCCAATTTGGCGAACAACTATTCTTTCTTGATTGTATACTTGTGACTTTCCTCCACTTTTTATTGCAGAAGGAATAAAGTTTACAAATTCAGAACTTGGAATTAAAATATATGGCAAAATATTTACTCCATCTATAACAGGCAAATAATGTTCATCTTTTTTAATGTGTGAAACATATGCTTTCCTATCAATCGTTTGAATTCCAAAGTATGATTTGGCAAATAATCTTAAAGGGGGATTTTGCTCAACCTTATTTATTATAGTATTTCCTTTATTTATGTCTATTTCAAAATTATAAGACGGAGGCAGAATCGTATTTTGATATACAGATCCTGTTATTTCTTTTTTATATATAAGATTACTTAAGCAGTCTTTAATATCAATATAATTGATTTTAGATTTGGGCCTTATACCTTTTTCGCATATTAGAATAACATTGTCAACAGAAGCTTCAAATATAGGAATGAAGAATCGAACCAAAGTGCAAATTGTTGATTCTGAAACCAATTTGTGCCTTAGCCTGTTATTGTATTTATTTTTAAGAAATGAGATCGGTGTGATATATGTTAATATACCATTTTTATTCAATAGAGCCAACCCTTTCTCGTAAAAAAGATGATATAAATCAATCTTATATTGAGCAACATAATAATTGTTTGCGATATATTCTTTATCGGCAAATGACATTGGCATATTCTGAAGAAGAACGTAAGGCGGATTGCCAATAACAATATCGAATCCCTCCTTTACATCGAACATCCATTCGGAGTCGAAGAAGGGCGAAGAGGCGTTTTGGTCGAACATATCCCAGGAGGCCAGCACCGCAGCTTCACTTTCCCCAATGGCGCCCATCGAGCGGAGCAATTCGGCAATCTCTTGCCGGATGCAATTGACCGCCTCCTTGTATTTCCGTTTGGTTTTCACGGTTTTGGCCCCGAAGATCTTGTGCTTGGCAATCTTCAACTCCTCCTTCTTGGCAAGAATCTCGGGCGTGTCGAACAGTGAGGAATCTTTCTTGTCCAGTCCAATCAGCGTATTGGCAGCCACAAACTTTGCTTCGAGGTTCGGGAGCGGACGGATACCGAAATTCTCGGCCGGATTGTCGTTGGCCTTCTGATCGACCACTAAGGAGATAAAGAAACGCAGCTTGCTGATTTGAATGGCGATAGGCTGGATATCAACTCCGTAGATGCAATTCTCGATGAGATAGAGTTTGCGGGCATAGTCGGGGCGGTTGACACTTTCGTCGAAACTTCGCTCGATGTCAGCAATCATCTCCCGACGCTCATCGGATGATGCCGTGCGGTAAGCCTCCGAGGTTTCGTCGATAGCTACGTTGAGCATCATCTCCTTCCACATCTCGTTGTCGGGGTCGATACGGTTGAGGATATGCACCATCTGTTGCAGCATGCCCATTGGAAAGGCTCCCGAACCACAGGCCGGGTCAAGGACCTTGCAGTGGTAGAGCGACTGCATGATTTGTTTGCGCTGCGCGTCGGTCAGGAGAACCTCTTCGTCGGTATAGCGCATCAACTGGCGGTATTGTTCCTCGAGTTCGTCGCCCACGGTGCGTTTGAGGTGGGCCACCAGGCTCTCGTCGACCATGTATTGCACAATCTCACGCGGCGTGTAGAACGAGCCGGTCTGTTTGCGGGCCGTGGTCTGTGTCTCCGGGTTGTAGGATGCCAGCAGGTTCTCGAAAACCTTGCCCAGCAGCTCCGGGTCGAGCGAGACCTCCTGATCGAACGGCGTATTCTCCTCGACGGTGAAGTTGTAGCGTTTCAGGATGTCGATAATGCCGCTTGCGCAAACTCTCTTTTTCTTGTTATCGCCATACCAGCCGGAAAGGTCGAGGTTCTTCCCAACCTCCTCGCCAAAAAAGAGGTAGTCGGGGACGATCAATGCCTTTTTCACGGTTTCGCGGTCGGAGAATCCATCGATATAAACTCCGTTGTCCTTCTCGTCGAGGCAATCGAAAAGACCTCCGTTCAGGAAAGGAACGGTCCGATTGGCCAACTCCACGAAGAGTTGTGGATTCTTGAACATGGACTCGTAGCGCATGAGCTTGTTGTTGTCATAATCGCTGCGGCCGTTTCTGAAATGCCTCTCTGAAAGTTCCGTACTCCCTTCCGGGGTGATCGGGCTGTTCAGCATGGCAAAGAACAGATTCTGAAGAATGGCTTTGTAATATTTGCTCTCGTTGGATTTGGAGAACAGGTCCACTTTCGTATTGGGATTGAAGTTCTCGAGCAGATTCTCCCGGATATAGGTCTCGTCGAAAAACTCCTCGGGAATCAGGTGCTTCTGTTTGAGGAACCATACGAAAATCAATCGGGTGACCAATCGAATGGTACTTTCGGCATTGAACTTGTCGTCGTCGGTCGGGTCGTTCAGTTTGTTTGGGAAACGGACCACGTCGACGGCCCAGGCATACCAGTCGGACAACTCCTGGTAGAAGGCCTTGGTCAGTACCTCGACCGAGAAACGGCCAATCAGGTCCTTTTCATCTTTGACACGTCCTGCCTCGTTCAGGTACTTGTTGGGGGTATACCAGGCGATGCCCTCGCCCAGATAATAGGAATAACGCCGTGGGTTGGAGTAGCGTTTCAGCGTTTTCCCCTTTTCTGTCATATCCAAGTCGATGGTAATCAGCGAAAAACGATAATTGGCATCGTTATTCTCGGGGACAAACAGCACCAAAGCTCGTCCTTCCCACTCGTTGGCCAGAAAACGGAACGCCTCTTTTGACAGCCCGACACGGGCATCGTTCACGGAATTATGCCGCATCTCATAGACCAGCAGGTCGAGCGATTGGCACCGCCCCAGGCGGGTTACCAGACGGATGTAGGTTGTCTTGTGGTCGAAATGGACCTCTTCGATCTTTTCGGTAAAATCCTCCGGAAGGAAGGAACCCAAAAAACGAAGGAACTCGTGTCTGTCGTATCTCTTGTCAAAATTCATGGTATCAACTAATTAAATTGTTCGGCGAGAATCAGCGTTTCATCGCCCTCTTCCACTTTGTTCATTTTGTTTACCACCCGATTAAGGTACTCTTCGGGGATTCGTTCCAGCAGGTGGTTGACGTTTTTGGGTGTCAACTTGTTGATGAAGCGAATCTCCTCGCCGGTCAGACCGTCATTCTGGATGATTCGCAGCAAATCCTCCAGATAGTCCTGCGGCAGGACTTTCCCCTTCTTCCAGAATTTCAGTTTGTCGACGGCTTCGAGACGCGACTTCTCTTTTTCGTCGGTTGTCCCATTTCTGAAGAGGTGTTTCTTGACGTGCTGATAGATTTTGTCGAACTGGTCGTTTACGGCGACCGAGGCCTCCTCAAGCGTAGCCTCAAACAGATTGAGTGCCTCTTCAGAGGTCAACATGATTGGTTCACTAACCGTGTCGCTCCCCATCTTGAAGACAAAGTCGTTTCCTTTTTTGCCGAAGAGCAGAACTCCCGATTTCGGCTTCTCGACGGAGCGTCCGATGCGAGCCCGATGCGGGATTTGCAGCGCCTCGGCATAAACCTCCGTTCCTTTCAGTTCGTTCAGCAGATTCCGGTATCGGGTATCCCAGGAGCGCTCTTCGCTTTTAGCCAGTTCGGCCTGGTATCGCTCCTTGAAGTAGGCGTGCAATTGCTCATCGCTCGTCAGCGCCTTCGTATCCTCACCCATAATGGCGTGAATCATCGCCATCTTGAGGGTAGAAATCTGTTTAGTTCGCGTTTCAGCCTCGCCGATGTCCGTCGGGAAGTAGTTGTAGATATACAACTTGTCGAACATCTTCTTGTTGATTCGGTTGATACGCCCAATACGCTGAATCACGCGGGTGGGATTGTAGGGAATGTCATAATTGATAATCGTCCCGGCCCGATGTAGATTATATCCCTCGGATATGGCGTCTGTCGCAATCAGAATCTGATAATCGTCCCGTTGGTATTGAGGTTTCAATCCGGCGTCAAAGTTGGCGCGGATTGTCTCTTTATTGGCCGAAGAGGCCTCCTTGGAGGTGTATTTGAAAACGCCCAGATTGTCATTCTGCAACGCCGTGCCCAGGTAATTGGCCGTATCGGCAAACTCGGTGAAGACAATGATTTTGCGCTTCGGATCCTCCGTGCGCAACTTCTTCAGCAACTTGCGGAACGCATCCAGTTTATAATCGAATCGGATTTGAGGCTTCTCACCAAACCATTCGATTCGAATATCTTTCAGCAACTGCAGATCCGATTGAATGTCCGCCATGAACTTTTCGCGTTGAATGTATTTCATGTCGATTTCGAAAAATCCTCGTTCCTGGTATTTCTCGAACATGGCGGTTATCTCCTCGGTCAAATCATCGTCCGAAGTTTCATAAAAGTCTTCTACATCCGGCAGGATGCCTCTTTTGTATACCGGCACCTTGTCGCGCTTCTCAATCCAGGCCTGGATGCGCTCAAATGATTCAATCATCATCTTTAGAGATTCCTGAAATGCGGCGACCGAGCTTTCGAATCGACGTACCAATAACCGACGCATGAAATCGGATACGACTCCCTGTCGTCCAGCCAGCATATACAGTCCGGTTCCCATCTTTTCGTTGAGCTCCTTATCGAGTTCCTTCCGCAATTTCTCGTCGGGAACGATGTATTCAGTCGGTTTGTATCGAGAGGCTTTGAAATACCGGAATGCAGGATCCGCCTTGTGCTTCTCTTTGTCCTCGTCCGAAGGTGAAATCAGGTCGAGTGTCCGCAAATAGAGATCCTTGACCTCGTTCAGGTTGTAGCCCAGTTCGATAGGTGCTTCCGGGATGGTTGGATAAATATGCTGTCGTTTCAGATCTTCCCGATATTCCGGAATATCCTCCAGGTCCAACCGCGAACGGCGAACCACCAGCGGCGATATGATCGAGCGTATGCTTTTAGCTATTGCCTCGGCCTCCGCTTTGATCTCGGCCTGAGACAGCTTCTTTTTGCGTTGCGAATCAGACAGTTCCTTATATCTCGCAATCAGCTCCTTGAATGCCGTGCCCAGATTCTCTACGGTCTTAAGAGTCGATTTACTCGGAATCTGGAAGAGCTTCAGCATGGAGTAGATATCCTCGGGGCGATTGTTGAAGGGTGTAGCAGTCAGCAACATGACCTTGTTACCCATACAGAGGTTGTGCAGTATACTGTAATCGAGAATATACTCATTCTTGTACTTGTGGGCTTCATCCACAATAATCAGAAATTTTTCATCGGGTTTGGCAATCATCTGATAATGCTTCAAAGCCTCTTCAATCTTTCCCGAGCTGAAAACGGAAGCGGTAAAACCGAACTGATCCTTATACTCCTCCCATTGCTGTTTCAAGTGAGGCGGGCAAACGATGATTGTACGCAATCGTAAATTGCGGGCGACAGTTGAAGCAATAACGCTTTTTCCGAGTCCTACGACGTCGGAGATGATGACTCCCTCATGATTTTTGATCGAGTTCAGTGCCAGTTGCACCGCGTCGGTTTGGTATTTCAGATTGGAATAGGTGCCTTCTGTAATATCCGCCGGGGTCAGTATATTTTCATCTGTCGGGATGTTGAAGTATTCGTGCAGAACCCGCACAAACATTTTGTACGGTGCGTATAGTTTTTCAAACCAGATGTGTTTGATAACACGATCCTTGAACGTATCAATCGTATCGCCATCCACAACCGATATGGCTGTATCCCACAACTCGTCGAACACGTCCTTCCCGGCTTCATAATCCGTTTTATTGCGTAAGATAACATTTAGTTCCAGACGATTCCTCAAGCCTGTTACGGATAAATTGCTGGAGCCGGTAATCATAGTGCCGGGAAAGGTGCCCATGATGGTTTCGGACTCCATGTTCTGGAATAGATACATTTTGGCATGATTGGGTTCTGCGGTTTTCTTGATCTCTAGCGTCCCGTTGTCCAGCTTTTCTAAAAAGAGTTTGAATTTTTCTATCTGCTCTTCCGAATCGAAAAAGTCCGTATTGTTATATATATCAACGAAGCTATTGTAAAATTCTTCTCGAATTTGTCCTCGTGACTTCTTTTCGCTGACAAAATTTTCTACCTCCTTTATGCCGTTGATGATATTTCGTTCCACCTCCAGCCCAACAAGGATTCTCAACTTGATATCCTTCAACTGTTCGCATAATTCGGCAAAGCCGGAGAAATAAAAATATCCGACCAGGAAGTAGGCATGATTACACTTGGGTAGAATCGCGTTGATGATGTCCGAGAGTACGTTCTCTTTATTGGTTATGAATTGACTATCCATATTGTTTATTCGCGCTCGTCTTTGTCTGTTATTAAATCTTTCAAGTCTATCTGTAGGCTAGTTGCAACATTAGCAGATTATCCTATTTGATCTTCTCTGGGATAGGTATTTATTTACAAAGTTAATCAAATTAGCCGAATATGGGAGTAATTCTAGACTCATAGCTTTGTTGAATTTTTTAGTTTAAGATGATGATACGTAGAAGTGATTTGTGATATTTTACGTTGAGGTATGAAATCTCACTATAATGTCTGTGTTGTCGGTTAGCTTTAAGGTTAAATGGATTTATTTTAAGATACATGTGTTTGGCCCTCAATTTTCTGCTTAGTTTATTTCGGATGTATTATGGGTGGAACGACAACGGGCGGTTGTGAGTTCAGCTCCTTTTCATCCGGCAGCAAGGTAAGGGTCCGGAGCGAAATGCCAACCTCAGGCCCCGGTGGGGTTTCCGCAGAGAAAAACCTCTTTCGGTGGAGCCCTTTCCCCGCGGAAAAGGTTGTCGTATTCGCTCCGGCCCGCTTTTGAAGATGCTACCGATGGAAAGGAGAAAAACCATGCTTCGGCTGTGTGTCGTGACTCTCGTTCCCTGGCCCATCTTTCGTCCACCGTTCTCGATCCCCGTTGCTACCTTAGACCAATTTATTGCCCGTTTTTCTCGCGTTTGAGCCGCGATGAAATTCGGCGGCATAAAGTATGCTCCGCGGTGGTTTTTGAGGTGCACGGCCTGTTTCTGCGGTTCCTGCCGTGTGTTTATCGGGCCTCCGCCATTCGTGTATTGGCCAACCCATCTCAAGGCAAGAATGTGGACAACGGCCGAAGCCTTGTTGTCGCTCCAGCCCTATGTATCCAACTGGTATCCGCAAATCAATATGTCCGCAAAACAACAAAACAGAGAGCCTGCAAAACAGTACGTCAGTAAAACAACAAAACAGTGTGTCAACACAACAGCAAAACAACACAACAGTAAGACCGTGACTTCAGTCAGTCAGTACTTCAGTCAGTCAGTACTGACGTCAATCAGTCAGTCGGCCTTTTTGAATAAGACGCTCTGCGGGTCTTCCTTTTTTGATCGGTTTTGTTCCCGATGTCGACTTCGGGAACGGGCGGTTCGCCTCTTCAGATTGGCCGGCGAACAAGCGGGAACGGGACGTGATATTCGACCCGTTTTTGGGGGTCAGAAACATTATATGTTTTGCCCCCGGCAAGCTGTGTTTTCCGTTACGCGAAATATTCTCGGTAACGAAAACAGCTTGCCCGCAAGGGGGTGGAAAACTCCTCCGAAGTCGTCGTTTTTTACAGGGCACCCCATGTGCCGAGACCGGATTTTAACCGCCGAAGGGTGTCCGGCACCCTTCGCTTAAAAATGGGGTCCTTGGAAGGTATAATTGCGTCCTACGGGCAAAAGAAAAGGAGCAGACTTTCAAAGGCTGCTCCGACAAATGGGGGATATTATGTTTCGATTCTCGGATGAAAATCACATCGGTTTTCTGACTGTAATCACGAGATATGACGAACATTCAATGGCTTGTTCCATCTCAAATCGAGGCCGTAACACGACCCTTTCTTCATACACATAAGCAATGTAAGACAAAGGAATTAGCCGCCACAATGGCCTTCTCACACGCTCAATTCCATAAAAATTCTGTCAATTATTACCATGTTTTGCGGCGGTTAAGGACCATTCTTTTGTGCACAAAATGCCCTGGAAAACCGGCTTATGGGCACACCCAAATATGACCAAACAATTGCTGTCAGTGGAGGAAAAGTAGGTTGCACACCATTTATCGAGTTTATTTTTTGAGTAATTGCAAAGACATAGACTACCCAGAAAACAGCCCCAAAACCACCTCAGTTTTTGCCCAGGAAGAGAACTTAAATGAGAATGGTCGACGCCCGAGAATGTCACATGCAGCTCTGGCCTGGTTGGTAGGTATTACACCCGATGGTGTCAAATACCACTTGCAACGTTTGACTCTGCGGGTCTTTTCTCACGCGAAGACCAAGCTCGACATAATGTTTTATTGCGGTCTGATAGGACAAAGGAAACTTTTCCTCTCAGGCATGTCTTTAACCCTCAATCCGTGAACATCCCAGCCCCAGCTACCTGCTATATTCTGTCCGTGGCAGTGGTTGGCGTCGGTGTGGCAGTGGTTGGCGTCGCGTCCCCTTATACAACCAATGATTCCTCTCGGTAACTTTGCCTTGTGAAACATGACCGGACCAAATCCTTCCCCTCCGCACAGACAGAAGGGCAAAAACAGATCATTGTAGTCTGCAGGATATCGGTCCACATTAAACACAGAGGAGCTTCGTCTCCTCCATGCAAAAATGGATACTATGGAAGACCTAATTTCTCGCAGCAAACAAGGAAAACCGGGCAGGCCTCGCAAAGCCGATCCGGCAAAGAAATGCGTCATGGTCCGATTTACGGACGAAGAATACGCCCGTTTCCTGACCATGTTCGAGAAATCCGGTGTGCCTTCTATGGCTCGTTTCATCAAGGGACAGGTCTTTGACAAAGCATTTCGCGTCATCCAAATGGATCGAGGCGTGACTGAGATTGCAACCATTCTATCCTCCCACCATGCTCTATACCGTAAAATCGGAGTCAATTACAATCAGGTTGTAAAGATGCTGTACATCCATTTCTCGCAGAAAAAAGCACTCGCAATGCTCTATAAACTGGAGAATGAAACACGCAATTTGATTGCTGTCAGTGAGAAGATTTTTGCCACAGTTCAAAAATTAAGACAAAATGATAGCTAACATAACTACCGGAAAGAATGCGTATGGCATTCTGAATTACAATCAGTTGAAAGTCAACAAGGGAAAGGCTTCCGTATTGTCGACAAGACTGATATTTGAAGATCCTGACGGGAAATACAATGTCTCGAAGATGGCCGAAGAGTTTCACAACTCGATGCCCGAATGCATCAGGACTGAAAAGCCCATAGTACATATCTCCCTGAATCCAGACCCCAAGGATGAGATTGACGACGAACTACTGATCACGATGGCCGAAGAATACCTGGATGGAATGGGTTGGGGGAACCAACCCCATATCATCTACAAACACACCGACATCGAAAGGGTTCACATCCATATTGTTACAACACAGGTCGATATAACCGGGCGCAAGATCAATGACAGCCATCGCAACAGACGAAGCGTTGCCGTGACCGAGGAGTTGGAGAAGAAATACCACCTTCATCCGGCGAAAAAACAAAAACAAGTTACTCTATGGCAACTCAAACCCGTAGATTACCACAGAGGCGACCTGAAGAATCAGATCGCCGCCGTGGTTAAACCGGCACTCGCCATGTATCGGTTTCAGACCATGGGTGAATTGAGAGCACTACTCGCCCTGTATCGTATCGGTGTAGAAGAATTGCAAGGATCACGTGCAGGAAGGCCATACCACGGTTTGGTATATACCGTGCTGGATGAGAATGGGGAAAAAGCACCCGTGACGCCGATGAAAGCGTCCAGCCTGGGAGATGACGCCTCCTTGAAAAAGGTCGAGACAATTCTGGCAAGTTCCCCAGAAAAGATCAAGTCCGCCAATCTTCATAAAATGACATTACATCATGTAGAGGAGGCGCTGAACGAGGCGCCATCCGAAGAGGAGTTGCGCAAACGACTGAAAACCCATCACATCGATTTATTCCTGCGCCGAAATGATCAAAACCGAATCACCGGCGTCACATTCATCGATCACGAGAATCGCTGTGTGCTCAATGGTTACCGACTCGGGAAAAGGTACTCGGCAAACGCCTTCAATGAAAGGTTCGTCAAAACCAAGAAAAAAGAGACAGCGACTAAAAAAATATTGAAGAGAAAATTATAACCCCAACTCAATCTGAAAACGCAGCTGCCAGCGGTTGTAATTGTCGGGAATGATACGCGGATCACGTTCGGCATAGGTGTCGTACGAGAGATCGGCCTGCACCTTCAGCCTTCAGACCCCCAATCTTCCGCTGCGGGAGCTGCTCGACGAATTAGAGAATATTGCACCGATCCGCTGCTCAGTCAACCAGAACGTCGTCACGATCGGCAGACGATAGCCGTCAGACCCCATTAAAAACAACGCACCGGTTTGCGCCCCAACTCCAGCCCGCAGAGGACGTCGAGCGAACTGGGACGGCCGTCCGTGCGGAGGGCGTAGACGCTCTCCTCGGACAGCGAAGCGATGGTGTAGTTGCGTGTTTGGGCCGTTTGCCAACCGGTCCGGCGGGCGTTGCGGACGGCAAAGATCAGAATGCGCTGCTCGGCCAGCGCCTCTTCGACGGCGGGAGGGTAGCGACGGTAGAGGGCTCGTCCCAGGGCCCAGATCACCGGATGGCGGGCTTTCAGCAGAAGTTCAAAAACGGATTTTTCGAGCGGCGACTGGAAACCGCTGATTACGACACGGTCGGTTGCGCAACACGCCTCGGCCCAGCGTAGGGTCTGCTCCTCGACGGCAGGCGAGACGACGCGCGAGGCAAAGAAGGCGACCTTCCGACGGTCGAGCAGGGCGAGATTGCCCGTGTAATCGTAATCGAAAGCCATAAAAAACGTGGGTTGCCGCATTGACTTATCCCACACTCAGGCCTTCGCTGCCCACAACAGAAATAAGCAACACGGACAGCCCACGCGAAACGTGTATCATGCACATCGCAAGCCAAAGGCCTGCGGGCACAATACATGCGTCCACGAGGCGTCCAGTTACATCTCTTTCTGCTGTTCAAATTTGCGAAGTTTGAGTGTGAAAGAAAACGTAACGAAACGTTCGTAAATATGTCTGGCTCCGTCCGCAGAGGCACGGAACCAATTACAAAAATAGGAAATTAAATCGGAAAACCGCCAACGGCCGCCGATTTTTGCGGCAGAGTGCCTGTCGGGCGGTGTGTATCGTTGTAGTTTATTGCCGCAGGCGGGTCGACCCGCTTTCCGACTGTCGGCAAATTTCGTATCTTTGTCTTGGATAGGACGCGCCGAATGCCGTCCATAAACCGAAGAGAGCATGAGTACCCTGGAACGAGCCATCGAGATTGCCACCGAGGCGCACCGCGGCCAACGCGACAAGGCCGGGAACGACTATATCGGCCACCCGTTGCGGGTCATGGCCGCCGGTAAAACGACAGAAGAGAAAATTGTCGGAGTACTGCACGATGTGGTTGAGGACAGCAACTGGACCTTCAACTTGCTTGCTATTGAGCGGTTTTCTCCGACGATAATTGAGGCTCTGCGATGTTTAACACACGATCCTAGGGAGTCATATGACCGTTATATTGCTCGTGTGAAAGGTAACCCGTTAGCAGCGGCGGTCAAATTGAACGATCTGACTGACAACATGGATATCCGCCGCCTGCCGTACCTTTCGGATAAGGATGTCAAGCGGCTGAAGCGTTATTTGCGGGCCTACAAGCAGCTGACCGGTGAACCGACCTACTCGGTCTACGCCTGCCGCCAGGAGTATCCGAACGCCTATCTGCCCTGGACTGAAGAGGATGATCTTGAGCTTACGCGCATGTGGTGTGAAGGAATGACGGTGAAAGCGTTGTCCGCCCATTTCCAGCGCAAGCCCGGTGCCATCCGTTCGCGCATCGAGAAGCTCGATCTGGAGCGGCTCTATGGAAAACGGGCCAAGCGATCCTGACCGTACGCCGCAGCCTCGGGCGCCGTCTGCAAAGTGCGGCGAAACGATAAACTGATTCGCGATGATACTGAGCGTTAGCCGAAGAACCGATATTCCCGCCTTCTATGCGGACTGGTTTTACAACCGGATTCGGGAGGGGCAGGTGTGCGTCCGGAATCCGATGAACCGGCACCAGGTCAGCAAAATCCGGCTATCCCCGGATGTGATTGATTGCATCGTCTTTTGGAGCAAGAATCCAGCGCCGATGCTGCCGCGTCTGGACGAACTTGCGGACTACATGTACTATTTCCAGTTTACGGTCACTCCATACGACAGGGTGCTGGAGATGGGGCTCCCGCAGAAGGAGTCCGTGATCGAGACGTTCAGACGGCTGTCCGACCGGATCGGCCCCAAACGGGTCATTTGGCGGTATGACCCGATTCTGTTCTCGCAAGGCATGGACGTCCGCTATCATCTGCACGGTTTTGAGGCAATCGCCAAACGGTTGGCATCCTGTACCCAAACCTGCGTGATCAGTTTTGTGGATCTGTACCAGAAGACGCGGCGCAATTTAAGGGAGACAACGGTCCGGGAACCGAGTGCGGATGAAATCACCCGATTGGCTGCGGGGCTGGCGGCCATCGCGTCAAGCTATGGTATCCGGATTCAGAGCTGCGCGGAGCGGATAGACCTGGAGCCGATGGGCATCCGGCATGGCCGGTGCATCGACCGTATGTTGATTGAGGAGTTGCTGGGGTGCAGGTTGGAGGTCGCCAAGGACAGGAACCAACGGCCGGAGTGTGGATGTGTGCAGAGTGTGGATATCGGAGCCTATGATACATGCAGCCACGGCTGTCTGTATTGCTATGCCAACACCGATACGAAGACGGTGTATCGGAACCGGGTGTTGCATGACCCGTCGTCGCCGTTGTTGATCGGCCGTATGGAGGAGGGTGATGATGTAAAGGAGCGGGTGATCCACTCGTTTAAGGTAAGCGATGCGCTTTTTTAAGGGTAGATAATCCGGCCGCCCCGATGGGCTTGGGACCGGTCGGACCGATGCGTGCTGCTACCTCGGACGCCGTTTGCGAAGGACGAACTCGGTTGCCTCGCGATCCTTCTGTTCGGCGGTCCGCACGGGATTCTGCAGCAGCCACTGTTCGAGCTCCTCGCGCAGGAAGTAGACATTCTTGCCGTGGGGCTTGTAGTGGGGGATGCGGGCGCTGTGGGTGAGTTTGTACATGTAGCTCGGTGAGATGCCTGTGAAGTCGCAGGCTTCGGAAAAGTTCAGGACATTCTTCTGTCCGCGCAGCAGTTGTTCGATGCGGTCGAGGCGTTCCTCGACGGTTAGACTCATTTGCATAAAAACACAATTTAAAAGGTTTGACAAAGGCGTTGCGCAACGCACGGGCTTGTAATTACAGAGACAAAGAAACGAAGAAAAAAGGCTGGCGACATTGTCTGCCAACGTTCCCGCTTGTTTGGACAATCTTTCCCATCTTTTCCCGCGTACAGGCACCCTGCAAACACGACGGCGGAACCCTGCAAAGGGAGACTTCGTCCGTGCTTGTCGGTGTCTGTGGGCAGGCTATGACTGCGCGGCCTCCAGGGCCCGGATGCAGTCGAGAATCTGTTGCTCGCGTTTCGCGTCGATGATGTCGGCCATCTGCTTGGCCGCCGAGAGATCTTTGGCCGTAAGCGGCTTGCCCAGCTTCGAGAGGAAGCATCCTTTGGCTCCCGCCACGCGCTGCCACTTCGGGGTGATGAACCGCGCGGCACTCAGCGATTCGAGTAGCAGCGCCAGCAGCTTGTTGTGGGTCGTCTGCAACGGTTCCGGGAGTTGGCAGGCGAGCAGCAGTTCAACCTCCGGGCGGGTGACGTCGCGCCGGAAGAGGCCGATGCGGTTGATGTGTTCGGTCAGCAGGTCGAGTTGCCGGTCGGTAAGGCGCGGCGAGAAGTCCTCCGGCGTAGGGTCGAATCCCGTGCGGCTGCGGTTGATGGCACGGCGTTTCTCGGCCTGTGCCTGCAGGGCGGTTTCACGCTCCCGGGCCTGCTCCAGCTCCTCCTGCCGCTGCCGCGTGAAGCCGGCAATCTTCGCAACGGCGCTCTGCACCTCGTCCAGTTGGGTCTTGAGGTCGTCCCGAGCCGGGGCAGGGTAGCGGTTGTAGAGGTACGCGAAGGTCTGGTCGATGCGCCGCTGTTCGTCGCGCGTGAAGTTGCCGTAGGCCAGCCGGCGTTCGTAGTCGCGGTGCTGCTCGTCGAGGTAGCGACGGGCCTCCGCACCGGTGAGTCCGCGGCACTCGATCTCGCTCTCCAGGTAGTGGAGCGTGAAGCGGGGATTCCGGAAGAGGACGACGCAGAAGGTGAGCCAGCTGAAGAGGACGACCAGCGCGTAGAAGATCGACGCCGGCACCATCCAGATCCAGCCCAGCAGCCGGCTCCGACGCGCGAGCCGCATGCGCACGCTCCCGATCCATGCACGGACCCGGCTGTTGGCACGACGGTGCGAGTAACGGATGTATTCGATGCGGTTCATGGGCGGTCGGTTGCGGTGCGGGAGTGGAGGCCGGTGCCCCGTCTTCCAAAGATAATCATAATTCCGGAATCCGGTTCACCGCTTCGCGTTTCTTCTCGTCCATAATCTGCGCATAGACCTGCGTGGTCTTCAGCTCGCGGTGGCCGAGGAGCTTCGAGAGGGTGTAGATCTCGGTGCCGAGCGAGAGCTGGAGCACGGCGAAGGTGTGGCGCCCGCAGTGGAAGGTGATGTGCTTCGTGATACCCGCCTTCATGCACCATTCGCGCAGCGCGAGGTTGTGCCAGGCGGAGTATTTCAGCCCCGAGAAGACCCGCTCGTCGGCCCTGCCGCGCGGCCCCATGTAGCGCACGGCCTGCTCGGCGATGTCGAGATACTCCAGACCGCGGGTCTTCTTCTGGCGGAAGACCACGCGCGTGCCGCCGTCGAACTCCTGCACCTCGCCCCACGTCAGCTTGTTGATGTCGCTCCAGCGCATGCCCGTCAGACACGAGAAGATGAAGGCGTCCTTCAGTACCGGGTACGAGCAGTCGGTCTTGACCAGCCGCTGCAGCTCCTCGACCGTGAGGTATTCGCGGTGCACGTCTTCGGTTCGTGTGGCCTTGACCCCCATGGCGGGCGAGTGGGTGACGATCCCCTCCTCGACGGCCCGGTTCAACGCCGCTTTGAACTTCAGGAAGTAGCTGTTCTGGCTGTTGGCCGAGAGGGCGGTGCCGCTCTTCGTGCGTGCCCGCTTGGCGAGGTAGTTGCGGAACCCCTCGACGAACCTCCGGTCGACCCGCTCGAAGGTGGTCTGCGTGCCCGCGTAGGCAATCAGATGTTTCAGCATGCTGTCCCAGTTGCCCCAGTTGCCGGGCGAATCCTTGCGCTGCTCGATCATCCCGCGGATAAACTCGACCAGGTTGGTGCGGATCTTGAACTGTCCGGCGAACCCGTACTGTTCGTTCTGCTCGTCGAGCAGCCGTTTGGCCTTGACCTTCTCGGCCATCTCGAGGTTGATCTTGTTGTGGTCGCGCTCGGCTTTGTTGCGGGGCGTGGTGTAAAGGAAGTATTCGAGGGTCTCGAATCTGCGGCGGTGTTTGATCCGCCCCTCCTCATCGCGCGTGTAGCCATAGTAGTACTCCAGCACCAGCGAGGTGCGTCCCGTCGAGCGCTGCGGTTTCTGATGAAGTTTGATTTCCATGGTGTCGAGGTTTTGGTTCAGGGCAAAGATAGGAAAATATTTTTACACTTTTTTACACCTCGGCGTTTTCAAGGTGTAAATGGAGTGTAAAATTTACACCTCGACGGCAAAAACGAACTCTAGAAAATCGCTCGATTTTATAGAGTAATTCGTTGATTTATTGGTGATTATTCTGCATTTTGCTCGATTTTTCTCCGGTCGAGTTACTTTCCGATGCAGAACTTTGAGAAGATATTTGCCAGAACTTCGTTCGGGGCGATCGCACCGCGTCCCGTGATCTCGCCCAGGTGGCGGATCACCGGCCGGATCTCCTCGCTCAGCAGGTCGGCCGGAAGCCCTTCATCCAGTCCCCGCAGCGCCCGGCCCAACGACTCCCGGGCCGCCGTCAGCGCCTCGTAGTGGCGGCTGTTCGAGACAACCGGATCCCCATGGTACAACCCTTCGGTATCCACCGCCTCGCGCAACGCTTCGCACAACGCTTCGATCCCTTCGCCCCGTTTGGCCGAGATGCCGAGCGCCCCCTCCGGCAGCCGGAATCCTGCGGGGGCCGCATCCAGCTTGTTATAGACCGTCAGCTCCCGCTGATCGGGTCGGATTTCGATCTTGGGGTCGGCTTCGTCCGAATCTTCCGCCGCCTGTGCGTCGATCAACCGGACGATGATCTGCGCCCGGCGGATGGATGCCTTCGTGCGTTCGATGCCCATCTGCTCCAGCCGGTCGCCCGTCGTGCGGATTCCTGCCGTGTCCAAAAAACGGAACAGCACCCCGCCGATGTTGGCCCGCTCCTCGATGACGTCGCGTGTCGTGCCGGCAATCTCCGAGACCATGGCCCGCTCCTCGTTCAGTAGTCGGTTCAACAGCGTCGACTTTCCGACGTTCGGCGCCCCGACGATCGCCACGGCAACCCCCTCCTTGATGGCGTTGCCCAGCGCAAAGGAGCTCCGCAGGCGGTCGATCTCCCGCCCGATCCGCTCCATCGTTTCGCGCAGCGCCCGCCGGTCGGCAAACTCCACATCCTCCTCCGAGAAGTCCAGTTCGAGCTCCAGCAGCGAGGTGAGGTGCAGCAGCTGGTCGCGCAGCCCCTCCAACTCTTCGGAGTAGCCGCCGCGCATCTGATTCGTGGCCAGGGCGTGGGCCGCGCGCGTCGACGAGGCGATCAGGTCGGCTACGGCCTCGGCCTGCGAAAGGTCGAGTTTCCCGGCCAGATAGGCCCGGATCGTATACTCACCCGGCTGGGCCATGCGGCCCCCGGCGGCAATCAGCAGACGGAGAATTTCGGAGACAATATATGAGGAACCGTGGCACGAGATCTCGACCGAATCCTCGCCCGTATAGGAGTGCGGCGCCCGGAAGACCGTGGCCAGCACGTCGTCCACCACCCGTTCATCGTCCACGATGCGGCCGTAGTGGACCGTATTGGCGGCCGCCTTGGCCAGCGGCCGGCTCCCCCGGAAGATGCGGTCGCAGACCGCCAGCGCCTCGTCGCCGCTTACACGGACGACGGCAATGGCTCCCCCCTGCGCCGTGGCCGGGGCTACGATGGTATCATGATCCGTGCCCATTATCTACCCTCGATGCGCAGACGTTGGCCGATGCGGAGCTTGTGGGCGCTCTTGAGCTTGTTCCAGCGCATGAGCTGGGCCGTCGTCACCCGGTAGCGCCGGGCGATGGCTCCCAGCGTGTCACCCTTCTTGACCACGTAGATCGTCGTGCGCTGCTCGAGTTTTTTCTTGTCGATGTTTGCCGGGTTGATGTACTCCTTCAGGTACATCGAATCCTTGGCCATGATCTCCGGTTCGTGGGCGATGTATTGTGCCACGCAGCGTTGCGGCAGGACCAGTGTATAGGTCTTGGTCGTGGCCGGAATGATGTCCAGTTTGTACTGCGGATTGAGCTGTCGCAGGGTCTCCAGCGGGAGGTCGATCGTCGACGAGATCTGGTTCAGGTGCATCAGCCGGTTGATGTG
The DNA here is from genome assembly GCF_002161005.1 of Alistipes sp. An116. Lineage (NCBI taxonomy): Bacteria > Pseudomonadati > Bacteroidota > Bacteroidia > Bacteroidales > Rikenellaceae > Alistipes > Alistipes sp. An116. Next base: position 28,531 of record NZ_NFLR01000003.1, read on the forward strand.
CAGCGTGTCGACCGACAGCGGAATCGGTGCTTCGGTCGGCTCGATGTGGTGGAGCCGGTGGTAGGCATAGGCGTAGGTGGCGCCGATGAAGGCCGGGACGTAGCCGCGGGTTTCACGCGGCAGGTAGTTGTAGATCTCCCAGAAGGTCTTGCCGCCCGAACGGGCCATGGCCTTGTTGACGTTGCCCGGGCCGCAGTTGTAGGCCGCAATGGCCAGCGTCCAGTCGTTGTAGATGGCGTAGAGATCCTTCAGATAGCGGCAGGCGGCCTCCGTGGAGCGGAGCGGATCGCGGCGTTCGTCGACCAGCGAGTTGATCTCCAGCCCGTAGCTCTTGCCCGTGGTGGGCATGAACTGCCACAGCCCGACGGCTCCCACCGGCGAGACGGCCGTCGGCGAGAGGGCCGATTCGATGATCGGCAGCGCCCGCAGTTCGACCGGAAGCCCTTCGCGGAGCAATTCGCTTTCGATGATCGGGAAGTAGTACTGCGACATGCCGAGGATGCGGCTGATCGTTCCCGAACGGGGGTCGACATAGCGGTTGATGTAGCCCCGGACGATCGAATTGAAGGGCAGCTGGATCGGTGACGCCAGATTGCGCAGCCGCTGCGTGTAGATCGAATCGGGGGTCTGATCGACCACGGCGGTCGAATCCTCGAGGATGTAGCGTTTGAAGAATTCGCTGTAGGCATCCTGTCGCTGGCGTTCGCGCCACTCGGCCAGCAGCGAGTCGGCCTGTTCGGCCGTCAGTCCCAGCGTGATGTCGTTCACCGGCGGTTCGACGGGTTCGGGCCCGGCCTCCTCCACCGGTTCGGGACAGACCGTACGCAGCGAATCGGGCGTGAGGGTCTGCGTCTGTTCGGTTTGGGTTTTCTTCTTTTTCTTGTTCTTGGCCCAGGGCCAGCGGTCGAGCGCCGACGCCGGAGCGGCTACAGCCAGCAGCAGGGTGAATATCAGGAGTTTTTTCATCGTCTAAAAGTTGAGGCTCAGGTTGAACCCGAAGACCGGGCGGTTGCCCCGCAGCGTCGGTACGTAGGTGTAGTCGACCAGCGGCTCGAGATTCATCGACAGGTCGTCCGAAATATCGTAGTCCTTCAGATGGGCGTCGACGTGGGCGTCGATGATCTGCAGCACGTAGAGTGCACCCGAGAGGATGATACACAGGTCGCGGTTGCGGCGGTAGTTGTCCCTCAGGTTCTTGATGAAGTCGGCCGAATAGCGGCCCCGGAATTCGTCGGTCGGGCCGTTCGGATAGTTTTCGGGGTGTTGCTCGTAGTCGGCCAGCAGGGTGTAGGCCTTCTTGAAGCGCTGGAAGCCGCGGTTGTTCCAGTCGATGCAGTAGATCATCGAGGCGAAGCCGCCCACCACGAAGGGAACCTTCCAGTAGCTGCGGTTGTAGATCTGTCCGGCACCGGGGAAGATGCAGGCCAGCGTGGTGGCCTTCTTGACGGACGAGACGTCGTTGGTCGAGTAGCTCACGGCCGCATCGCCGATGAAGTAGATGTACGAGGCGATGGTGATGCCCAGATAGAGCTGTCGGCGCGTATTGCTGCGGATCATCTTCTCCTGCAGGGCGTCGAGTTCGGGCGTGCGCGTGAGGCTGACGTCCGTGTAGGAGTTGTACTGGCGGCGCAGGGGCTTGTAGGTCTTGTTTTCGTGGATATAGAGGCCGAGGCCCGTGCCGACCAGTCCGTAGAGGATCGGCAGTTTCCAGTACTGCTTGTTGTAGACCTGTCCGTATCCGGGCAGGACGGTGGAGATCCAGCACACCTTCGAGAGCGACATCGAGTCGCTCATGAACCACCCCTTCTTGTAGACCTTGCGTTTGGTGGTGGTGTCGATGCCGTGCAGGGCTGCGTCGTAGCGGGCCAGGGCCACGGAGTCGAGTTCGTGCAGGTTGTCCGTGCGCACGGCGGTGACGGCCATCGAGTCGAGCAGGTAGTCGGCCTGCAGGGCGGAGTCGATCTTCAGGGCGAGTTCCGCGAAACGGATCGAATCGCGCCGGGCACGCAGGGAATCCGGTTTCTGGAACATGCCGCCGCGCACGATGCTGCGGGCACTGCGCGGGAGTTGGGCCCGGGCGGCGTGCATTCCCGACGCGGCCGCCACGATGAGCAACAGGAGAAACCGGATCTTCGCCATGGTTTCAGCAGGGATTTAGGCGTGTTTCGTAAAGCGTTCGATGAATCGTTCGATGTCGCGGTCGTCGTTGAAGCCGATGACGATCTTGCCGCCGCCGTTCTTCGACCGTTTGATCGAGATATCCTCCGAGAAGTAGTTTTCGAGCTGTTCGACCAGCCGCGAGTAACTTTCGGGATACTCCTCCTCCTCGGCACCGGGAGCCGGTTTGGCCTGCGCTTCGGCCAGCATGCGGACGAGCTCCTCGACCTGGCGCACCGAGAGCCCCTTCTTGATGCAGCGCTTCAACACGCGCAGCTGCTGCTCCTCGGGGGCGCCGGCGATGGCCTTGGCGTGGCCCATCGAGATGAGTCCCTCCTTCAGGGCGAGCTGCACCTCGTCGGGGAGTTTGAGCAGGCGCAGGTAGTTCGACACCGACGAACGCTTCTTGCCCACCTTCTCCGAGAGGGCGTCCTGCGTCAGGTGGCACTCGTCGATCAGACGCTGCATGCCCAGTGCGATTTCGATGGCGTTGAGGTCCTGGCGCTGGATGTTCTCGACCAGCGCCATGGCGTGGAGGTTCTCGTCGTCGACCTCGCGGATGTAGGCCGGCAGGGTCTTCAGATCGGCACGCTGGGCGGCCCGCCAGCGGCGTTCACCGCTGATGAGGATGTATTTTCCGTCGGCGGTCTTCTTGACCGTCACGGGTTGGATAACCCCCAGCTGGCGGATCGAGTCGGCCAGTTCGTCGAGCGCCTCCTCGTCGAACTGCTTGCGCGGCTGGGTGGGGTTGGGGATGATGTCGGCGATCTCGATCTCGGTCATCTGGCTCATGGGTTTGAGCTTCACGTCGACGGGCTCGCTGCCGAAAATCGCGTCGAGCCCCCGGCCTAATCCCTTCTGTGATTTCATAGTCTTCTCCTTTTATATCATTGGTACGGAGCGGGCGGATGGTCGGGCGGTTGCCGTTGGCAGATCCCTTCCCCGACCTCTCGTTTTTTTTTTTTTCCCCCCCCCTATTTCCGGTCAGTTGCGTTTTTTGCGGTTGCGCTTCAGGAATTCGCGGGCCAGGTTCAGGTAGTTCTCCGAACCGACGGCGCCGGCATCGTAAAGCATGACGGGCTTTCCGTGTGAGGGTGCTTCACCCAAACGGATATTGCGCTGAATTATTGTGTCGTAGGCCAGATCGCCGAAGTGTTCGCGGACCTCGGTGACCACCTGGTTGTTGAGTCGGTTGCGCATGTACATCGTCAGCAGGAAGCCTTCGATTTCGAGTGCGGGGTTGAAGGTCGATTTGATCTTGCGGATCGTATTGAGCAGTTTGGAGAGGCCTTCGAGGGCAAGGTATTCGCACTGGACGGGGATCAGCACCGAGTCGGCGGCCGTAAGAATGTTGACCGTGGTGTATCCCAGCGAGGGGGAGCAGTCGATGAAGATGTAGTCGAAGCGGTCGCGCACGGCGTTGACGATGCGTTTCATGACGAAGTGGGCGTTCTCCATCTTGGGCAGTTCGGTGTCGGCGGCCACCAGGTCGATCGACGAGGGGAGGAGCCAGAGGTTTTTGACGTCTTCGCTGTGGAGGATCACCTCTTCGGGCTGTTTCTCGCCGGTGAGACATTCGTAGATGCCCTCGAGATTGATGTCGAAGCCCAGCCCCGAGGTGGCGTTGGCCTGCGGATCGGCGTCCAGCAGCAGCACTTTCTTACCCAGCAGGGCCAGTGAAGCTGCCAGATTGATGGCCGTGGTGGTCTTTCCCACGCCGCCTTTCTGGTTGGCTAAAGCGATTACCTTTCCCATTTTCAGATTCGGTTTATAAGCAGGCAAATTTACGCAAATAATATGGCCCGTGCAAATCCGGAGCCGAGCTTTTCGTAAAATGGCCCCTGGGGACGGGTGTGGCGCCGTACGGCCGTGCAGAGGCAAAGAATTTCGGGATGAGGGGGATGCATCCGCGAATTTTTCGTATCTTTGGAGGCTGTTGTACCGGCGTGGCCGGCACGATATGTGGGGCGCAGCGGACGGCGGGACTCCGACCGTTGCGGAGCGCCCGCAATGGATCAGATGGAAAACGTCATGCAGGAGATGAACGAACACAAGCAACAGGGGGAGTCCCGGACGGAGACTCCCGGAAGAGCGGCCGGCCCGGGTGTCGGAGCGGCCGAAACTGGGGGCGCGGCCAATACTGGGAAGGCGGCCGAAACTGCGGGGGCGGCTGAGACGGCGGGTGCCGCCGGAACGCCGGAGCGCGAGAGCACCGGAGCGGCCGAAGCCGCCGGGCGTGCTGGAGCTGCCGGTGTCACGGATGCGGGCCGGGCCTCCGAGGCCGCCGGTGCGTCGCAGGCGGGGAGCTGCAATGCGTCGCAGGCCGGAGCACCGAAACCGGGCGGGAGCCGTTTCCCGACCTTCGGCGATCTGCTGGCCATGCTGGGAATCGCCTTCGTGGCCCAGATCCTGGTCGGGGTTCTGGGGCGGTTCGTCCTGGTGGCGATGGGTTACGGCGGCGATGCCTCGACCCTGACGCAGGATGTCGTCGGCAAGATCATGGCCGTACTTTATTTCGTCTCGATGTGTGTGACGCTGGGCGGCGTACTCTATTATCGGCACGTGCGCGGGGGACGCGGACGCTGGGCCCGCTTCTCGATCCGCGGACTCAACCCGACCCTGCTGCTGTGGGCCTTCGTGCTGATCTTTGCCGTCGGTGTCGTCCTTGAGCCGTTGCTGCGCCTGCTGCCCGAGGTCTCGCTCGAGGTCGGACGCGGCCTGTGGACCATGGTCTCGCTGATCGTGCTGGCCCCCGTTTTCGAGGAGCTGCTCTGCCGCGGCGTGGTGCTGGGCAGTCTGCGCGAACGCTACGGCGTGACGGTGGCCTGGCTCGTTTCGTCGCTCTTCTTCGGGGTGCTGCACCTGCAGCCCGTCCAGGTGGTCAGCGCCACGGTCGTCGGACTGGTGCTCGGCTACGTCTGTCTGGCCACCGATTCGCTCTGGCCCTCGATGCTCCTCCATGCGCTGAACAATGCCGCGGCCTATCTGCTCATGATCCTCTTCGTGACCCCCGGCGAGAACACCTCCACGCTGCTGATCGATCTGGTGCAGAACCACACCCTCTATGGGGTGATCTACGGGGCGGCGGTGATCCTTTCGGCCCTCTCGGGCTGGATGATGGTCCGCACGCTGCGGCGGATGAAGGAGGCGGAGAAAAATCCCGCCGAGGCGTAATATTCCGCCCGCAAAGTGCGTTACTTACGAGTAAAAAACCTATCTTTGCCCTTTGGAAAATGAATTGGCGTGCGAAAATAACGGTCGCGGCCGGTGTGTTGCTCCTGGCGGGTTGCCGGGAGCTGCCGCGCTATTTTGCCAGCGACACGACCATTGCCCGGGCCGGAGGCAAGGAGTTGCGCATGCTTGATGTCCGTTCGGTGGTCCCCAAGGGTTTGTCGGGCGACGACAGCGCCGCCTTCATGAAGCTCTACGTCGACCGCTGGATCGTCAAACAGCTCAAGCTCAAGGAGGCCGAGACGCTCTTCTCCTCGTCGGCGGGTGATATCGACAAGATGGTCGAGGAGTACCGGCAGGCGCTGCTGATCAAGCAGCTGGACCAGCACTACGTCGACCGTTCGATCGACACGCTCTTCACCGAAGAGGAGATCGCGGCCTACTACAACGCCCACAAGGGCGATTTCAAACTCGACCGGACGATCGTCAAGGGGCGTATCGTGCAGTTTGCGGCCGGCTACCGCCAGGCTGCCAAGCTCAAGATGCTGATGGCCTCGAAGAACAGGGTCCAGCAGCAGGATTTCAGCGACATCTGCGAGAAGAACAACTTTACGGTCAGCGATTTCCGCCAGCAGTGGATCGACTTTCCGGAGTTCCTGAGCTACCTGCCGACGCTGCGCTCGCAGAACTACGATTCGGTGCTCGCCTCGACGGCCGTGCAGGAGATGCGCGACAGCCACAGCCGCTACTATTTCCAGATCGACGCCGTGATGCGGGTCGGCGAGCCCATTCCGCTCGAACGCCTGCGGAGCAACATCCGCCGCATCCTCTTCAACCAGCGCAAGGGGGAGATCATCCGTCAGCACGAGGAGGAGCTGCTCCGGCGGGCCGAGGAGGAGGGTAAGGTGAAGATCTTCGGCGGCAAGCGGAATCCGTCCGAGGTGCTCACCGACGAGACGCCCGACGGCGGGACCGATAACGAAAACGAAGCTAAACGATAACAAGAAACCAGGACAAGATGTTGAAAAAAGGGATATTGGCCGTGGCTCTCGCGCTGCTGTTTGCCGGAGCGCTGGCCCAGAAACGTGAGGTGATGCTCGACAAGGTGGTCGCCGTGGTGGGCGGATCGTCGATCCTCTACTCGGAGGTGGACGACTATGCCCGGCAGCTGGTCGAGCAGCGCCGCCAGGAGGGTTACACGTCGGACCGCGACCCGATGAACGAGGCGCTCGAGGCGCTTCTGACCCAGAAACTGCTCTACAACCAGGGGCAGATCGACTCGGTGACGATCAACCAGGGTGACATCGTGTCGCGTGTCGAGGAGCAGGTGCAGCAGATGGTCGACATGGAGGGTTCGATTCCGGCGCTGGAGGCCAAACACCACATGCCGATCTTCAACATCCGCGAGATCATGCGCCAGCGCTACGAGGAGCAGGCCTACGCGCAGTCGATGCAGAGCGAGGTGATGAACAAGGTGACGGTGATCCCGGGCGAGGTCGAGCGCTTCTACAAGTCGATCTCGCGCGACAGTCTGCCGACCATCGCCGACCAGTATGTCTACGCGCAGATCACGAAGTTCCCCAAGTCGATGACGGCGGCCAAGCAGCGCACCCGCGAACGGCTGCTGGACATGCGCGAACGCGTCATCACGGGCAACGCGAAGTTCGAGAACCTGGCCCGGATGTATTCGCAGGACGGCACGGCCATGCGGGGCGGAGAGATGGATCCTTCGCCGCTGGCGAGTCTCGATGCGTCGTTTGCCGCGGCGCTCGAGAACATGAAGCCCGGACAGATCTCGGAGGTGGTGGAGTCGCAGTTCGGTTTCCACATCATCCAGATGCTCGACAAGCGCGGACAGTTGTACCATTTCCGCCACATCCTGCTGCGTCCGGTCTATACGTCGGAGGAGTTGGGCGAGTCGCTCAACCTGCTGGACAGCATCGCCGATCTGATCCACAAGGACTCGATCACCTTCGAGCAGGCCGCGCTGAAGTATTCGGACGACGCTTCGTCGAAGATGAACGGCGGCATCGTTTCGAACCACGACATCCTGGAGCGTTTCAACGCCTTCGATGCCAAACTGACGGTGACGAAGTTCCTCAAGGAGGATTTCGGCCGCTTCAAGAGTCTCGATGACTACAACGCCCTGCAGCGGCTGAAGCCCGGCGAGGTGTCGGATGCCTATCTGACCGAAGACATGCTCGGCAACCAGATGGCCAAGATCGTCAAACTGGTGGAGGTGATCCCGACCCATACGGCTTCGCTCAACGAGGACTACCTGCGGCTGGAGGAGATGGCCCTGCAGGACAAGCAGAACCGCGTCTTCCGGGAGTGGCTCTCGAAGAAGATCGACGCCATGTATGTCTACATCAGCCCCGAGTTCCGCAACGGGGAGTTCGAAAACAAACATTGGGTGAAATAGGCCGTGCGCAGGCTTGTATCCATAGCCGCCGTGGTGTTGGCCGTCGCCGTGGTGACGGCCCGCAGCGGCATGCAGGCGCCCGGTGCGGCTGAAGAACAGGAGGGCGAGAAGAAGCTCATCGACCTGAAGTCGGATCTGATGGGGCCGGTGGCTCCGGGGGATTCGGTGGTCTTTCTGGTGGGCAACTTCGCGGCGCAGCACAACGGCGCCGTCATCACGTGCGACTCGGCGGTGCGCTACTCGGACATGCGCATCGAGTTCTTCGGCAACGTGCTCATCAACAAGAATACGACCTACATCTACGGGGACCGGGCCGAATACGACGGCAACGTGAACGAGGCGCGGGTCTATTCCGACATCGTGAAGGTGGTCGACGGCGACGCCACGCTCTACACCTATAAATTCCTCTTCAATACGAAGACCAATGTCGGGGAGTTTGCCGACGGCGGGGTGCTGACCAACCGCGAGAATCTGCTCGAGGCGGTGCGCGGCTACTACTATGCCGACACGAAGGATCTGGTGGCGGTCGATCAGGTTGAGATGCGCAACGACGAGTACGAACTCAAGGGCGACTCGGTGGTCTACAATATGGCCACGGACAACGCCTACTTCTTCGAGCAGACGAACATCTGGAACCGCGACGGCGACTACCTCTATGCCGACCGGGGCTCCTATGAGAAGTTGGACACGCTCTACATCATCACGCGCAACGGCTACATCCTGACCGAGAAGCAGGAGATCTGGAGCGACAGCATCGACTACTACCGCACGAAGAACCATGTCATCATGCGCCGCGACCTGCAGCTGGACGATACGGAGCACAAGGTGATCGGCTTCGGCGACTACGGTGAATACTGGAAGGAGCCCGGGAATGCCTTCCTGACGCGGCGCCCGGCTGTGGTGAGCTACGACCTTTCGCAGGGCGACTCGCTCTTCATGCGGGCCGACTCGATGTATCTGTTTACGATCAACGAGGCGCAGCAGCGCCGCGAGGCGGCGGCCGCCGCAGTCCGGGCTTTGGCCGATTCGCTGGCGCGCGTGCAGTCCGATTCGCTGGCACACGCCGGGCAGGGGGCGCTTTCGGAGGGCGATTCGTTGCGGCAGAGTCGGCGGCCGCAACTGGATTCGCTCGGGCGTCCCGTTCCTCCGGCCTTGCAGGAGGGTGCCGAGCGGCGCAACTCGACCCAATCTCCCGAGGCGGCCGATTCGCTGCGGACGGGGACCGACTCGCTGACGGCCGCGCCGGTCAATCCGCTCGATACGCTGGTCGGGGATGCCCGCAAGGCCTACCTCAAGGAGCAGGCACGCAAGGCCCGGGCCGAGGAGAAGGCCAAAAAGGCGGCGGCCAAGAAGGAGCTGCTGGCCAAGATCGCAGCCGAACGGCAGGAGAAGGCTACGGCCAAACTGCTGGCCCAGAAGGAGCGCGAAGAGGCGCGGCTGAAGGCACAGCGGCTGAAGGCCGAATCAAAACTCAAGGCCCGGCAGGCGCGGGCGGCCCGCAAGGGCAAACTCAAACCGATAGATCCGGGGGATCTGGCTGCGCTGCAGGAGTTGCAGGAACAGATCGACCGCAATATCCGCGAACAGGATTCGCTGATGATGCGTCTGGTGGATTCGTTGGCCGCAGCGGACTCGGCGGCGATGGTGATTCCTGCCGATTCGATCGACTCGCTGGCCGCACCGGCTGACTCGATCTACCGTCTGATGAAGGGCTTCCGCAACGTGCGGGTCTTCCGGTCGGATTTCCAGGCCGTGTGCGACTCGATGACGGCCATCAGCACCGACTCGACGATTCACCTCTATATCAATCCCGTGCTTTGGAACCAGTCCAACCAGATCACTTCGGACGTGATGGACATCTACACGGCCAACCAGCAGATCACCCATGCGGAGTTCGTCGGCAGCCCGATGATGGTCTCGCAGCTCGATACGACCCATTATAACCAGGTGGCCGGCAAGGAGATGACGGCTTGGTTCCGCGACAACGAGATCTACCGCGACGACGTGAACGGCAATGCCCAGACGATCTACTACATGCAGGACGGCGAACCGCCCCAGATCACGGGCATGGGGGTCATCGAAAGCGGCGACTGCTCGTTCTTCATCGAGGACAAGCAGATCGTGACGATCGTCTACCGCAAGGATCCCGTGTGGAACATCTACCCGATGGAGAAGATTCCGGCCGATCAGGATCTCTATCTGAAGGGCTTCAAGTGGGAGGGTTCGCGGCGCCCGTCGCAGACGGATGTCTTCGACCGTAGGATCCGGCCCTCGCAGCGCAGCGTGAAGTCGCGGTTGCCGCATCCCTCCTTCCCGTTGCAGCAGGTGCTCGAACAGCGCAAGAAACTCTATATCGAACAGGACCGTTGGTCGGACCGCAACGATCTGGTCGATCCGGCCACCGTGGAGTGGATGCACGCGCTGGGCTACGAGGTGGGTCAGCCGCGCGAATCGGGTCCCGAGCTCTGACCGGGAGCCGATGCCGGGGACCGTGAACTGCAAACCGGGAGTCGGGGCGCAGTACGATTCCGACCGGGGCGGAATCGAACAGGCTCGCCGAGTTTGTGAAAAATTTGAAAAAAAGGAAGAGGGCGAAGAACGCTTTCTTCCTTTTTTCGTTACTTTTGCGGCCGGTTAGTGAGAGAATCCGTTCGATGAAAAAGAGTCTTATCGCTCTGGCCTTTGGTACGCTGGCGCTCGGAATGTCGGAATTCGTGATGATGGGCATCCTGCCCGATATCGCCCGCAGCCTCGGTGTTTCGATCCCTATGGCCGGACATCTGATCTCGGCCTATGCGCTTGGGGTCTGCTTCGGTGCGCCGCTCATGGTGCTCGTGGCCCGCAAACGCCCCCTGAAACAGATCCTGTTGGCGCTGACAACGCTGATCATCCTCGGCAATACCTGCGCGGCGCTGGCCCCGAACTACTGGACGCTGCTGCTGATGCGCTTCGTCTCGGGACTTCCCCACGGAGCCTTCTTCGGCGTGGGGTCGATCGTGGCCGAACGGGTGGCCGACGAGGGCCGCCGGGCCGAGGCCGTCTCGATCATGGTCGTCGGCATGACCATCGCCAACTTGTTTGGCGTGCCGCTCGGAACCTTCATCAGCGGGGCGGTCACCTGGCGGGCCACCTTTGCCATCGTGGCCGTCTGGGGCGCCGTGGCCACACTGCTCGTCCGGCTCTGGGTGCCGGCGCTCCCGCCGCTTCCCGATACGGGCCTCAAGGGGCAGTTCCGCTTTCTGAAGCATGCCGGACCGTGGCTGGTGCTCGCCTCGGTGATGCTGGGCAACGGCGGTATCTTCTGCTGGTACAGCTACGTCAGCCCGCTGCTGATCCATACGGCAGGATTCCTGCCCGATCGGTTGACGCTGCTGATCATGCTTGCGGGCTTCGGCATGTTTGCCGGCAATCTGATCGGCGGCCACTATGCCGACCGCTTCTCGCCCGAACGGGTCGTGCGCTGCACGCTGGCCGTGGCGACGTTGGCCCTGGTGGGGATTTTCTTCGGGGCCCGCATGCCGATTCTGGCCGTGGCGCTGATGTGTGTCACGACGGGATGCCTCTTCTGTGTCTCGTCGCCACAGCAGTTGCTGATCCTCGAGAATTCGCGCGGCGGAGAAATGCTCGGTGCCGCCCTTGTGCAGGTGGCCTTCAACCTCGGAAACGCCCTCGGAGCCTACATCGGCGGACTGCCGATCGAACGCGGTCTGGGGTACGAATATACGACACTGCCCGGCGCCCTCTTCACGCTGCTGGGCATGGTTGTCATTGCCGTCTATATCCATAAATTCCCTCGTCATGCCACACGATAATCAGAAGGAGCTCTTCCCGGTGGTCGATGCCTCGGGACGGGTTGTCGGAAGCGCCACCCGCGGCGAGTGCCACGGCGGTTCGATGTTGCTGCACCCGGTGGTGCACCTCCATGTGTTCAATTCGCGCGGGGAGCTCTACCTGCAGCGGCGTCCGCTGTGGAAGGACATCCAGCCCGGACGCTGGGATACGGCCGTCGGCGGCCATGTCGACTACGGCGAGACGATCGACGAGGCGCTGCGGCGCGAGGTGCGCGAGGAGCTGGGAATCGCCGATTTCCAACCCGAGCAGGTTGCGGTCTACGAATTCCGTTCGGAACGCGAACGCGAACTGGTCCACGTCTTCCGCACGGTCTACGACGGTGAGGTGCACCCGAGCGCGGAGCTTGACGGCGGACGTTTCTGGTCGCCCCGGGAGATCCTCGACAACCTGGGCCGCGGGGTCTTTACGCCCAATTTCGAGGGCGAAGTTTCCCGAATCCTGAAATAGCACCCGTTTCGGCGCGGTAATTGCGTCGCAGAAGGGCATGCAAGCTCTTCTGAAACGTTGGACGCACGCCCTGCTCGAGTGGTTGGGCGTGACGTCGTCCTCCAGCGATGCGATGGACCGCTGGGCGGCCTTCGCTTTGGTCGTACTGGCGGCCCTGCTCATCGACCTCTTTCTGCAACTGATTGTCGTGCGGGGAATCCGGCGGCTGGTCGAGCGTACGCGTGTGAAGTGGGACGACCGTCTGTTCAGCGTCCCGGTGCTCAACCGTTCGTGTCATGTGGTGATCGCCGTGCTGTTGACGGCCGTGCTGCCGGTGATCTTCGACGAACAGTCCGTCGGGCGGATCGTCGTACTGCGCATGATGCAGGTCTTCATCGTCTTCACCTTCCTGCGGCTGATCAATGCGCTGTTGTGTGCCGCCTTCCACATCGTCTCGTTGCGCCCCGACTGGCAGAACAAACCCATCAAGGGGTTGCGGCAGACGGCCCAGGGCTTCTTTACGATCGTGGCCGTCATCCTGATCGTCGCCATCCTGATCGACAAGTCGCCCGTAAAGCTGCTGACGGGGCTCGGCGCTTCGGCGGCGGTGCTGATGCTGGTCTTCCGCGACAGCATCATGGGCTTCGTTTCGGGGATCCAGCTCTCGGCCAACAACATGCTGCAGGTCGGCGACTGGATCTCGGTGCCGAAGTACGGTGCCGACGGCACGGTCGAGGAGGTCTCGCTCACGACGGTCAAGATCCGCAACTGGGACAACACGCTGGCCATGCTGCCTCCCTACCTGCTGACGACCGACTCCTTCACGAACTGGCATGCCATGCAGCTTTCGGGCGGGCGGCGCGTCATGCGTTCGGTGTCGATCGACATGACCAGCGTCCATTTCTGCACGCCGGAGATGCTGGCCCGTTTCCGGCGGATCGACCTGCTGCGCGACTACATCGACCTTACCGAACAGCGCGTCGAGGCCTACAACGCCGCCCACGGCATCGCCCCCGGCGAGCGGAAGATCAACGGCCTGCACCAGACCAACCTGGGTGTTTTCCGCGCCTATCTGGTGCGTTATCTCGAGGCGGAGGTCCCGGTCAACAAGTCGATGACGCTGATGGTCCGTCAGCTGCAGCCGACCGAGACGGGTATTCCGATTCAGCTCTACTTCTTTACCGATACGGTGGTATGGACCGAATACGAGGGGATTCAGTCGGATGTCTTCGACCATGTGCTGGCGGTGATTCCCGAATTCGGGCTGCGGGTCTTCCAGAGTCCGGCGGGGTCGGACGTTGCGGCGTTGGGCGATTATCTGCAGGGGGATGATGCTGCCGGGGATCCGGGCGCGGATGCCCCCGTGGCGAATGATTCCGACCGTCCGGATGCGGAGGATTCGCCCTCTAAAGGGTCATCATCAGCAGGACCTGAATGATGATCACGCGCAGGAACATGCAGACGGGGTAGACCGTGGCGTAGGAGACCGACGGGTTGTCGCCTTCGATGGTGTCATTGGCATAGTTCAGCGCCATGGGGTTGGCCATGCTGCCGCAGAGCAGCCCTGCGACCGATCCGAAGTCGACCTTCATCACCCGCAGGGCGAAGAGCCCGACCAGCACCACCGGCACGAAGGTCAGCAGAAATCCCACGCCGAGCCACAGCGCCCCTTCGGGACGCATGACCGTCTCGAAGAAGTGCGCCCCGGCGTCGAGACCCAGACAGGCCAGATACATCGAGAGCCCCAGGGCGCGCAGCATGAGGTTGGCACTCTGCGTCGTGTAGGTGATCATGTGCAGGCGGGGTCCGAACGTGCCGATCAGAATGCCGACGATGATCGGGCCGCCGGCCAGTCCCAGCTTGACGGGGATCGAGATGCCGGGGATCGAGACCGGAATGCTGCCCAGCGTCAGTCCGAGGATCAGACCGACGAATACCGAGATGAGGTTGGGTTCGTTGAGACTCTTGACGGCGTTGCCGAGAATCTTCTCGACGTTGCGGATCGCCTGGGCCTCGCCCACGACCGTCAGCCGGTCGCCCATCTGCAGCCGCAGGTCGGGTGTGGCGAGCAGCTGTACGCCCGAACGGTAGACGCGGCTGATGTTGATGCCGTAGTTGTTGCGCAGACGCAGCTGCGAGAGCTTCTTGCCGTTGATTTCGGGCCGGGTGACCAGGATGCGCTGCGAGATGAGCTGGCTGTCGACGGCGTTCCAGTCGATGTTCTCCTTGTTCCAGTCCTTCTTCTCCTGCTCGCCGAAGATCATCCGCAGCGCCTCGGCATCGGCCGGGGTGGTGATGACGAGGATGACGTCATCCTGCTGCAGGGTCTTGTCCGACGTGGGGATCGAGACCTGCCCGTTGCGCCATACGCGCGAGATGACGAAGTGGTGGTGGCTCTGCAGGGCGATGTCATGGACGCTCTTGCCGAAGAGTGCCGGATTGGTGATGTGGTAGCTGGCGATGAAGACGTTCTTGCGGTGTTCGGCGTCGGGGCCGGGCAGGTCCGACGGCCGGACGAACAGTTTGCGCAGGAAGGCGATGGCCAGAATCACACCGACGACGCCCAGCGGATAGGTCACGGCACAGCTCAGCGCGGCGCCGCTGTCGTCCATGCCCAGCTGCTTGAGCACCTGTTGGGCGGCACCCAGTGCCGGGGTGTTGGTCGTCGCGCCGCACAGGATGCCTGACATGTCGGACATGCGGATGCCGAAGGCGTAGCTCAGACCGGCAGCCAGGAGCGTCCCGATGAGGATCAGGACGATGGCCGGCGAGAGGAGCCGCGTCCCCTCCGAACGCATCGAGCTGAAAAAGCCCGGGCCCACCTGCAGCCCTAAGGCATAGACGAAGATGATCAGGCCGAAGCTCTCGGCATAGGTCAGCATCGCCGGATCGAGCTTCAGCCCGAGGTGGCCGGCCAGAATGCCCACAAAGAAGATGAAGGCCGTGCCGAGCGAGATTCCCATGATGCGGATCTTGCCCAGTCCGATTCCGAGTGCGGAGATCAGCGAGATGACCACCACGGCCTGCAGGGCCGAGGGTTCGAAGAGCAGATCCTTGAACCATTCCATCTTGTGCGGGTCTTGAGCGGGTTATGCGGTTTGAAAACGGTGCAAAAGTAGGTCAAATTTTTCTTTTTGCCGCCTTTTCGGCCGGAAAAGTGCAGCCCGGGAGGCGCGTTTTGACCGAAGGGTCTGTATTCTGACCTGCAAAAAGCCCGGCTTTCGCGAGAAGGCCGGGCTCTGTGGCTGGGTGGAACGGGGTGCCTACCGGATGCGCAGGAACGAGTATCCGTAGCGCTTGACGGCGGCACGCTCCAGCTCCTCGCGCACCGACGGATGGGCGATTGCGATCAGTGCCCGGGCCCGTTCGGCGAGGTTCTTGCCGCGCAGATGGGCCACGCCGTACTCCGTGACGACGTGTTGGATCATGTGGCGCGTGGTGACCACGCCGGCGCCGGGCGTCAGCAGCGCCTTGATCTTCGACTCGCCCTTGGGCGTCATCGAGGGCATGGCGATGAAGGTCTTGCCCCCTTCCGAGAGGGCGCCGCCGTACATGAAGTCGTGCTGTCCGCCGACCCCTGAGATGATGCGCTCGCCGACCGAGTCGGCGCAGACCTGTCCCGTCAGATCGACCTCCACGGCCGAATTGATGGCCATGACCTTCGGGTTCTGACGGATGCGGAACGGATCGTTGGTCCACGCCACGTCCTTCATCACCAGATCCTTGCGGTAATCCATGTAGTCGTACAGCCGGCGTGAGCCCAGGGCTAGCGAGGCTACCGTCGTGCCGGGCATGACGACCTTCTGCGAGTTGTCGATCACGCCGCTCTCCAGCAGCGGCAGCACGCCGTCTGTCATCGCTTCGGTGTGCAGACCGAGGTGCTTGTGGTCCTTCAGCGCGCCGAGCACGGCATTCGGGATGCCGCCGACGCCGATCTGCAGCGTGGCGCCGTCGGGAATCAGCTCGGCGATGGCGCGTCCGATGCGCAGTTCGGTCTCTGTCGGTACGGCCGTCGGGACCTCTACCAGCGGGGAGTCGACCTCCACGGCCGCGGTGAAGCGCGACGAGTGGATCACGGCGTCGCCGTAGGAGAAGGGCATGGCCCGGTTGACCTGGGCGATCACCGTGCGGGCGCACTCCACGGCCGAGACGGCCAGGTCGGCCGAGATACCGAACGAGCAGTAACCCTCGGCATCCGGGGGCGAGACGTTGATCAGCGCCACGTCGAGCGGCAGGGTGCCGTCGCGGAACAGCCCCGGGATTTCGCCCAGAAAGGCCGGGATCGACTGCCCGTAGCCGTCGGCCAGCCAGCGGCGGATGTTGTTGGCCACGAAGAGGCTGTTTACGAGAAACGATTCGCGGTATTCGGGACGGCAGTAGGGGGCCTCGTGGGCCCCGACGGCAAAGGCCGAGTAGAGCTTCACGCCGCGCAGCTCCGCTCCGCGGTCGGCCATGGCGGCCACCAGCACCTCGGGGATCGACGTGCTCCCCTGGATGTAGACGCTCTGGCCCGGTTGGATGAGTTTTACCGCCTCCGCGGCTGTCGTGTATTGCATGGCAGGTTGAATTTTCGCTTACAGCGGGTGGTTTTCGGCAAAGGCCTTGAGGCGCTTGTCGAGCAGTTCGAACTGTTCGGGGCGGTTCATCTGCGAGACACAGACGCGGATGCCGTGCTGACGGCTGCCGGTCGACGAGAGCGAGATGGCGCAGACGCCGCACAGCAGCAGTTCGCTCAGCAGCTCGGCACTCGTCATCGTGCCGTAGCCGATCGTGTAGAAGAATCCGTCGCCGACCCGCTCCTCGCGGTCCTTGTCATAGACGATGCGGAAGCCGTGGCGCAGGAAGATCTCCTTGGTCAGCCGGGCCCTGCGGGCATATTCGGCCGTTTCGCCGACGAAATCCAGCCGGCCGTCGGCCGCCGCGCGGAACATCGCTGCCAGGGCATACTGCGCCGAGTGGCTCGTGCCCGAGGAGGCGGCGTAGAGGAACGTCAGCACGTAGGCGTCGCCCAGCCGGGCAATGCCGTAGCGCTGGCGCAGCGCCTCGTATTCGCGCTGGAACAACGTGTCGGAGATCGCCGCCACGGCGATGCGCTGTCCGGCGTAGCTGAAGATCTTCGATCCGGAGATCAGGACGATCCAGTTCTTCGTATAGCGGGCCACCGTCGCCTGATAGGGCGCCTCGAAGGGGCGCCCGAGCGGTTTGCGGAAGTCCATGCAGAGGTAGGCCAGGTCCTCGATGACGATCGTATCGTAGCGTGTGGCCAGTTCGCCGATCGTGCGCAGCTCCTCCTCCGTGAGGCAGACCCACGAGGGGTTGTTCGGATTCGAGTAGACGATGGCCGCTATGTCGCCCTGCGCGAGATAGCCTTCCAGTTTCGGACCGAGCTTTTCGCCGCGGTAGTCGTAGATGTCGAACGATTCGCTGGGGATGCCGAGGATGTGCACCTGACTCCGCTGGACGGGGAAGCCCGGGTCGATGAAGAGGATTCTGCGCCGTGCGGAGTCCAGCTGCGAGCACATCAGGAAGGCGGTGAAGCTCCCCTGCATCGAGCCGACCGTCGGGATGCAGCCCCGCGGCGAGATCTCCACGTCGAGGTAGGCCTTGATGAAGCGTGCGGCCTGCTCTTTCAGCTCCGGCAGTCCGTACATGTTCGGGTATTGCGAGGCGACCCCTTCGGCCAGCGCCCGGCGTTCGGCCTCGATGCCCACCTGCTCGGGCGGAAGCCCCGGAACACCCATCTCCAGATGGATGAACTCCTCGCCCGTCGCGCGTTCCATGATGCGGGCGATGTCGCCCGACTGGCGGATCGTCGCCCGGGCGATGTCGGCGATGTCCATCTGCTTCAGCGCCGATTCGAGATACAAGCGGTCGTAGGGTGCGTTCATCGTGCGGCCTGTTTTTTGGCGGTTTCGTACCCCGCACGGAAGGCCGCGAGGTTGGCCTCGACCACCGCCTCGCCCTTGCGGGCGAAGATGGTACGGATGCTCTCTTCGAGTTTCGCGGGCTCGATGTCCAGCAGCGGGGCGGCGGCGCCCAGCAGCGCCATGTTGGCCGAACGCGGCGACGAGGCTTCGCGGGCCAGGGCGTCGGCGTCGAGCCGTACGACGTGCGGCAGCGAGGCAAGCTCCGCCTCGAGGGCTGTCTGGTCGGGGTAGTTCGGAATGTTCACGACCGGAACGGTGTTCGTTACCACCCATCCGTCGGCCGAGAGCCACTCCAGGTAGCGCAGCGACTCCATCGGTTCGAGCGAGACGATCAGGTCGGCCCCGCCGCGCGGGATGAGGTCCGAGCGGATCTCTGACGAGGAGATCCGCAGGTGTGACTGCACGTCGCCGCCGCGCTGGCTCATGCCGTGAACTTCGGCCTGCTTGAGCTGCAGCCCCTCGGCGAGGGCGGCCCGGCCGATCACCGTGGCGATCGAGAGGATTCCCTGTCCTCCGACGCCCGAAAGTATGATATCTTTTTTCATCTCTGTGCGGTTTGGTTTATTTTCTGTACTTGGCGGCGGCATGGCGTTTGGCCGTCTGGATGCACTCGCGGCGCGGGATGATCACCGAGACGCCCCGGTAGGCGATCTCCTCGCGGATGACGCGTTTCATCTCCTCGCGGTTTTTGGGCAGGGGCACCACCACGCGGATGTGGGCCGGGTCGACGCCGATGCCGGTGCAGATCTGTTCGAGGCGTCCCGTGCCGGCCGAATCCTGTCCACCGGTCATGCCGGTGGTCAGGTTGTCGGAGATCACAACGGTGATGTTCGCCCCTTCGTTGACGGCGTCCAGCAGTCCCGTCATGCCCGAGTGGGTGAAGGTCGAGTCGCCGATGACAGCCACCGAGGGGTGTTGTCCTGCGTAGGCGGCGCCCATGGCCATCGTGATCGAGGCGCCCATGTCGACGCACGTGTCGATGGCGTGGAACGGGGCAAGCCAGCCCAGCGTGTAGCAGCCGATATCGCTGAATACCTTTCCGTTGGGGAATTCGCGCACCACTTCGGTCAGGGCGGTGTACATGTCGCGGTGTCCGCATCCCTGGCACAGGGCGGGCGGACGCGGCACGACGACCTCACTGGCGGCGTGTGCCCGATGCGGAGCCAGCCCCAGGGCGGCCCGCACGCTGTCGGGGGTCAGCTCGCCCGTTCGCGGGAGTTCGCCCGTCAGCCGGCCGCAGATCTTCAGCGGTGCGGGCAGTACGCCCCGCACGGCCTGCTCGATGAAGGGCTGTCCCTCCTCGATGACGAGCAGTTCGCCGCACTCCTCGGCCAGCCGCCGCACGAGCGCCTTCGGCAGCGGATACTGCGAAATCTTCAGCACGGGATAAGGACATCCGTCGGGGTAGTTCTCCATCAGGTAGTTGTAGGCGATGCCGCTGGCGATGATGCCCATCCGCTTGTCCGTGCCCTCCGTGTAGCGGTTGAAGCGGCTCGCGGCGGCCTCCTGCTCCAGACGTTCGTTGTCGGCGATGAGCTCCTTGCAGCGCACGCGCGAGTTGCCGGGCATGAGTACCCACTGGCGCGCCTTTTCGGGATAGCTCAATGCATTTTCGGGCTGCGGCTCTCCCACCTCGACGACGGCCCGCGAGTGGGCCATGCGGGTGGTCATGCGCATCAGCACCGGAATCTGGTACTTTTCCGAGAGGTCGAAGGCCGTGCGGATCATGTCGTAGGCCTCCTGCTGGGTCGAGGGTTCGAACGTGGGGATGAGGGCGAACTGCCCGTAGAAGCGCGAGTCCTGTTCGTTCTGCGAGGAGTGCATCGAGGGGTCGTCGGCCACCACGACAACCAGACCGCCGTGGGCGCCGGTCATGCCCGAGTTGACGAAGGCGTCGGCGGCGACGTTCAGCCCGACGTGTTTCATGCAGACCATGGCCCGTTTGCCGACGAACGACATGCCGAGGGCCTCCTCCATGGCCGTCTTTTCGTTGGATGACCACGTGCGGTGGACGTTGCGTTCGGCGGCCAGCGGGTGGCCCTGGATGTACTCCGTGATTTCGGTCGACGGCGTGCCCGGATAGGCGAAGACGCCCGACAGTCCCGCATGGAGGGCCCCCAGTGCGAGGGCTTCGTCTCCCAGTAAGAGTTCTCGTTTTGGCATAGTTCGCGGTTGGTTGGTTTTCGGTTTTTACAAAGTTACAAATTTTCAGCAGAATGACAATATTTCGCGTCGATTTATTAAAAAGGTGTGCCGTTTTATGAAAAATAACCTGAAGTGTCAACTTTTTTATTTAAATGTGTAAAACGGCTGTCGGCGTTTGTCCGGAGCCCGGTCTTTTGTTCGTGTCTCAGGGGCTTGCGCTTCGCAGGAATTTCCCGCGTCAACGGGGCGATGGAGCGACCTGTTTCCTCTCCGACAATCGGATTTCAGGGGTGTTGATTCCCCGCTTTTTTATGCTTCAGAAAAAAATGGTTCCGGAGGGCAAAAAAATTCGTTTTAATCTTGGTCAGTTAACCTTTTTTTCTATATCTTTGTGCGTGGTTCGAAATTGGTGTACCAGTTTGGTGATCCAGTTTGGTTGACCAAACGGGTGATTTCGGGACTTTGTAAGTGCCATATAATCAATAAACTAACCTATACTTAAAACTGCATTATGGCTAAAAATTACTTGCTGAAGTCGCTGATGCTGCTGGCTCTGCTGGTCAGCTCGGCAACTGTCCATGCGCAGAAAATCACGGTCCGCGGTGTGGTCAGTGATGAGAACGGCCCTCTGATCGGTGTCTCGGTGGTGGTCAAGGACCCCCCCCCGGCAACCGGAACCGCAACCGGTATCGACGGTTCCTATTCGCTCTCCGTTCCCGGAGAGGAGACGCTGCTCGAATTCTCGTATGTCGGTTATAAGCCGGTGGAGATCAAGGTCGGCAAACAGACCACGATCAATGTGAAGATGGAGCCCGAAACTGAGGCCCTCGATGCGATCGTTGTCGTGGGCTACGGTGTGCAGAAGAAGTCCCACCTGACGGGTTCGATCGCCAAGATCGAAGGCAGCGTGCTGGCCGACCGCCCCGTTTCGGACGTTACGACGGCGCTTCAGGGTCAGATCCCCGGTCTGACGATCAACAATACCACCTCCGAGGTGGGTGTCATGCCTTCGATCCGCGTGCGCGGTACGGGTTCGATCTCGGCCGACAGTTCGCCGCTGGTGATCATCGACGGCTATCCCGTTCCCGACGGTCTGCAGACGCTCAACCCCTCGGATATCCAGTCCATTGAAATACTGAAGGATGCCGCTTCGGCCGCCATCTACGGTTCGCGTGCCGCCAACGGTGTGATCATGATCACCACCAAGAGCGGCTCGTCCGAGAAGCCCCGCTATTCGGTCAAACTCTATCAGGGCGTCAAGTGGGCCTACCGGCTCCACGACCTGCTGACCGCCACGGAGTATCTCCAGTGGCAGGAGAGGGAGGCCGCGTGGGGAGGTCCGGCCGTCAAGACGCAGGACAAGGTGGCTGCCTGGATCGAGCAGAATATCGGTTCGACCGACTGGCAGCGCGAGGGTCTGCGCGATGTGGCCAGCGTTACCAATGCCCAGTTCTCCGTCCAGGGCGGCAAACGCGACATCCGCTACTATTCGTCGGCTGCCTGGACCCGCGATCAGGGTATCATGTTGCAGAACGAGGTGCAGAAGGTGACCTTCCGTACGAAGGTGGATGCCAACCTGTCGAAGGCCGTTACCTTCGGCGTGAACGTCTCGGCCAACTACCAGAAGGCCTCGCGCCCGCGCAACAACTTCATCGACTTCTACCGTACACCGTCGTTCCTGCCCGTCTACCACAACGCCTGGACCACGGCCCTGACCGGTTATACGGGATTTGCCCGCGGCAGCCACTTCAACAATCTCTATGCGCCGATCGGCGATCCGGACGAGTATGGCAACCCGACCTACAATACGACGGCCGTGTCGCCCTTCAACTCGGCCAACAACAACCCCCGTAGCGTGATGGCCAACACCACGCGCTGGAACGAGAACTTCCAGGGCATGGCCAACGTCTATCTGACGGTGGATATCTGCAAGGGCCTTCAGTTCAAGACCTCGAACGGCGTGAACGTGCGCTACCGCCCCTCGTACAGCTACGCCAACAAGAATGCAACGAAGGACGGTACGGCCAGTGAGGCCACCTTCACCAGCTCGCTCTATGTCGACATGCTGACGGAGAACACGCTCAATTACAA
Organism: Alistipes sp. An116; assembly: GCF_002161005.1. Classification (NCBI taxonomy): domain Bacteria; kingdom Pseudomonadati; phylum Bacteroidota; class Bacteroidia; order Bacteroidales; family Rikenellaceae; genus Alistipes; species Alistipes sp. An116. Next base: position 50,722 of record NZ_NFLR01000003.1, read on the forward strand.
CCGCACCTTCGGCCGTCACGACCTGGATATTCTGGCCGGTTATACGGCCGAGTCGACCCGCGTGCAGAACGTGGCCCTGAGCGGTACGGGCTTCCCGACGGACAACATCCAGACGCTCAACGCCGCCACGATCTTCGAACTGGCCTCCGAGAACAACGGCAATGGCAGCGGTACGGGAACCTTCCGTTACCCGAACGAGGTGCTCGAATCCTATCTGGGACGTATTTCGTACAGCTACGACGGCCGTTATTTGCTGTCGGCCTCGCTGCGACTCGACCGCTCGTCGCTCTTCTCGTCGGGCAACCGCAATGCCTGGTTCCCCTCGGTGTCGGTGGGCTGGCGCATCTCCGAGGAGCAGTTCATGAAGGAGCAGCGCGTCTTCTCGAACCTCAAGCTCCGTGCCTCGTACGGTGTGACGGGTAACAACAACATCGACTATGTAGCCGCCCTCGAGGTGCTCAATTCGGCCAACTATCCCACGGGCTCGGGCAACGGATCCCTGACCCCCGGTTCGGCCAACACCTCCTCGACGCTGGCCAACTCGAACATTACGTGGGAGCAGACCGACGAGTGGAACTTCGGTCTGGATGCGGGCTTCGTCGACAACAAGATCGCCCTGACCTTCGACGGTTACTATTCGGTGACCCGTGCACTGCTCTTCGAACAGCCCACGCAGTCGTTCACCGGCTTCCAATACTACTGGAACAACATCGGCAAGGTGCGCAACGCCGGCGTCGAGATCCAGCTCGACACGCGTCAGATCAACCACAAGAACTTCGAGTGGTCGACGACCGTCAACTTCTCGCTCACGCGCAACAAGCTGCTCGAGATCGGCGGCGAGGCGCAGGTCATCACCCAGGGCGAACGCTCCGAAAGCTACATCGCCCGTGTCGGCGACCCGCTGATCCAGTACTACGGCTTCAAGAGCATCGGCGTATGGAACTCGCAGGAGGAGATCGAGGCCAATCCGCACTTTGCGGGTGACGTGCCGGGCGGTCTGCGGCTGTGGGATGCCGACGGAAACGGCGAACTGAACGACAATGACCGCGTGGTGCTGGGTGATCCCTATCCCGATTTCACGTGGGGCATGACCAACAACTTCCGCATCGGCAATTTCGACGTGTCGTTCCTGCTGCAGGGCGTGCAGGGCGTGACGGTCTTCAACGGCGACGTCTTCTACAACGAGTCGCACAAGTACAACCGCGCCTACATGGAGAACCGCTGGGTGAGCGATACGCACCGCGGCGACGGCAAGACCCCCTACGCCAAGAACGGTTACGACATCATGCTCACGGACCTCGGTCTGCAGGATGCCTCGTACCTCTGTCTGCGCGACCTGACGGTCGGCTATACGCTGCCGAAGAAGTCGGCCCGCAAGCTGGGTTTGAACGGCCTGCGCTTCTACGTGACGGGTTCGAACCTCTTCTATCTGTGGAGCGACGACTACAAGGGCATCAACCCCGAGTCGCGCATGACTTCGGGCAACTACGCCAGCCCGCTGATCGACGGCTACCAGCGAGGAGGCTTCCCGCTGACGTCGACCTTCACGTTCGGCATCGACCTTAACTTCTAACACCCGGAACGAAGATGAAAACTACGCTCAAATATATCGGTTCGATGATCCTGACGCTCGCTCTGGGCGCCTGCAACCTGGATCAGTACCCCTATTCCGAAATTGCGGCCGACGAGTACGTGACGGATGCCTCGGCGGTCAACGACCTGGTGATCGGCACCTACAACGGCCTGCACAACGTCATGTATTACGAGTGGGCGCTCACGGAGCTGCGTTCGGACAACACGCGTATGCGTGTGAGCGGCTCCTCGTCGCAGGATACCAAGCTCATCGAGCAGCTCGACCAGGGGACTATCACCACGGCCCACACCTGGGTCGAGAACTACTGGAATGCCGCCTATGCGGCCATCGACCGCGCCAACAAGGTCATTTCGTACCTCGACGTGGTGGAGGATCCCACGCAGCGCGCCCAGTACGAGGGCGAGGCCAAGTTCCTGCGTGCACACCTCTATTTCAATCTGGTGCGGCTGTGGGGCCCGGTGTTCCTCGTGACGAAGAAGACCGGTGCCGACGAGGCCCGCTACATGCAGCGTTCGCCCGTGGAGGACATCTACGCGCTGATCGAGGGTGACCTGAATGCCATTATCGATCGCAACATGCTCCCCGAAACGTCGGCTTCGGGCGATGAGGGGCGTGCCACGATGCCCGCCGCCAAGGGGCTGCTGGCCAAGGTCTACATGACGCGCTATGAGGTGGGCTCGGAGCAGTACATGAAGGCGGGCGATTTGCTTCGCTCGGTGCTGGCTTCGGCCGGAAATCCGCAGAGCGGCGCCGATCTGGTCCCCTACGACCGGATCTTCGCTACGGACAACGAGATGAACAAGGAGATCATCTTCGCCGTGCGTTACCTCTCGGGCAACGTCGGCCTGGGCAGCCCGTTCGGCACGCTCTTCGGCCCGATGAACAACGGCAACAACGTGATCATGGGTTCGCCCAAGCACTACAACTATCCGTCGGACGATCTGTTGTCGGCCTTCAACAACAACGGTACGGCCGAGAATCCCGACAAGCGCAAGGCGGTAACTCTGAAGGAGAGCTACTACAACGCCACGACCGGTCTGACGGTCGAGGCCCGCTGGTGTGACAAGTTCCTCTCGCCGATCACCACGGAGTATGACGGTGAGAAGGACTGGCCGATTCTGCGCGTGGGCGACGTGGCGCTGCTGCTGGCCGAGTGGATCAACGAGACGTCGGGCCCGACGGACGAGGCAATGCGTTATCTGAACATGATCCGCGAGCGCGCCGGCGTGGCCACCTATACGACGACAGACCTCTCGTCGAAGTACCTCTTCCGTGAGGCCGTGCGCAAGGAGCGCCGCCTGGAGCTGGCCTGCGAGAACCAGCGCTGGTTCGACCTGATGCGCTGGGGCACGGCCGTCACGACGGTCAACAACTTCTTCGCCTCGGAGCTCTTCTACTCGGAGTACGACTATACGGTCAGCCCGATTTCGGAGTGGCAGGTGCTGCTTCCGATCCCCATCTCGGTGATCAACATCAACCCCGAAGTGGCTCAGAATCCCGGATACTAACCGATAACAGCAAAAACCTATGAAACGAATCTTGAATCGAATATGTGCTTTTGCAACGGCCGTCGGGATGCTGCTGGCGACGGGTTGCGACAAGACCTACGTGGACGATGTGACGCTCTATGCGCCGTTGATCGAGAGTTTCTCGCCGGCTTCGGCCCCCGTGGGTACGGAGATCATCATCACGGGTCAGCACCTGAGCGGTGTGACAAAGGCCTACATCGGTGACCAGGAGATGGTCATCAAGGAGAAGGTCTCGGATACGCGTCTGTCGATCGTGGCCGGAGCCAACGGCCGCGACGGGCGGATCATCCTCGAGAATACCCAGGGCAAGGGTGAATCGGAGAGCGAATTCACCTATTCGTATGCCGTTCCGTCGTTGAAGCCGGCCCTGCTGCAGGAGTCGGTGGTCATGGGCGAGCAGCTGCTCCTGACGGGTACGGATCTCTCGGCCGTCGAGGCGGTGATCTTCACGGCCGAGGGGCAGGAGAACGGCCACGAGGGCGATATCCAGGAGCAGAGCACCACGGAGATCGTGGCCCGCGTTCCCTATGTCGAGAACGGCAACGTGCGCATCACGCTGCGTTACTTCGACGGCACCTCGTCGGTGACCACGCCGCTCGACGAGGCCCCCTCGATCGAGGTGGTGCGCGTGGTTCCGGTCTTCGACCAGCCGGTGACGCTCGAGCGTACGGCCGTCGGCAAGTCCGTGACGCTGACGGGCGAGAACCTCGACAAGGTCGACCGCATTCTGGTCGGCGAGTTCGAGGCCCTGATATCGAAACAGCCCACGTCGCTGACCTTCACGGTTCCGGCCGGTGATTTCCAGGACGGCGACACCGAGACGACCGTTGTGGCCGAATACTTCGACGGCAACGAAACGATTACGCTCAGCGAAGCCTTTGTGGTCTACGTTCCCTACCTGATGTTCTGGGAGAACATGCGCGTCTGGGCCCAGGGCCGCGACGTGGAGTCGATGTCGTCGTTCTTCTCGCCCCAGACGGGCCGCGTCTATGCCAACTCCGACTGGCGGACGGTCATCGACCCGATCTCGTACCAGTATCAGGCTGCGACCTGCTCGGCAGGCAATACGCCCAACAAGGCGGTGATCACCGAGGAGCAGTACAATTCGGTCAACCCCTACTTCTTCTTCTCGGGCATGAGCGCCGGACAGCTGCAGGTCAACTCGCCGGCCAACTCGACGGGTCAGCTGCGCAACTTCTACTTCGAGAACAATTCGGCCGACGAATACCGCGTTACGGGCGTGAAGGGCGACTGCTACGGCACTCCGGTGCTGACGTTCCGCTACCTGGATTCTTCGAATGCCGCCGAGAAGGCGCTGATCGACCAGGTGAAGAACCAGACGCTGGAGCACATCGACGAGGAGAGCTTCCCGATCGACGTCGAGGCCAAGACCGTGGGCGGCATCGGCATCAGCTCGGCCAAGGGTACGCTCAACAGCGACGTCTGGGCCGCCGGCAAGTACACGGCCGGCACGGATGCCGCGGCGGTGGATGTCGACGCCGTGCTGATGGTGCTCTACTACGGTTACGACGGTTCGGCCGAGAATGTGGCCGCCAACATCCGCAGGATCGGCTTCCTCCACATCCGCACGGTCAACTTCAAGACCTACAACAACACGAAGGCCCCCTCGTCGAGTGACGTGACCTTCAACTGCTACTGGCAGAAGTACGATTACGACTACTCGAAACTGGCAAACCAACAATAACCTAAAACCCATTCGACGATGAAACGAATCACGAAATATCTGACCCTTCTTCTGGCGGGATCGCTGGCGGCGCTGACCGCCTGCGGCCCCGAGCAGAGTGAGGTCGATGCGCAGCATACGCCTTCGATCAATTCGACGACCCTGTCGCCGATGACCGACGAAAGCGGCAGCGTCCGTGCCTATATCGGTACGGAGGTTTCGGCCGGGGGATTCAACCTCGACCTGGTGTCGCACGTCACGGTGGACGGGGTAGAGGCCGAGATTACCGAGCAGACGATCAAGACGCTGAAGTTCAAGATTCCGGCGCTGGATCTCGCTCAGCAGGATGCCACCTATCAGGTGTGGATCGATGTCTACGATGCCGACGGCGAGAGCGTTATCTTCCACTATCCCTATTATCTGACGGTTCCGGTGACCGACGCCCTGATCACGGCGTATGCGCCGGCCGAGGGTATGGTCGGTACGGAGGTGACCCTCACGGGTCGCAACCTCGAGCAGATCACCCGTGTACACTTCGGTGAAGTGACGGTCGAGGCGGCCGGTTTTGCGGAGGTGACGGCCGAGTCGATCAAGGTGGCCGTTCCGGCCGGGGAGTATGCCGCCGGCGACAGTGAACTGGCCATCACGGCCGAGTGGGGCACGGCGACGATCGACGTGACGGGCGAGACGCTCTTCACATTGCACACGCCGAAGTTCGATGCCGCTTCGCAGAAAGAGGGCGAGCAGAACGTCCTTGGTGACGAGGTGACCTTCACGGGTCAGAACCTCGATCTGGTGAACGGCATGAAGTGGGGCGAGTACGATCTGATCGTGATGACGGCCGAGGCCGACACCATCACGGTGAAATTCCCCACGTCGATCGCTGCGGCCGATCCGGTTGTGGCCGAGGCCGCGCTGACGGCCCAGTGGGGTACTCCGGCTCAGACGACCACGGTCGCTTCGGCCTGGCGTCTGGATACGACGCCCGTAGGTCCGGCCAAACCCGAACTGATTTCGATGACGGCCCAGGACGGCGGTGAGGAGAATAAGTTCTATCTGGGCAAGACGGTGACGGTCAAGGGTGAGAATCTGGCCTCGATCGAGGGCTTCACGGTTGACGGCGTCAAGGCCGAACTGGTCGGCACGCCGACGGATGTCGAGGCGCAGTTCATCGTTCCGGACGGCGTGACGTTCACCGAAGCTAAGGAGGTTTCCGTGAAGGCGCTTTACAACGGCAGCAACGAAGTGGACTTCGGCACGGCCATGGTCTATCCGTTCTATTACTTCCCGAATATCGAGATGGGTATCGGTTCGAGCTCCAAGACTAGCTATCCGGACTACAACCGCGAGCATGCCTTCCTGCTGTTGGACAGCGGTGAGGTGATCTCGGCCGATGACTGGTACAACAATGCGATTGATCCCTATGCCAAGAGCGGAGATAATATCTTGATTTTCAGAGATCCTGATCCCGAAGTTACATCAAGCAATCAGTTAGCTGCATCAACAACGAAGGAACAATATTATAGTGTACAACCGTATCTTTTCCTCTCGGCATCGTCGAAGCATAAACTGGCATGGCAGTCTCCCGGTAACTCTCCTTCGCAATTAAAGACTCATTGTTATTTGCTTGATGGAATTCTAACAGCAATGCCGTCAACTTATGGAACTCCGATTTTCTACTTCCGGGTTCTCTCGTCCAGCAGTGAGCAGGATTTGAAAAATTCTGTTGTGGGAGGAACTGTGACGTCGGTCGAAGATTATAAGGCCATGGGTGGTTCCGCAGCTCCGGCCTTTGGAAATACGGAATCGTCGAGTGCCTGGACTCAGGGAAGTGTGATTGCTGTTCAGTATATCAACTATGCGCACGGTTTAGTTGGTGGCAAACCCGAGAGTGTAACTGATATCTGCCGTCAAGGTTTCCTGTATATTAAGGAGGTGACTTGTGGTGATCTTTCGACCGGTCTGGCCAATGAGGATCGTTCGGGACATATCACCTTCGACTTCTATTGGTCGAAAACGTTGAATGAATAATAAAAAACCGGTTTTTTAGTAGGTTAATTGGGGAACGAAACCGGAAATCCTCTTCCGGAATGACCGGAGGAGGGTTTCCGGGGACGTTTAAGAAGAAACTCAAGCATGATGCGTAAAACCATATTGTTGATGCTGCTGGCCATTCAGACGCTGGCCTGCTCGGGGGGCGAGGCCTCCGCGGTGGAGCCGTCGGCGGGCAGCGGAAACACCTCCCAGGGCAGCGGCTCCGACCAGGGGCAGAATTCCGATCCGACCCCGGACCCCGAGACGACGCTCTACGTCTCGTCGGCTGACGAACTGAAGGCCCTCGGGACGCTGAAGCCCGGTACGGTCGTTGTCTGGCGCAACGGCCTCTACAGCGACCAGATCGCCGAGTTGAAGAGTGCCGGTACGGCCGAACAGCCCGTCATCCTGCGGGCCGAGAAGGCCGGGGCGGTCTGCTTCACGGGTACGTCGCGGATCTCGGTCTCGGGAACCTGCGCCGAAGTGGAGGGCTTCTGGTGGCGCAACCCCGAACCCGTCTCAGGCAAGTCGGTCGTAACGCTGGCCAAGGGCTCCTCGCACTGCACGGTGCATGACTGCGCCATTACGGGCGACAATACGCGGGAGGATGCCGAAACCGACACGAAGTGGGTTTCGCTCTACGGCACGGACCACCGCGTTGAGGGATGCACCTTCCGCGACAAACGCAACATCGGCACGCTGATGGTTGTCTGGCTCGAGGAGGGCGTAACGCCCCGCCATGCGATCGTCGCGAACCACTTCGAGCGTCCCGTGACGCTCCGTGACGACAACGGCAAGGCGATCAACGGTCAGGAGACCATCCGCATCGGCACGAGCACCTTCTCGATGCAGGAGGCCGCCTGCACGGTCGAGGACAACTACTTCTACCGCTGCCACGGCGAGCAGGCCGAGATCGTCTCGAACAAGTCGTGCGGGAACACCTACCGCCGCAACCTCTTCGTCGAGTGCCAGGGTACGCTGACCATGCGCCACGGCAACAACTGCACGGTGACGGGCAACTACTTCGTCGGAAACGGCATGTCGGGTACGGGCGGTATCCGTCTGATCGGCGAGGGACACACCGTCGAGCGCAACTACCTCGAGGGGTTGGCCGGTACGGGCTACCGGTCGGCCATCTGTCTGGTGCGCGGGCAGGAGAATCCGGCTTTGAGCGGCTACTGGCAGGTCAAGAATGCCAGGGTGCGCTATAACATGGTCTACGCCTGCAAGTACGGACTGAATGTCAACTATGCGAGCAGTTCGAGCGATCAGGTGGTGCCCGTTGTCTCGACGGTGATCGAGGGCAACACCGTTTCGGCGACCTCGTCGGGCTACGCCGTGGATTGCGCCACGGAGCCCGCGGCCCCCGAGATCGAATGGAACGATAACAAACTCTACGGTCGTCAGCGTGGTGTTTCGCTGCCCTCGCTGACCTCGGCTCCGGCCAAACCCAACGTACAGCCCGCCATGGATGCCATCCGTGAGGCGGCCGGGTGCTCGTGGAAAACCGAATAACGGTAAGAAAGAAGATGATGAAATCGCTGAAATATCTGTTGCTGACGGTGGCCGTGCTGGCAGCCGCGACGCTCCCGGCGCGTGAATACCGCGTGGCTGCAGGCGATGTGGCCGCGACGCTGCGCGAGGCGAAGCCCGGCGACCGCATTGTGATCGAAGATGGCATATACAACGATCTGACGCTGAAATGGCTCGGCCGCGGCACCGAGAAAAAGCCTCTGTGCATCGAGGCTCAGACGCCCGGCGGGGTGGTCTTCACGGGCACCTCGACGTTGCGTCTGGCGGGAGAATGGGTCGAGGTGAGCGGCCTCTGCTTCCGGGACGGACACGCGCCGTCGGGTTCGGTCATCGAGTTCCGCAACGGCCGCGAGGTGGCCAACCACTGCCGCCTGACGGAGTGTGTCGTCGACGGCTACAACCCCGTGCGCCGCGACATGGCCTACAGTTATATCCTGCTCTACGGACGTCACAACCGCGTCGACCACTGCACGCTGACCGGCAAGCTCAACCTGGGTGTCACGCTGATCGTCATGCTCAACGAGGAGCGCAGCCAGCAGAACTTCCACCGCATCGACCACAACTGGTTCGGTCCGCGTCCGGTCTACGGTTCGAACGGCGCCGAGACGATCCGTGTCGGCACCTCGCAGCAGGCCTACTCGTCGTCCAATACGCTCATTGAGGAGAACCTCTTCGACCGCTGCAACGGCGAGGTCGAGGTGGTTTCGATCAAGTCGAGCGACAATACGATCCGCCGCAACGTCTTCTTCGAGTCGGAAGGGGTGCTGGCCCTGCGCCACGGCGACCGCAATACGGTCGAGGAGAACCTCTTCGTGGGCCACGGCAAACGCAATACGGGCGGTATCCGCGTGATCAACGCCGGCCACAAGGTGCGCCGCAATACGCTGGTGGGCATCGCCGGCGAGCGCTTCTTCTCGGCGCTGGCCCTGATGGACGCCGTGCCCAACTCGCTGCCCAACCGCTACTGTCAGGTCGAGGATGTCGAACTGACGGACAACACCTTCATCGACTGCTCGAACATCGAGTTCGGCACGGGCAAGGACCTTGAGCGGACGCTGGCCCCCGAGCGGGTGTTGTTCGCCCGCAATACGATCGTCAACCCGAAGGCCGACGCTCCGTTCATCGCCGTCGACCGCACCGACGGCTTCACCTTCCGCGACAACCGCGTCGCGCTGGCCCGTCCGTGTGAGATCAAGGGTTTCGAGAACGTTCAGCCGCAGCTTCCCGTACTGCCTGCGGAGACGGAGATGCGTGCCGGCAAGGGGGCCTCGTGGTACCGTCCCGAGGTGCAGGCACAGTCGCGCTCGGAGCGCGTCTATACGGTGCATGCCGGTGAGGACCTTCCGGCCGTGGTCGAGCAGGCCGAGGCGGGTTCGGTGGTCGAACTGGCCGATGCCGGCGGTGACTACGCCATCCAGCGTGCCATGGTGGTGCGCGTACCGCTGACGATCCGCGGCGTGAAGGGGAGCGAGCGTCCCGTCGTGCGCTTCAACGGAACGCGCGGTGACAACATGGTGACCATCGCCGATGGCGGTGAACTGCATATTGAGGGGATCGCCTTCTCGGGCCGCCTCGAGGAGGGCAAGGCGCTGGCCAAGGCCGGTATCTCGACGGCCCGCGACATGATCCGCCCCTACAACCTCCGGGTGGACGACTGCGCCTTCTACGACTTCGGCGAGAGCGGCTTCTTTGCCGTCAAGGGAACGCAGGCCACCTTTGCCGGACGGGTCGAGATCCGCAACTCGATCTTCCGCGACCTCTCGGGCGACGCCATCAACTACGCCGCCGAACGCGACGACAAGGGACGCTACAACGCCGACGACATGGTGATCGAGAACTGCTCGTTCTACCGCATCCTCGGGCTGCCGATCAACATCTACCGCGGCGGCAGCGACGAGTCGACGGCCGGTCCCTATGTGACGATCCGCCGCTGCAACTTCGAGGACTGCTGCAACAAGGAGCGCGGTTCGGTGATGCGGCTCGTCGGTCCGCAGGTGCTCGACATCGAGGGGTGCAACTTCTCGAACAGCGGCCGGGGCGGACGTTCGATCCGTCTGGACGAGGCCACCTGGGAGAAGGTCTCCATCTCGGCGTGCAATTTCTGGAATGCCGGCGCCATCCTCTCGATGACGGGCAAGGCCGTCAAGGGAGAGCTCTATGAACTGGAACCTGTCTATGTCGATGCCGCGCATTACGACTTTGCGCAGCGCGAGGATTCGTCGCTGGCACGGCTGGGCATAGGTGTTAAAAACGAATAACCGAATGAAGAGACTGCTTTTTATGACCTTCGGAGCGCTGCTGACGCTCGGTGCATGGGCCGGAGAACACCCCTCGCTGATGCTGACGGCACAAGGTGTGGCCGAGATGCGCGACGATCGCGGCAAGGTGCCTGCCTTCGACGCCTCGATGGCGCGTACGCTGGCCGGGGCGGATGCTGCCGTGGCCTCGCCGATCGAGGTGCCCCAACCGCGCGACGGCGGTGGCGGCTACACCCACGAACGCCACAAACTGAACTATTACGAGATGGTCGACTGCGGCATCGCCTGGCAGGTGACCGGCGAGGAGAAGTATGCCCGCCGCGTGGCCGACATGCTGAAGGCCTACGCCGACCTCTATCCGACGCTCGGATTCCACCCCGTCAAGCTCTCGAAGACGCCGGGCCGCCTCTTCTGGCAGACGCTCAACGAGAGCGTCTGGCTGGTCCACACCTCGATGGCCTACGACTGTGTCTACGATTACATGTCGGCCGACGCGCGGGCCTATGTTGAGCAGAACCTCTTCCGCCCGATGGCCGACTTCCTGATGAACGGCATGGAGGGCAACCGCGCCAACAACAAGGTCTTCAACAAGATGCACAACCACGCCACGTGGGCTACGTCGGCCGTCGGCATGATCGGCATGGCGATGGGTGACGAGGATCTGGTGCGCAAGGCCCTCTACGGTACGGATGAGACGGGCAGGCACGGCGGCTTTATCCAGCAGCTGGACTACCTCTTCTCGCCCGACGGCTACTTCACCGAGGGCGCCTACTACCAGCGTTACGCCATCTGGCCCTTCATGGTCTTCGCGCAGTGCATCGAGCACAACCGCCCCGATCTGAAGATCTTCCAGTATCGCGACGGCATTCTGCTCAAGGCCGTTTCGACGCTGTTGCAGCTGGCCTACGACGGCCGCTTCATGCGCTTCAACGACGCGCTGCTGAAGGGCTACGACGCCCAGGAGCTGGTCTATGCCGTCAACATCGCCTACAACGCCGACCCTTCGAACAAGACGCTGCTCGACGTGGCGGCGCGCTATCAGGACTGGGTGCTGCCGACCGATGCCGGATTCGCCGTGGCGCGTGACATCGCCCGGGGCGAGGCCCGGCCGCTGACCTTCCACAGCGCCCTCTTCCGCGACGGACGCAACGGCGACGAGGGGGGCATTGCGGTGATCCGCTCGACCGACCCCGCGCTCAACAGCGCCCTGACGCTCAAGGCTACCTCGCACGGTCTGAGCCACGGCCACTACGACAAGCTGACGATCGCCTACTACGACAACGACAACGAGGTGCTGTGCGACTACGGCGCCGCCCGCTGGCTCAACATCGAGGCCAAGTACAAGGGTCACTACACGCACGAAAACAAGTCGTTTGCCATGCAGACCGTGGCCCACAACACGCTGGTCGTCGACGAGCGTTCGCACTTCGACGGCAACTACGACGAGTCGATGAAGCACCACTCGGAGATCCTCTTCACGGACTTCTCGCGCAAGGACGTGCAGATCGTCTCGGCTCGGGAGACCAATGCCTATCCGGGCGTGGCCATGCAGCGCACGCTGGCCTACATCACCACGCCGTTCCTGCAGTATCCGCTCGTTCTCGACCTGCTGCAGGCCCGCAGCGACAAGGAGCACCGCTACGACTACCCGATGTGGTACGGCGGCCACATGGTGAGCGTGAACTTCCCCTACGAGAAGGCCCTCACGACGATGTCGGCCCTGGGCGAGGCAAACGGTTACCAGCACCTCTGGTGCCAGGCCCGCGGCCGCAACGAAAAGTCGGCCACGACGACCTTCACGTGGATCACCGGCGACCGTTTCTACTCGCTGTCGACGGCCACGACGCCCGCCAGCGAGATGGTCTTCGTCGAATCGGGAGCTTCGGATCCCGACTTCAACCTGCGCACCGAGAAGGGCTACATGATCCGCGAGAAGGGCAGGAAGAACCATACCTTCTTCTCGTCGCTGGAGACCCACGGCACGTACGATCTGCAGGTCGAGCAGTCGGCCAATCTGACCTCGTCGTGCGTCGGCGTGCGGCTGGTGGTCGATACGCCGGAGTACACGGTGGCCGTGGCCGAGTACAAGGACGGGCACAGCGTCACGCTCTGCGTGGCCAACCGCTCGTTTGATGCCGGGAAGCACCACACGGTCAAGAGCGCCGAGGGACGTTTCGAATGGACGGGTCCCTACGAGGTGAAGATGAAATGATTGAAACTGAAAAACCTCTAAAAAACAATTAAGGATATGAAAACACGCAGTGAAACATTCCAGCTCGAGAGCGAGCTTCCGTGGGAGACCCCGGGACCGGGTATCCGTCGTCAGATCATGGGTTATGACGGTCAGTTGATGATCGTGAAGGTCCATTTCGACAAGGGCGCCGTGGGCACGATGCACGCCCACTACCACAGCCAGGCTACCTACGTGGCCAGCGGCAAGTTCGAACTGACGATCGGTGATGAAAAGAAGGTGCTCGGAGCGGGCGACGGCTATTACGTGGCTCCGGACGAGATCCACGGATGCGTCTGCCTTGAGCCGGGTATTCTGATCGACACCTTCTCGCCCCACCGCGAGGATTTCCTCAAGAAGTAACCGCTTAACGACTGCCTGAATGAAAATCAATGGATTGCGGTGGATCGTCCTGGCGTTGATCGCCATCGTGACGATCATCAACTACCTCGACCGTGGCACGCTCAACTACATGTGGGTGGCCAATACGAAGGTGGTCTGCGTCGCGGGTGACTACACCTACGACGCTGCGGCCGATACCTATACGGTGCTTTCGGACGGCAAGTCGGTGACGCTGGCAGGTGACGAGGTGACCAAACTCACCGACGGAGCTATCGAATATGTCAAGCATGGCGGTATTGCCAAGGAGCTGGGGCTGATCGACGTCAACGCCTCGGCCGAAGAGCAGCAGCGGCAGGCCAAGAACATGCTGGCCGTCATCACGATGTTCTTCATGATCGCCTACGGCGTGAGCCAGCTCGTCTCGGGCAAGATCTACGACCGGATCGGTACGCGGCGGGGCTTTACCCTCTCGGCGCTGGTCTGGGGCGGTGCCGATGCGCTGGCCTCGATCTCGACGGGTCTCAAGTCGCTGACCTTCTTCCGCGTGATGCTCGGACTGGGCGAAGCCGGACCGTGGCCCGGAACCACCAAGTCCAATGCCGAGTGGTTCCCGCAGAAGGAGCGTGCCCTGGCTCAGGGTATCTTTGGCGCGGCCGCTTCGGTGGGATCGATCATCTCGCCGGTGTTGATCCCGATGCTGTTCCTGGCCTTCGGCTGGCGGGTGACCTTCGCCGTGGTGGGTTCGCTGGGCATCATCTGGGTGATCCCCTGGCTGATCATCAACAAGAAGGGACCCAAGGAGCACCCCTGGATCACCGACAAGGAGCGCGAATACATCATCACGGGTCAGCCCGAATGCCGCGTCTCGTGCGATACGGCCAAGTCGTGGGGACGGCTGCTCAGCGAGCGCAAGAACTACGCCGTCATTCTGGGCCGCTTCTTCCTGGATCCCATCTGGTGGATGTTCGTCACGTGGCTGCCGATCTACCTGATCGAGGTCTTCGGACTGGACATCAAGCAGATCGCCATGTCGGCCTGGGTGCCCTACGTGGGTGCCGCCATCGGCTCGGTAGCCGGCGGATGGTTCTCGGGACTGTTGATCAATCGTGGAAAAACCGTTAACTTTGCACGCAAAGCCGCGATGATCGTCGGATCGTGCTTCATCATTCCGGGCATGATTCTGGCCGCTGTCGCCTCGTCGGCAACGATGGCCGTCATCATGATGGCCTTCATCCTGGGCGGTTATCAGTTCGTGATGACCAACATCCAGACCCTTGCCAGCGACCTGCAGACCGGTAAGGCCGTCGGTTCGCTGGCCGGACTGGGCGGCGCTTCGGCCGTGCTCGGAACCATCATCTCGATCCTGTGCATCCCCTACCTGACGCAGAGCGGCGACTGGACGGCCTTCTTCATCCTCGGAGCGGCTCTCGTCCCGGCCTGCCTGCTGTGTGTCTTCCTCTTCGGCGGACGCATCGAGCAGCTGAACAAGTAATACCTCTCCCGGCCGGGCCGTCCTGCCGAAGGACGCCCGATCGGGTTGACCGAATAGAAAAGACGTAATACAAGTAAAACCTTTTTAAAACTTAAAAAGAGATGAAACTGAGTGGAAAAGTAGCCGTCGTAACGGGCGGCGCGCGCGACCTGGGTCGTGCAATTTCTGTGAAACTGGCTGCCGAAGGAGCCAAGGTTTGCCTGAACTATTTCGACAATCCGGACGATGCCCAGAAGACCCTTGAGATGATCAAGGCCGAGGGTGGCGAGGCCATTGCCGTACAGGGCGACATGACGAAGGCTTCCGACGTGAAGAACCTCTTCGCCAAGGCTGCCGAGGCTTACGGCGGCAAGGTGGATATCCTGGTCAACGTCGTAGGTGGTCTGGTGGGCCGCAAGCTCATCACCGAGCAGGATGAGAAGTGGTATGATTTCATCATGGATGTCAACATGCGTTCGGTATTCCTCTGCACCCGCGAGGTAGTTCCGATGATGCCTGCCGGCGGTTCGATCGTCAACTTCTCGTCGCAGGCTGCCCGTGACGGTGGTGGCCCGGGTGCTTCGGTTTACGCTACGGCCAAGGCTGCCGTTATGTGCCACACGCGTGCCATGGCCAAGGAGCTCGGCCCGCAGGGAATCCGTGTCAACGCCCTGGCTCCGGGTATGATCAACACCTCGTTCCACGACCGCTTCACGAAGCCCGAGGCTCGTGAGAACCTCCACCACACCGCTCCGCTGCGTCGTGAGGGTAATGCTTCGGAGGTTGCCGACCTGGTATGCTTCCTGGCTTGCGACGAGTCGAGCTACATCACCGGTACGAACATCGATATCAACGGTGGTGTCCTCTTCTCGTAGTCGACGCTGAAGTTTTTTCGAGTGGCGGACGGTTTCCCGAAAGGGTGCGTCCGCCCTTTTTTTACCCATGATCCATGATGATGAAACGCATCTTGTTGCTGATGGCGTCGTTGGCGGCGCTTGTGCCGGCCAGCGCGCAGTACTCGTTCAACGGTGAGTTGCTCGACCGCCTTGCGGAGGCTTACCGGAAGGGGGATCCCCGGGCCGTAAAGGCGGTCGAAGAGGTGGCAGCCGAGGCTGACAGCACGCTGCTCGGCATGGAGCCGCTGACGGTGACGGCCAAGAAGCAGCTGCCGCCCAGCGGTGACCGCCGCGACTACCTGTCGCTGTCGCCCTACTGGTGGCCCGACCCCTCGAAACCCGACGGCCTGCCCTATATCCGCCGCGACGGTGAACGCAACCCCGAGGTCTACGATTGTCCCGAGCGTGAGAACGGTGACCGGTTGGGGACTGTGACCCGCACGCTGGCGGTGCTCTACCGTGTGACGGGCGATGAGCGCTATGCGGAGAAGTGTGCCCAATTGCTGCGGACGTGGTTCCTCGACCCCAGGCTGGGCATGAACCCCAACATGACCTATGCCCAGCTGATCCGGGGCCGTCAGACGATTCGCGGAACGGGAATCATCGATTCGCGCCGCATGGCCTTTGCGCTGAATGCCGCCCAACTGATCGACTCGTCGCCGGCGTGGAGCGACTACGACCGCCGTGAACTGCGCGAGTGGGCGCGGACCTTCCTCTACTGGATGGAGCACAGCGTCAACGGACAGAAGGAGCTCCACGCGGCGAACAACCACGGCCTGTGGTACGATGCCATCCGGCTGATGACGGCCCGGGCTGCGGGACTTGACGACCGTGTTCGGGAGATTGCCTGTGAATCGGTCAAACCCCGGTTTGCCAAGCAGGTGGCCGAGGACGGTACGCTTCCCGAGGAGCTGGTGCGCACGCTTTCGCTGCACTATTCGACCTTCGTGTTGGAGGCCCTCTCGACGGCACGCAACGTGGCGCGTGCCGAAGGCGTCGAGTTGTGGGAGATGCCCGAGGCGCAGCGCGCGCTGGAGTATCTGATTCCCTACTACGAATCGCCCGAAAAGTGGCCCTGGCCGCAGATCAAACCCTTCGCACAGCGGCGCGGTGCGGCGCTGCTCTATGAGGCGGGGCTGGCGCTTGATCGCCCGGAGTGGGTCGAGACGGCCCGCTGCATCGGCTTTCATACGTCGAAAGCCGATTTCGAGGCGATGCTCCATTTCGAACTGCAGTAGGCTGTTGCCAGGCAGCCTGAAAAAAACGACAGGTCCTTTCGGGATCTGTCGTTTTTCGTATCGGCGTGTCAGAAACCTATTCGCGATCCGTGCGGAAGGGAATGACGGGAATTCCGTAGGTGTTGCAGAGGGTCGTGGGCGTGTAGTTGTGGAAGGCGTAGCGCACGGCGACCGGCTCCTTGACCTCCTTGGAGGTCACCTCGACGATGGGTTTCGAGATGACGACACGCCCCTCGGCGGGATGGAATACGCCGTCCTTGCCGGCCAGTTCGAATCCCGGAACCACTTCGTGCTGCGGGGTCATGCCGTAGCGGGCATTGTCGAAGGTGACCACGGCCTTGTCCTTTTCGAATTTCACCTCCTTGACCTGGACGGCCGACCAGCAGTTGGCCCGTACGCCGTAGCAGCGTACCAGCGCTTCGGCCGCCAGCCGCTGGCCCACTTCGCGTTTGCGGCGGGGGTGGATCGAGAGCTCCTCGCCCAGATCCGTCGTGGCGATCATCGCCGAGTTGGGAATCAGCTTCTGGGCATCACACTGTGCCTCCATCACCTGTACGCCGTCTGTCGCAGCGGCGTCGTTGTAGTAGTAGGGGGCAATCTGCACGTAGAGGAAGGGCATCAGGTTTTTCGTATCGCCCCATTCGGCGCGCCAGAAGCGGACCATCTCCTGCATGAGCCGTGCATAGCGGGCCGACTCCTTGCGGTTGGCCTCGCCCTGATACCAGGCAAAGCCGCGGGCCGTGTAGCCGGCCACCGGTGCGATCAGTCCGTTGTAGAGCAGCCCGCACTTGGCGCGCTGCTGGATTTTCGGGTCGGCGTTGATCTTCTCCACGTCGTAGCCCATGGCGGTGAGCGAGGCAGGGTCCATCCAGGCCTCGATTTTCGAACCGCCCCAGCTCGTCGAGACGATGCCCACCGGCACGTCGAGCGCCTCGGTGAGCGACTGTGCGAAGAAGTAGGCGGCGGCGCTCATCAGCACGGCCGTCGTGGGTGAGGGGATCTCCCAGCGGGCCCCCTTGAAGGTGCGTTGCGGCGTTGCGGCCTCCTTTTTCGGAAGGGTGATCATGCGGATGCGGTCGCGGTACTGCGTCGACTGGATGATCGTCTGCAGCGATCCCTCGACGGGCTGTCCCGTGTAGCCGCGCAGGGGCATGTACATGTTCGACTGTCCGGAACAGATCCACACCTCGCCGATCAGGACGTTCGACAGCGTCACTTTCGAGTCGGCATCGCTCACCGTGAGCGTCTGCGAGGCGTAGGATCCCTCGGGGGTGGCGATTTCAGCCTTCCAGCGCCCCTTTTCGACGGCCGCACGCACCGGGGTGTCGCTCCACGAGGCGGCGAGTGTCACCTCCTCGTGGTCGGATTCGCCCCAGAGGAGGACCTTCTGCTGCTGTTGCAGCACCATGTTGTCCCCGAAGATGGCAGGCAGGGTTACCTTGCCCTGGGCGCTCCAGGTCGTCGTTGCGGCAAGGAGCATGAGCAGTGTGCGCTTCATTGCGGTCAGAGGTTTTCAGCCAGGAAATCCACCGTCTTGAAGAAGACCTCCTCCATCTTGTCCGAGGCCTTGGCGCTCAGGTTGTGGTCGTAGTTCTCGAGCACCTCGAGGTCGACCTTTCCGCCGCGCTTCTCGAGGGCTGCGGCGAAGGCCTTGCTCTGTGCGCACTCGACCGTGATGTCGGCCGTGCCGCAGAAGAGCAGCGCTGCCGGAACGTTCTTCTTCGGTACGAGGTTCACGGGCGAGGCGGCGTGCAGCACCTTCGGGTCGCGGTCGCAGAAGTAGCCGATGCGCTGCGGATCCTTCGAACGCTGGCAGATGGCGGCCGTCTCCAGGTCGTAAATGCCCGAGTAGCCGACGAAGGCCTTCGCCCCCTGCGTGCGCATGGCGCCGACGGCAGCCAGATGGGCGCCGGCCGAATTGCCGACAAATCCGATCCGCGAAGGGTCGATGTTCAGCTCCTTGGCGTGGTCGCGCAGGTACTTGACGGCGGCCAGCACGTCGTCGATCGAAACCTCGACCGTGGCGCCGGGCTGCGGGGCCAGCGTATAGGCGATACGGACACCCGTTACGCCCTTCTGTTTGGCCATGTACTGCGACAGGGTGCGCAGGGCGCCGTTGTTGCCGCGGGCCCAGCCGCCGCCATGGCAGTAGATCACCACCGGAGTGGGCTGCTCGCTCACGGCCATGTCGACGGCCATCTTCAGCTCATAACCGTCGTGCGTGCGGTAGACGTACTCGCGCACCTCGACTCCTTTGTAGTCCTTCGATTGCAGCCGGTCGCGCTGGTAGGTATAGGGCTCAAGCAGCCCCTCGACCTTCGAGAGGTCGACCAGCTTGGCGTAACGGGCCTCGTTGATGAGCGAATAGCTGCCGTCCGTATTCTGTTTCAGTTTCATCGAATAGCGGTTCGTAACCTGGGCCGGCTGTTGTGCGGCCTGTTGCGCCGAGGCCGTGAATGTCACGGCCAGAAGTGCTGCAAAAAGGATTTTTTTCATGATTTTCAGGTCGGGTTAGGAAATTTTTACTACTTTTGTTTGACTTTGGAAATTGGTTAACCAAAATTTAAGTACGAACAAAGATAGCGATAAAAACAAGAAAAGCAAACATGAAACGACTGATTTTATTGATTTCGCTGCTTGCCGGACCGGTTTTCTCGGCCTGTTCGGGGAATGCGTCCGCACCGGTGACGCCACCCGAGGAGATGCCTTCGGATACGGACACGGATGATGAACCTCCATTTTATGGCGGCGAGCTTCGGGCCGACGGCAATTCGGCCGGGACCTATGACCTGATTCTGCGCAACGGCTTCAACTACGAAGCTCCCGATCAGTCGGGGGCCCATGCCGAGGCTCCGTTCCAGCACGTGCAGCAATCCTACTCCGAGGAGCTCGGCGAGTATGTCTTCGATTTCTATATCCATGTGGAGAACGACGACGACCGCGGCAAACCCAACGTGACGGACCGTCAGCGCAACGAGATCAAGACCGACGCCAAATCGCCCGAGTCGATGGTGGCGCAGAAGGGTGAAGAGATGATTTTCCGCTGGAAGTTTCGTCTTCCGGAGGGAATGCTGACGACGAAGAACTTCTGCCACGTACACCAGATCAAGGGGATTGACAATGCTCAGGAGACGGCCGACATCGATTATCCGCTGATTACCTTTACGCCCCGTACGCTCTCCAACGGCAGTCGGCAGCTGCAGGTGATCTACGTGGGTCCTTCGGCCGATAAGACCGGCAATATCTATCTGGCCAAGGTTCCGCTGTCGGATTTCCTGGGCCAGTGGGTCGAGGTCGAGGAGCGTGTGGTTTGCGACGTGGAGGGAAGCTACCAGCTGCTGGTCAAGCGCGTCTCCGACGGCAAGACGCTGATCTCGGTCTCGAAGCATACGCGCAACATGTGGCGCGAAGGTTCGACGGGCATTCGTCCCAAGTGGGGCATCTACCGCAGTATCGGTGCCAACGGGTCGCTGAAACCGGAGTTGCGGGACGAGATTGTTCAGTTTGCTGATTTTTCAGTAGAAAAGGTCGTTCGATAATTTTGGTTGAATTGGTTTTTTTTATGACCTTTGTACCGTCAACAGAAATTAACCCTGAATGAACTACTCGCCCAATATCAAACAAGTCGAAACCGTCCTGAAGTATATCAAGGAGCAACTCTATTCGGGACGTCTGCAACCCGGTGAGCGTCTTCCGGCCGAGCGCCGTCTGGCCGAAAAGCTTGGCGTAGGACGCGCTCACGTCCGGGCGGCCTTCCAGAAACTCGAATTTTACGGCATCGTCCAGACCTTCCCGCAGAGCGGTACGGTTGTTGCGCAGGAGAAGATGCAAATTCTCGAGCGTATGATTACCGATGCCCTTCAGATCGAACAGTACGACTTTGCGTCGCTGGTCTACGTGCGTATTCTGCTTGAGATCGAGGCCATCCGTCTGAGTGCCCGCAACCGCACGGTCGATGATCTGGTCGCCATGGAAGAGGCTCTCAAGGAGTGCGAGGAGAAGTTCTACACCGACGAACGCGTCTCGAAGGACTTCGCCTATCATCAGGCGCTGGTCCGCGGCGGACACAATCCGGTGATTGCTTCGCTGCTGTTGGTCATCACGCCCG
This sequence comes from Alistipes sp. An116, assembly GCF_002161005.1. NCBI lineage: Bacteria > Pseudomonadati > Bacteroidota > Bacteroidia > Bacteroidales > Rikenellaceae > Alistipes > Alistipes sp. An116. The sequence continues at coordinate 71,639 of NZ_NFLR01000003.1, forward strand.
ATGTGCTGCGCTACTATCAGCGTTACCGGGTCTGCTCGGTCCCTTCCGAGGAGGTCTGCTTCGAGCATCGCGAGCTTTTGCGTTTCGTGCGCGAACAGAACGAGGAGGCGGCTGCCGAGATGCTGCGGCATCATTTCAAGTCGCTGCGCGAGTTTGCCTCGACGAACAACGATCCGAATCACTTCCTTGAAGAGCAATCCGTCACGTCGGTCGTCAACGAGTAGGGCTTATGCATAAAAAGAGGGACGTGCCTTTGTGGCTCGTCCCTCTTCTTTGTGTATGAGGCAACAGGGTCTGGCGGCCTCGACCGTCCTTGTCTCTGACCGGTCCTTTCCATTAGCCTCATCTTTGACCGACCCTTTCCGCCTGTCCCATCTCCGGCGGCCCTCTCTGTCAGCCTTGCTTTCATTGGCCCTCTTCGTCGGCGCCATCCGCCTTGCGGATCCTTATTCGCGGTTGAGCCACTCCTGCAGTGGAGCGGGGAGTTCGAGCGACTGGCAGTCGAGCGTTTCGAGCAGCCGGCGCCCCTGCGGCGTGACGGAGTAGAAGAACTGGCGTCGGTCCTTGCAGCACATTTCCCGGACTGCCAGCCCCTTCGATTCGACCGAGCGGAGCACCTTCGACATGTTCGACGGCGTCAACCCGAGCGCCTCGCCCAGTTCGCCGGGGCACATCTTTTCGCACCGCGAGAGGGAGCAGAGCGTCATTCCTTCGTTGAGCGAAATACCGTAATGCGCCTCGAAATCGGCTTCGAAGCGCATGACGGCCCGCTGCAGGTCGCGGATGCGGCAGAGCTTATCCATTTTGTGCGGCTTTGTGGATGGCCTGCATGCCGCAATGGCGCATGCACTTGCCGCATTCGATGCAACGTGTCGGGTCGATCACCGGAAGCGAGAATCCCTCCTGCGAGATGGCCTCGACCGGGCAGAGCCGGATCAGCGGACAGCGGTGGTTTTGCGGGCAGAGCTCCGCGTCGATCATCAGGGCCATGACTGTTACTGCTTGTTGTTGAGCATGATTTCGTTGATGGCCTTCTTGAGCGTGGCTTTGGGCAGGGCACCCTGGGCCATCTGCGGTTTGCCCTCCATGGGGATGAAGAGCAGCGTGGGGATCGAGCGGATGCCGAAGGCGGCAGCCAGTTCCTGCTCGGCATCGGTGTCGATCTTGTAGATGTAGATCTGGTCCTTGTACTCGGCGGCCAGCTCTTCGAGAACCGGCGCCAGAGCCTTGCAGGGTCCGCACCACGTGGCGTAGAAGTCCACCAGGGCCGGTTTGTCGCCCAGATATTTCCACTCCGTGGGGCTCTTTTCGTAGTCGACGACCTTCTTCAGAAAGTCGGCTTTCGTCAGTGCAATCGTATTCATCTCTTTCGTGTTTTGTGTGTTTTCCTTTTTCTTCGTGTTGTTCTGTGCGCAGCCCGTCGCGAAGAGCGAGAGGGCGGCAATTCCGAGCAGCAGTCGTTTCATGGCCTCTTTTTGGTTGGTTTCCTATCAATAACGATGCAAAGTTGTGAATTATTTTCCGATAAAACAAATTTCCAATGGAAAATATTTTGCTGGATTGGGAAAGGGCCTTTTGCGGGGATTGGAAAGCGGGATAAAAGGCGTGTGGAATGAGCCGGAAGCGAATGCCTTGCTGATGCCTGCCTGCCGGCTTACCCCCCCCCTGCCTATTCGAGATAGATCAGCACGTTGCCGCTGATCTGCTGGAGCGAGATCTCGCAGAGTTTCGTGTTGTACTGCGCCGTAAGGATACGCTCCTCGGCATCCAGCAGGCTCTTCTGCGCCTCGCGCATCTCGATGCCCGGCAGGTCGCCCAGCCGGTAGCGTTCCATGGCAATCTCGTAGTTTTCGCGGGCCGCCACAAGGTTGTCCTCCTCCAGATGGATCACCTCGAGATTGTTGCGGTAGGCCTGCCAGAAGTTCGAGAGGTTGGCCCGCAGCGAGAGTTCGAGCTGCTGGCGCGTCAGCTCGGCATTCTCGACGCTGATGCGGGCGTTGCGCTGTTCGCGGCGGCGGTTGCCGTCGAAGAGGGTGAAGCCCACCGAAACCCCGGCATTCAGCCCGAGTGTGCCGCGCGAACGGTTCGTGCCCGTGCCGTAGAGGTTGTAGGAGTATCCGTAGCCGGTCGAGAGGTTGACATAGGGGTAGTTCCGCGCCTGGAGGATCTTCAGGTCGAACTCCGCGATGGCGGTGTCGTGGCCGGCCATCAGCAGCGAAGCGTTGGCCGAGAGCGTGCGGTCGAGCAGTTCGTCCCAGTCGAGCGAGGCGTTGACCCGGATCACCGAGTCCTGCACGGCGATCCGGCGGTCGAGGTTCTCGTGGGCCAGCAACTCGTTGATGCGGATGCGCGAGGCGGTGACCACCTCCTGCTGCGACATGTACTGCGAACTGTCGGCGTTGAAGTCCACGCGGGCCTGCAGCAGGTCGAGCCGCGAGAAGTTGCCCACGCGGAAACGCTCCTCGGAGATGCGCAGCCGTTCGCGCGAGAGCTGCACCGCATTGCGGAAATTCCTGAGCCGCAACGTCTGCTGCAGGTAGTTGTAGTATTCGGCCGTGAGGTTGGCCATGAAGTCCTCGATGGTGATGCGGGTCTGCAGGGCTCCCATCTGCTGCAGCTCCCGAAGGCGGTCGTAGGTGGTCCGGATGCGGAAGCCGTCGAACAGCGTCCAGTTCACGGCCACACCCACGCTGGCCGTCTGGTCGTAGACGCTTGTTTCGGTGCTTTGCGAGCCGTCGCGCAGCGTCGTGCCGCGACGGTTGTCCCACGTGCCGGTGTAGCCCGCCTGGAGGTCCACCGTGGGCAGCATGCCGGCATTGGCGGCCGTGGCGTTGTTGTCGCTGATGCGTTCTTCGTTGCGGACGATGCGCACGTCGTAGTTGCGTTCGAGTCCGATCTCCAGGCAGCGGCGCAGCGTCAGCGGTTCGTTCTCGGGGAAGTCCCGCATCGGTTCGGGACTTGGGTTTGTCGGGGTCTGGGCCAGTGCTGCGGCCCCGAATCCCGCCAGGAGTATGGTCAGAAGGAGGTGTTTCATGCCTGTTGTTTTTTCGATTTGCGGGACCGGTCGGTCGAGACGTAGCTGTAGATGGCCGGGACGATGTAGAGTGTCAGCAGCGTCGAGACCACCATGCCGCCCACGACGGCCACACCCATGGCCACGCGTCCGGCGGCACCCTCGCCCGAAGCCACGGCCAGCGGCAGCATGCCCAGCACGGTCGAGGCGCTGGTCATCAGAATCGGGCGCAGACGCTGCTGGGCCGCCTCGGCGATGGCGTGCCGCTTGTCGATGCCGGCCTCCTGCTTCTGGTTGGCGAACTCGACGATCAGGATGCCGTTCTTGGCCACCAGACCGATCAGCATGATGATGCCGATCTGGCTGAAGATGTTCATCGTCTGGTCGGTGCTCCACATGAAGACCAGCGCGCCGGCGATGGCCAGCGGCACGGTGAGCATGATGACCAGCGGGTCCTTGAAACTCTCGAACTGCGCCGCCAGAATCAGATAGATCAGCGCGATGGCCAGGATGAAGGCGAACATCAGACTCGACGAACTCTCGCGGAACTCCTTCGAATCGCCGGCCAGCGCCGTGCGGAAGTCGTCGCCGAGCGTCTCTTCGGCGATGCGGTCCATCTCGTCGAGTCCCTGCCCGATGGTGCGGCCCTTGGCCAGACCGGCCGAGACGGTGGCCGAGAGGAAGCGGTTGTAGTGGTAGAGCTTCGGCGGGGCGACGTTCTCGACCAGCGAGATGAGGTTGTCCATCTGGATCATCTCGCCCTTGTCGCTGCGCACGTAGATCGACCGCAGGTCGGCGGGCTTGTTGCGATGCTGGCGGTTGATCTCGGCCAGAATCTCATACTGCTTGCCGTTCATGTAGAAGTAGCCGAGGCGCTGGCCGCTCAGTCCGTACTGGAGCGTCTGGGCGATGTTGCGCGTCGAGACCCCCAGCAGGTTGGCCTTGTCGCGGTTGACCTCGATGCGCACCTCGGGTTTGCTGAACTTCAGGTCGACGTCGGCCATCTGGAAGACGGGGCTCTCGTAGACCCGGCGCATGAACTCGGGCAGCACCTCCTCGAGGCGTTCGAGGCTCGTGGCCTGCAGCACGTACTGCACGGGCATGTTGCTGCGGCGTCCGCCGAAGGTGCTCTGCTGCTGGACGAACGAACGCGCCTTGGTCTTCGAGCGCACGGCGGCCGAGAGCTCCTCGGCAATCTCCATCTGCGAGCGTTTGCGGTCGGCGATATCGGTGAGCGAGACGCGGATGTTGCCCGATCCGCTCGAGACGCGGGCCATGACCGAGGCGGCCTCCGGAACCAGCGAATCGACCAGTTGGTTGATCTCCTCCGTATAGTCACGCAGGTACTCGTAGGTGGCGCCTTCGGAGCCGCGCGTGTTGATCGTGATCTGCGAACGGTCCTCCAGCGGGGCCATTTCGGCGGGGATGGCACTCCACAGCCAGCCGATCAGCCCGAGTGTCAGCGCGACGACGGGCAGCGCCAGCCAGCGGCGTCGCAGCAGCGAGGCCAGAGTCGAGGCGTAGAAGCGGTTTAACCACTCGAAGAAGGGCTCCGTGGCGTTGTAGAACCAGTTCTTGCGCTCCTGGCGCACCAACAGCTTGGTGGCCAGCATCGGGGTGATGGTCAGCGCCGCGAAGGTCGAGATCAAGACGGCGCCGGAGATCACCAGACTGAATTCGCGGAACAGACGTCCGGTGGTCCCCTCCATGAAGACGATCGGGAAGAAGACGGCAATCAGCGTGATGGAGGTCGAGAGGACGGCGAAGAAGATCTCCTTGGCCCCTTCGATGCCGGCGTCGCGGGGCGACATGCCGCGTTCGATGCGGATGTAGATGTTTTCGGTCATCACGATGGCGTCGTCGACGACCAGACCGACCGACAGCACGACGGCCAGCATCGAGAGGACGTTGATCGAGAAGCCGGCCACGTACATGATGAAGAACGTACCGATCAGCGAGACGGGGATCACGATGCAGGGGATGAGCGTCACGCGCCAGTTCCGCAGGAAGAGGAAGATGATGATGATCACCAGCACGAAGGCCTCGTAGACGGTCTGCTTCACCTCGTCGATCGAGGCGCGGATGAAGCGCGTGTTGTCGAAACCGTAGGAGGTGACCACGTCGTCGGGCAGATCCTTCTTCATCGTCTCCATGCGTTCGTAGACGGCGTCGGCGATCTCGATGTGGTTGGCGCCCGGCTGCGGGACGACCACCACGCCCACCATCGGGATGCCGTTCATCTTCATGTAGCTGCGCGTATCCTGCGGGCCGAGTTCGGCGCGTCCGACGTCGCTCAGGCGGATGATGCGGTCGCCGTCCTCGCGGATCACCAGGTCGTTGAACTCCTGCGAGGTGTGCATCAGCCCCAGCGTGCGGATGGTCAGTTCGGTGGTGTTGCCCTCGATGCTGCCCGAGGGGAGCTCGACATTCTCGCGGTCGAGGGCATCCTTGATGTCCGAGGGGGTTACGCCGTAGCCGGCCATCTTCGCCGGGTCGAGCCACAGCCGCATCGAGTAGCGCTTTTCACCCCAGATCTGCACGCCGCTCACGTCGCTGATCGTCTGCAGCTGCTCCTTGACCGTCAGGTCGGCGATTTCGCTCAGTTCGAGCAGCGAGCGCTTGTCGCTCTGGATCGTCACCATCAGAATCGGCGTGGCGTCGGCATCGGCCTTCGTGACCGTCGGCGGGTCGCAGTCGCGCGGCAGGTAGCGCTGCGCCCGCGAGACCTTGTCGCGCACGTCGTTGGCGGCGGTTTCGAGATCGACCGAGAGTTCGAATTCGACGGTGATGCGGCTCTGACCCTGCTGGCTGGTGCTCGACAGCGAGCGGATGCCCGGGATGCCGTTGATGTTCTGCTCGAGGGGTTCGGTGATCTGGTTCTCGATCACGTCGGCGTTGGCTCCCGGGTAGGAGCACTGCACCGAGATGATCGGGTTGTCGACGCTCGGGTATTCGCGCACGCCGAGGGCCTTGTATCCGATGAAGCCGAACAGAAGAATGATGATCGTCATCACGGATGCCAGCACGGGACGCCGGATGCTGAGTTCGGAGATGTTCATGCGGCGCGGGTTTTAGTCGATGCGATCGAGTTGGACGGGGAGGCCTTCGCGCAGCTGGAGCGTTCCGGAGGTGAGGAGCGTGTCGCCGACCTGAAGGCCGTTGATGATCTGAATCTGGGATTCGGTGCGCAGTCCGGTGGTCACCTCGACGGCGTGGGCCTTCCCGCCGCGGTAGAGGAAGACCTTGTCGATGCCCATTTCGGGGACGATGGCTTCGGTCGGTACGGCGATGGCGTCCGAAATCTCGTGCATGCGGATCTCCACCGTGGCGAAGCGTCCGGGAAGCAGCCGTCCCCGGGCATTCGGGTAGCGGGCCCGCACGGCCAGCGTGCGGGTTGTGACGTCGACCTGCGTTTCGGTGGCGTAGACCGTGGCCTCGAAGCGCTCCTGGCGGCCCTCGACGGTGAACGAGAGGCGCGTGCCGGGATGGATCTGGCTGGCGTAACGCTCCGGGACGTAGAAGTCGATCTTCAGCGGGGAGATCTTCGTCAGCTTGGCCACAACGACCGACGGCGAGGCGTAGGCCCCCTCGCTGACGTTGCGCAGACCGATGATGCCGTCGAACGGGGCGCACAACTCCGTGAGGGCGATATTGGACTTTACGATGTCGATATCGGCGTTGAGCGTGGCCAGTTCGGTACGGGCCTGCTCGTAGGCCTCCTGGCTCACGGCGTCGCGTTCGAGCAGGGCGCTCTGGCGATAGACGCGGTCTTCGGCCAGTTTGAGCTGGGCCTCGTAGCGTGAGAGCTGGGCCTGCAGAGGGCGGTCGTTGACCTTGGCCAGCAGCTGGCCCTTACGGACGGCGGCGCCCTCCTGGAAGTTGATGGCCACGATCTTGCCCGAGGTCTCGAACGAGAGGTCGACCTCCTCGTCGGGCAACAGGTTGCCCACGGTGGTGATCCCGTCGGTGAGGGACTGTGGGCGGATGATCAGACCGTTGACATTGAGCGTATTCCGTGAGCGGGGTGCGATCGGCTCACCGGCGCTCTCTTCGGCCGGGGAGCGTTTGCCGTAGTAGTTGTAGATGCCGAGAGCCGCACAGAATACCGCCAGGATAATGGCTGTAATGATCCATTTCTTCTTATTCATGGTCGAGAGTGAGCTTTGGGTTGGGTGATTGTTGACAAAGATACGTTTTTTGAACCGGAAAACCGAATAAAGTTTTCTGTTTTTTGCTGTTCCGGAGCAAGTTTCACGGGGTCGGAGGACGGAATTCCGATCTTTTTTTTATCTTTGTGGGGACGATCCGCACCGAAGCGGTGTTGCGGTCGCCGATTCCGATTCCTTACCCGAAAAACTGCTGCTGATGAAACTGCGAACCCTTCTTGTCGGTACACTGATGCTCGCCTGGGGGCTGTTGCCTGCCCGGGCCGGAGCCCGTATCGAAGCCTGGCGCGATGCCGAAACCAATGCCGTCAACCGCATGCCGATGCATGCCTCGTTCTTTGCCTACGAAAGCCGCGAGGCGGCCCTGGCGGGCGACCGCAAGGTCTCGGAACGCTACCTGTCGCTCAACGGCGTGTGGCGCTTCGCGTGGGTCGAGGACGCCGACCAGCGCCCGACGGACTTCTACCGCACGGACTACGACGACGGGCATTGGTCGACGATGCCCGTACCGGGGCTCTGGGAGGTGAACGGCTACGGTGATCCGCTCTACGTGAATATCGGCTACGCCTGGCGCGAACAGTTCAGGAACAATCCGCCGGAGGTTCCCGTCGAGAACAACCACGTGGGTTCATACCGCCGCGAAATCGTGATCCCCGAATCGTGGCGCGGCGAACAGATTATCGCCCACTTCGGTTCGGTGACGTCGAACCTCTCGCTGTGGGTCAACGGTTCGTTCGTCGGTTACAGCGAGGACAGCAAACTCGAGGCCGAGTTCGATATCACGCGCTACGTGAAGCCCGGCCGTAATCTGATAGCCTTTCAGGTCTTCCGCTGGTGCGACGGGAGCTATCTCGAGGATCAGGACTTCTGGCGGCTGAGCGGCGTGGGGCGCGACTGCTATCTCTACGCCCGCGACTGGAAGCACATCGAGGATGTCCGGCTCGGAGCCTCGCTCACGGATGATTTCACGCGCGGACGGCTCGACGTCGAGCTGCTCTTCCCGCGCGAGGCCCGGGGGTGTACGGCCGAGGTGCGGCTCGAGGTGCCGGGAGCGCCGGATGGGGCTCTGATCGGACGGGTCAAGGTCTCCGGCGAGAAGGAGCATTTGACACTCGACGCGGGGCAGGTGGAGGCCTGGACGGCCGAGACTCCGCGGCTCTACGACGTGACGGTCACCCTGACCGATCCGACGGGCCGGCTGCTGGAGGCAATTCCCCTGCGGACGGGTTTCCGCAACGTCGAGATCCGCGACGGACGGCTGCTCGTCAACGGACAGCCAATCCTCATCAAGGGGGTCAACCGCCACGAGATGGATCCCGACAACGGCTACTATGTGACCGAGGAGCGGATGCTGCAGGATATCCGGCTGATGAAGCAGGCCAACGTCAATGCCGTGCGGACGTGCCACTATCCCGACGACAGCCGCTGGTATGAACTCTGCGACGAGTACGGGCTCTACGTGGTGGCCGAGGCCAACATCGAGTCGCACGGCATGGGCTACGGCAACCGGACGCTGGCCCGCAATCCGCTCTACGCCGGGGCGCACCTCGAGCGCAATCAGCGCAACGTTGTGCGCAACATCAACCACCCTTCGGTGATCGTCTGGTCGCTGGGCAACGAGGCGGGTGACGGGGAGAATTTCACGGCCTGCTACAAATGGATCAAGTCGTTCGATCCGTCGCGCCCGGTTCAGTACGAACGGGCCGAAGGGGGAGACAACACCGATATCATGTGCCCGATGTACTGGGAATACGAACGGTGCGAGAAATACGCTTCGGAGAATCCGCGCAAGCCCCTCATCCAGTGCGAATACGCACACGCCATGGGGAACTCCGAGGGTGGTTTTGCCGACTATTGGGATCTGATCCGCCGCATCCCCTCCTACCAGGGCGGTTTCATCTGGGACTTTGTCGACCAGTCGCTGCGCGTGAAGCGCAACGGCCGTTGGATCTATGCCTACGGCGGTGACTTCAACCCCTACGACGCCAGCGACAACAACTTCTGCGACAACGGACTGATCTCGCCCGACCGGCGTCCGAATCCCCATTATGCGGAGGTTGCCTTCCAGCATCAGTCGATCTGGACACGGGCGGTGGATCTGCGGGCGGGACGGATTGCCGTCTATAACGAGTACTTCTTCCGCGACCTGTCGAACTATCGGTTGACGTGGACGTTGCTCGAGGAGGGTCGCCCTGTGCAGTCGGGGACGATCGAATCGCTCGATGTGGCTCCGCAGCAGACGCGCGAATATACGCTGCCGCTCGAACTCGACGGACTGGAGGGTGAGCTGCTGCTCAATGTGGCGTATGACCTCAAACGGTCGGAACCGGCTCTCGAGGCCGGAACGTGCCTGGCCCGTGCCCAACTGCCGGTCGTTGAGCACCGCTTCGAGCCGCTGACGATTGCCAACCGTCCGACGGATCGCCATTCGCAACCCTCGCTGACGCTCTCGGACGCCGACCGCAACTATGTGCGGATCTCGTCGGAGTGCTTCACGCTCGACATCCGCCGCAGCGACGGTCTGATCACCCGCTACGAGGTCGGCGGAACGCCGGTTCTGGCGCCGGGATGCGTGCTGCGTCCGAACTTCTGGCGCGCTCCGACCGACAACGACTTCGGGGCCGGCCTGCAGCAGAAGTATGCCGCCATCCGCCATCCGGAGCTGCGGCTCGAACGGCTCGACAGCCGGCTCCGTGACGGAATCGCTTGCGTGCGGGCCGAGTATGACTTTCCGGCCTATGCGGCGAAACTGACGGTCGAGTATGCCGTCAACAACGTCGGAGAGATTGTCGTCGAAGAGCAGGTGAAGGTGACGGGCAAGAGCGGGGACAAGTCGCTGCCGCGCCTCTTCCGCTTCGGCATGCTGATGACCCTTCCGGCTGATTTCGACCGCATCGACTATTACGGCCGCGGCCCGGGCGAGAACTACGCCGACCGCAAGACAGCCTCGTTCCTCGGTCTCTACCGCCAGACGGTCGACGAACAGCCCTATCCCTACATCCGGCCGCAGGAGACCGGCACGAAGAGCGACGTGCGCTGGTGGCAGCAGAGCCTGCCCGGCGGTTGGGGGCTGCGCATTACGTCGGATGCTGCCTTCTCGGCCTCGGCGCTTCGCTATTCGCCCGAGTCGCTGAGCGGCGGATGGGTGAAGGAGCAGCTCCACTTCCCGGAGATCAACGCCGACGGACGCGTCTGGCTCTGCATCGACGGCCGGCAGATGGGCCTTGGCTGTGTGGATTCGTGGGGTGCCCTGCCGCGCGAAAAGTACCGCATTCCCTACGCCGATCTCACGTTCCGCTTCAAGCTGTCGCCCGAGCGGCTGCTGCGTTGAATCCGTACGGACCGCAGCAATGCGGCCCGTAATTTGCTGCCATCCGATCGACACAAAACCAAATGCCTTATGAAAGAGAAGGAAAAATGTTCGCCCTGCGAGGCGAATTTCGAACGCAACATCCATCATCTGGTCAAGGAGGGTGAGGCTCCGACCTCGAAGGAGCGCCACGAAAAGCAGGAGGAGGTAAAGGCCGCCTTTGCTCAGGAAGAACGTCTCCACAAGCACGAAGAGTAACCGCTTCGGCCTGAACGTCTGACAGAAGAGCCCCGGATGCATCCGTGCATCCGGGGCTCTTTGTATGGTGTGATTCGTGTACGATCCCTGTGTACTTTTTTTTTTTTTCCCCCCCCCTCCCATCCTTGTGCGATTCGGGGCGGGATCACGCTTTTCGGTTACTGCCGATCGGCGTTGTGGTAGGCTTCGACGCCCGAGCGGAGGAACTGGACGAAGGCCGCCACATCGAGGTCATAACCGCGTGGCTCGACCAGCGGCTGTCCGTCGGCACCCTGCAGCACGTAGTAGGGCTGGGCGTTGACGCCGTAGGTCTTCAGCGCATAGTAGGAGTTGATCTTGCCGAGGCTCTTCAGTACTTTTCCGGCATCGGTGGTGATCCATTCGTCCTCGGGCAGCTCCTTTTTGTCGTCGGCATAGAGGGCGCAGATGACGTAGTCGTTGCGCAGGATGTCAAGCACCTGCGGGTCGGACCAGACGCGTGCCTCCATCTCGCGGCAGTTGACGCAGCCGTGCCCCGTAAAGTCGATGAAGATGGGTTTGCGGACCTTGGCGGCATAGGCTTCGGCCTCCTTCAGATCGAAGAAGCCTTCCAGCCCGTGGGGCAGGTGGAGGAAGTCGCTGTACTTGGGTTTGCCGATGCCGCTCTGCGAGGCGGCGGGAGCTGCGGCGGTGTTGGCGCCGAGGACGAAGTCCTGCGAGGTCAGCGGCGGCAGATAGCCCGAGAGACCCTTCAGTGGAGCGCCCCACATGCCGGGGATCAGGTAGACGACGAACGCGAAGACGATGATGGCCAGCGCCAGACGTCCGACTCCGAGATAGGGCACGTCGCTGTCGTGGGCGAACTTGATCTTGCCCAGCAGGTAGAGCCCCATCAGGGTGAAGACGACGATCCAGATGGCCAGATAGATCTCCCGGTCAAGGATTCCCCAGTGATAGGTCTGGTCGGCCACGGAGAGGAATTTCAGACCGAGGGCCACCTCGACGAATCCCAGAACGACCTTTACGGAGTTCAGCCAGCCGCCGCTTTTGGGCATCTTCTTCAGCACCGAGGGGAAGAGGGCGAAGAGGGTGAACGGAAGGGCGAAGGCCACCGAGAAGGCCAGCATGGTGAGGATCGGGGTCCAGAATTCACCTGAGGTCGACTTGATGAGCACCGAACCGACGATGGGGCCCGTGCAGGAGAACGAGACCAGCACAAGCGTCAGAGCGAGGAAGAAGATGCCGCTCAGCCCCTTGGTATCGGCCTTCGAGTCGGTCTTGTTGACCATCCACGAGGGCATGGTGATCTCGAATGCCCCGAAGAACGAGGCGGCGAAGATCATGAAGACGAGGAAGAAGATGATGTTCGGCAGCCAGTGCGTGGCAAGCCAGTTGAAGATGTCGGCCGTCACGGCATCGCCGCCGACGATGCGTGTGATGATGATAATGACAGCGATGGGGACGGTGTAGAGCAGCACGATGAATAGCCCGTACAACGCGGCGCGCAGACGGCCCATGGCGGCTCCGCCCTCGCCCTTGAGGAAGTACGAAACGGTCATCGGCACCATCGGGAAGACGCACGGCGTCAAGAGGGCGGCAAATCCCCAGAGGATGGCCTCGATGATCAGGGCCCAGATCGAGCCCTTTCCGGCGGCATCCTTCGTGGCGGGCGTTTCGGCGGCGGGAGCAACCTCGGCCTGATCCCCGGCGGCAGAAGCCACCTTGGCACCCTCCGGAACGGCGATCTGCAGCTCGAGGTCCTCGGGCGGCATGCAACTCGTATCGTCACAGATCATCCACTCGAGTTGGGCGGTGACCAGGGCCTGGGGGGCCGTCAGCGTCACCTTCTGGGCAAAGCGGACGGTTCCTTCGTAGGTTCCGATCTCCATGCCGTAGACGTCGTCGTGGTAGCGGTGCGGCGGGTCGAGGGGCTCGACCTCACCGTCGAGCACGGCTCCCTCACCGGGCGTGAAGGTGATGACCGTGGGATTGGGTCCGCCACCTTCGTAGGGGCCCAGATCGTACATGTGGTAGCCCGAAGGTACGGTGGCTTCGAGTACGATGCGGTAGGCGTTGCCTTCGAGGGGCTCGACCTTGCTTTGCCAGGAGACTCCCTGTGCGGACGCCATTGCGGCAATCAGTACCGCAAAAAGCGGCATGAGGTTGCGGATCAGTTTTTGCATGGACGTGTAGCTTGATATTTTCGCAAATATACACTTTTTTATGAATAATTTGCTACTTTCGCGACATGATTCGTATTTCGCTGGCCATACCTACGCACAACCGGGCCGAAGAACTCATTCGGGCCCTGGAGTCCGTCGTGCAGCAGGATCTTCCTGCGGAAGAGTGGGAGTGCGTGGTGGTGAGCAACAACTCCACGGATGATACCGAGGCGCGTTTCGCCCGTTTTGCGGCAGCCCGTCCGGACTGCAACCTGCGCCTTATCCGCGAAACGGGACCGGGCGTGTCGTATGCCCGCAACCGGGGTCTTCGCGAGGCACGCGCACCGTGGGTGGCCTTCATCGACGACGACGAGCGGATCAATCCGGGTTTTCTGCGGGCCTACGTCGAACTGTTCGAATCGCACCCCGAGGCGGTGGTGGCCGGCGGGCGGATCCTGGCCGAATACCCTTCGGGGCGCCCCGCATGGATGTCGCACTACGTCGAGATGCCCATCGCCAATCCGATGGATTTCGGCGACGAGGTGCGGGCGTTTCCCGTCGGGCGGGTTCCCGGGGGTGGCAACATGGCTTTTCGGCGGGAGGCACTGGCTCGTTACGGGGGATTCGACCCCTCGCTCGGGCGCGTCAACGGCGAGTTGATCGGCGGTGAGGAGAACGATCTCTTCGAACGGTTGCTGCAGGGGGGAGAGACGATCTGGTATGTTCCCGGCGCCGTGATGTGGCACATCATCCCGCCTCGCAAGTTGACGCCCGACTATTTCCGCCGTCTGAGCTACAACGTCGGGGTCAGCCAGCGGTTGCGGGCGCAGATTCACCACCGTGTGGCGAAGACGTTGCTGAGGGAGCTCTTCAAGTGGGGGGCGACGCTGCTGTTGTGCTGTACGATGGTGCCCCGCAAGTCGCTCTGGCTGCTGCGTCTGCGCTGGGGTATCTCGCGCGGGCTCTTTGCTCGGATCGGTTAGGCCGTCTCTTTTCGCGAAAAATAGCGGCACAATGTCGTGAAACACATGAATAGCGCCAGTGATGGGCGTTCTTCCTCGTTCTCGGATGAGTTGTGTATAATATTCGAAAAGCGATCAAAGTCCTTACCGTCCAGAAGATAGGTCGATCCCAATATCTGGTAGGTCTCAAAGTCATCTCTCTGTTCTTCGCTGCTTGGCCGTATTGTGTTTATTTCGAACAGATTGACATTCAACTGCGTGATGCAGCAGAATTCCGGCTTTCCACCTCTGCCAAGATCGCGATAAAAACCGATGGGTTTGGTATATTCGATAAGGTCTTTTGTAAGATTCGTCTCTTCTTTCAACTCTCTTTCGGCGGCCGTGATCAGTGTTTGTCTGAAGTCTGTATTTGGATGGAAGTCTTTGAAATCGACAGATCCGGAGGCAGAGGGCATCAGCCGATCCGTTGATGTAAGGGCTTTGTCGTTTTGATGCAGAATGATGACATAACCGTCCGCCGTGATGGCCAGGGTGGATATTCCGATGTGATCGCTCATGACGGATTTTTCGAACGGCCGTATGGCGTATGTACTTATGTTGGCAGGAGGAGTTATGCCCCATCCGCTTTGATGGGAGAGTTTCTTGGTATAAATCATGTTGGTGAGATAGGAGTTGTAGTAGCAACCTTTGCAAACCCTGACAAACCATTGATTGTTGCTTTCCTTGAACTCAGAGGCCATGCATAATTTTTTCTCGTTGTAGAAACTGCCTCTCCTGTTTTTCATTTCATGCCACTTCTCATTGAGAAAGGGTTGTAGAATATCCCGATAATTCTTGATGTAGCTCCATACCCGTTTTTCTTTGTCCGAGCATGGGATCGTTCGAATGGGTGTGTTGCTCTGTAGTAGGCAATCTATGGTTTCGCTATATTTTATTGCGGTGTTTGGAAATGCCGGACCTTCCGAATAGATGGCGTTTAATTCTTCAGCCATCTGCGGACGATTTTGTTTGAGCCGATTATGGGCATTGTAATATGTTGTCCGTTTTGTGTAGAAGTGGAAGTCCCTGATGAAGCTGAGTATTTGCCAAATCAGAGTAGAGAAAATGAGAAAGAGTAATAGGGCAATATTGTCGACGTGAATCAGGTTCCTGTAATCAAAAACTGAATACAGTAGAATGAAAAAATCGATGAGTATGGTGAAAATATTGATGTATCCGATTCGTTGGCCGTAGAGGATGAAATCGAATCGGTTCCTGAACTGGATTTTGAGAGAACTCCATATTTTCTCCATTGCGCGAAAGATTGAAAATGACAATAAATCCCGTCATATCGAGATTTATTGTCATTTTGGTAGCGGGTTATGAATGATGCGTACGGGTCAGAAGAGGTATTTTTCGTGCTTGACCTTGTTGACCAGCTGGTAGATCTCCTCCCAGGCCTCTTCGCCGAAGGTCGTGCCCACGACTTCGATTACCTTGCCGGCCGTGATGGCACCGATCGTGCCGCACTGTCGGAGCGAAAGCCCGTCGCAGAGTCCCGCGAGGAATCCGGCGGCATAGAAGTCGCCGGCACCCGTCGTGTCGACCCGCTTGGCCGCGGCCATGATGCCCACGTGGACCACCTCGTCGCCCTGTTTGATCATCGCCCCTTTGGTGCCGATCTTCACGACGGCCAGTTCGCACATCTCCGAGATCTGCTGCAGGGCATTGAGCGGTTCGGCCTCGCAGGTGAAGGTCTTGGCCTCCTCCTCGTTGGCGAAGACGATATCGACGTGTTCGTGGACCAGCGTGCGGAGGAACTCGAGGTTCTCGGCCACGATGTTGAAGCTGGCCAGGTCGATGGCCACCTTCAGCCCGCACTCCTTGGCCGTGCGGGCGGCCTTGAGGATCAGGTCGTGGTTCTGGACCAGGTAGCCCTCGACATAGAGGCAGTCGTAGCCGTCGAAGATCGTCGGTTCGATCTCTTCGGCCGAGAGCTCCAGTGCCGCACCCAAATGGGTGATCATCGTCCGCTCACCGTCGGCCGAGATCAGCGACACGCATTTGCCCGAACGCTCCTGTCCACGGAAGATGATTGGTTCGATGCCCAGATTCTCCAGCGCCTGCACGAAGAAGTCGCCCGTGGTGTCGGGGCCCACCTTGCCGATGAACCCCACGCTGCAACCCAGTTGGGCCATGGCGCGGATGGTGTTTCCGGCCGAGCCTCCGAGCGAAAGCGAGTAGGGAAGTCCGGCGACCGATTTCGAGATTTCGGTCTGCAGACGGGTGTCCACCAGACTCATCGAGCCTTTGGCCAGTTTGAACCGTCCCAGTACGGAGTCGGTTTTCAGGTTGACCAGCATGTCCGTGAGGGCATTGCCGATTCCGATGACGCGCTTGATGCGTCGGTGTTCGGGTCTCTCGTTGAAGTTCATGGGTTTGAGTTGCGGGGCCGCACGCCGGCCCGGATTAGATCGAAAGAATTTTTACCAGATCCAGATCGCTGCGATCGATCCCCTTGTTGTGCTTGATGGCCTTGGCGAAGGGAACGTAGACGATCTTGCCGTTCATCGTACCGATCATCACGTTGCGCTGACCGTCGAGGATGGCCTCGATGGCGGCTTCGCCCATACGCGAGGCGAGGATGCGGTCGACGGCCGTCGGCGAACCTCCGCGTTGGATGTGGCCCAGGATCGTGACGCGGGCGTCGTACTGCGGGAACTCCTTCTTGACACGTTCGGCCAGGGCCGTGGCGCCACCCGTCTTGGGGTTTTCGGCGACGATGACGATGGCCGAGTTTTTGCTTTTGCGGAATCCGTGGTTGATGAGTTCGGCCAGCTGGTCGACCTCGGTCTCCATTTCGGGGATGATGGCTGCTTCTGAACCGGTGGCGATGGCGCTGTTCAGGGCCAGATAGCCGGCCGTGTGGCCCATGACCTCGACGAAGAAGAGGCGTTCGTGGCTCGAAGCCGTATCGCGCAGTTTGTCGACGGCCTGCATGATGGTGTTCAGGGCCGTGTCATAGCCGATGGTCGAGTCGGTGCCGCCCAGATCGTTGTCGATCGTGCCGGGGAGACCGACGATCGGGACGTTGTACTCTTCGGCGAAGATGGTGGCACCGGTCAGCGAGCCGTCGCCGCCGATCACCACCAGCGTGTCGATTCCTGCGGCCACCATGTTGTCGTAGGCCATCTTGCGGCCTTCGGCGGTCATGAACTCCTTGCAGCGGGCCGTCTTGAGGATCGTTCCGCCCATCTGGATGATGTTGCTGACACTCTGCGATTTGAACTCAACGATTTCGTTGAAGACCAAACCCTTGTATCCGCGCATGATACCCTTTACGGCAAAGCCGTTGTAGATGGCGCTGCGCGTCACGGCCCGAATTGCGGCATTCATGCCGGGGGCATCGCCTCCG
The DNA here is from genome assembly GCF_002161005.1 of Alistipes sp. An116. NCBI lineage: Bacteria > Pseudomonadati > Bacteroidota > Bacteroidia > Bacteroidales > Rikenellaceae > Alistipes > Alistipes sp. An116. The sequence goes on from NZ_NFLR01000003.1 coordinate 88,883, forward strand.
GAGGTCAGAATGCCGATACATTTGTTACCTCCCATACTCTCACTTGTTTGTAAAACAAAACCGGTCAAAGGTAGTTATTTTTTCAGTATTTTTCAAAGATGCAGCCAAAATTGAAGGGAGAAAAGCGACCCGTCGGGGCGGCTCTTCTCCCTTGTGTGGCGGATTGTGTGGCAGATTATCTCGTCTCGGATGCCGGGAGTTTCTTTCGTGTCGAGTCGGCCGCCGGGCCCTCCTCCGTTTCGCCGGTCTGTTGGCCGGCACGGATCAGAACCTCCTGGCCGTCGGCGTTGACCTTCAGTTCGCCCTCGTTCTTGTTGACCGTAATGTCGATCGACTGCGAGGGCACGGCGATGTGCAGCAGCTGGCGTCCCTCCTCGATGACGCTCTCCTCGTCGTAATCCTCGAGCAGTTGTTCGAGCGTCGTGGTGTCGCCGTTGATGATCAGCGGGCTGCGGAAGATCTGTTCGACGGCGGCTTTTTTCTGGCGGATCTTGTCGCTGGCGTTTTCGCGGATGGCGATCACCGAGCAGGCGATGATCGAGACGATCCACGCCAGGAAGATGATCAGCACGCTCTTTGCGCTGGGTTTGCGCGAGGCGATCAGGCACATCAGCACGTAGATCATCAGGGTGACCGGAATCAGGACGATGAAGATTCCCAGAATCGGAACCCAGAGCGAGAAGTCGGCCAGTTTGCCCAGCTGCAGCAGCTCCGGGCCTCCGATCAGCAGGGCGAAGAGCCCGATGACCAGGGCGCAGGCTCCCATGATGAGTCCGAAGACGAGGATTCCGGCGAAGATCTTCAGCAGGATCAGCACGATCTTGCCGAACATCGAGACGGCTTCGGCGACGATCGGTTTGGCTTTGGCATCGGGATCGTTGTTGGCCGAAGCGGCGGTGACCTCGCTGATGGACTGGGCGGTGATCCGTTCGCCGTTCATTTCGAGTTTCTGGCGGGCGGTGCGGGCGGCCGGGACGGCAAACCACATGATGAAGTAGCAGATCAGGAAGATGCCGAAGAGGTTGCCGAACAGCGGACCGAACCAGTAGAGGAACGGAATGCCGCCCAGACAGCTCAGCAGCATCGGCAGGAAGAGGGTCAGTCGTACCCAGACCGGATCGATGTCGAAATATTTGCCGATGCCGGCGCAGACACCTCCGAGTTTGGCATTGGCCGTATCGCGGTAGAGGCGGCGCGGGATGCGCGGGGTCTCGTACTGCAGGTCGCGGTCCGAACTCTCGTCGGAGATGTCCTCGGCCGAGCCCATCTGGGCGATGATGTCCAGGATGAGCGGTTTTTCGACCACACGGGTGTTGTCCTGCGCCGAGAGGATCAGTTCGGCGATGCGGGCCTCGATGTCGGCGACGATCTCCGCGCCGTCGGGTGTATCCTGATAGCTCTTCTTGAGACTTTCGAGGTAGGCGTCCAGGGCCTCATAGGCATCGACGTCCATGGTGAAGGCCACGCCCGAGATGCTGCATTTCTTGACTTCTTTCATGACTTTGGCTTGTGTGCGGATGGGTTGTTAGCGGATATTTTTACGGATGCCGGTCCCTTATTTTCTGCGGATGTTGCCGCCGCTCGATTCCGAGGTTTCGACCTGGCAGTCGCCCGTGTAGCGGATTCCGGCGCCGCTCGAGGCCGAGGCTTTGAGGCTCTCGGTGCAGTTCACCAAGGTCTTCGAACCGCTCGAGGCCGTGACGTCGGCCCGCTGTGCGGACAGTTCCGAGGCGTTGACCTTGCCGGCCGAACTGCTTCCGCTCTCGAAGTACTCCGTGAGGCCCTTGAGCGTGATTCCGGCGGCACTCGAGGCGTCGGCCGTGCACGACTTCGATTGGATATCGGCGCGGACACTGGCGGCACTCGATGCCTCGATGTTGCACGTGGCGGCCTTGACCGTCAGATCGATGTCAGCGGCGCTCGAAGCGTCGATGCTGCACGAGCCGGCCTTGACCGAGGTCTCGATTTTGGCGGCGCTCGAGGCCTTGACCAGCAGATCCGCCCCCTTCAGTTCGACCTCCTTGCCCCGGATTTTGGCGGCGCTCGAGGCTCTCAGGGAGCGGAACGTGCGTCCCTGAACGGGAATCGTCACCGTGACGTGGGAGTTGTTGATCGATTTGATCTGTCGGTCGATCGTCACCTGCAGTTCGCCATCTTCGGGCTCCACGACGACCCAGGCCATCAGGTTCTCGTCGGCATCGATGCGGATCTTGTTGCCCTGCTCCGTGAGGACGACCTTCACGGCGCGCGAGGTGTTGATGGCGTTGAATTCGGGGATCGGGATCTCCTTCGTGACGATGTTTCCGCTGGCCTTGATGATGCAATTGTCCGACAGGGACTTGGCGAAGCAGACCAGGCCGGCGAGACAGGCGGCAGCCACTACGGCAAGGATCGGGATTATCCAAAGAAATTTCTTCATGATTGTCCGTTTTTATCGAGTGGGTTATTCGTTGTTGTCGATACCGTGGCGGATCCGTCGGATCTGTTCGACGAGTTCGTTCCACGCCTGGTCGAGCGTGCGGAGATACTCCTCGCCCTTGGGTGTGAGCGAATAGTATTTGCGGGGAGGGCCCTGCGGCGACTCTTCCCAGCGATAGGTGAGCAGTCCGGCATTTTTCTGCCGGGTGAGGATCGGGTAGAGCGTACCCTCGACGACGATCATCTCGGCCTGTTTGAGTTCGGCGATGATCTTCGGAGCATACGAATCCCCGCGGGAGAGGATGGCGAGGATGCAGTACTCCAGGATTCCCTTGCGCATTTGCGCCTTGACGTTGTCTTCAGCCATGGTTCAGAGCGTTTGACGGTTGGGCTCCAGGGGCACGATCAGCCAGAGGATGATGTAGACCCAGAGCGAGAGTCCCGCGAAGAGGATCAGCAGCAACAGGGCCAGGCGGACGTTGAAGACCTTCAGGCCGAAGTAGTCGGCCAGGCCTCCGCAAATGCCGGCGATGATGCGTTCGTTGCGGGATCGGTACAGGTGGCGTTTTTGATTTGCGGTCATCATGTTTTCGGTTTTTCGGGTAATTAGCGGAGCGGCTCTTCGGGAATGACGATCCAGAGGATGATGTAGGCCCAGATCGAGAGTCCGCCGAAGAGAACCAGCAGCAGTGTCAACAGCCGGATCATCGTCGCATCGGCATCGAAAAAGTCGGCCAGGCCGCCGCAGATGCCGGCAATCGAACGGTTGCTGCGCGAGCGGTAGAGGTGTCTCACGGCAGCTTTGCCGGTGTCGCCGGTCGGGGTGCGTGGCTCGCCGAAGTCGGCCGGTGAACCCATCTGGGCCATCGTGGCGCGAACCACCTCGAGCGAGATGACGCGCATGGGCGATGAGACCCGTTCGCGGAAGATTTCCGCCACACGGCTCTCGATGTCGGCCATCGTTTCGGTGTCCTCTTCGGGCAGCCGGCTGCGGATGTCGGCGAAGTAACGGTCCAAAACTCGGTAAGCATCCTCGTCGAGGGTGAAGGCCATGGAGCCGATGTTTACGTGGATGGTCTCTTTCATGATCGATACGGCTTTTGCCGGATGATTTTGCAGGTTTTACTATTTTGGTATTGCAAATATAAAACATATTTTAGTATTGTGCAATACAAAGTACTTGTTTTTTTGAATTTTTCTGCTTAAGGGGTTGTTCGGGTCCTGTTTTGATGGAAAAATAGCGATATTTGGACTTCCGATGTTGCGTTTTGCCCGTCGAGTTCGTCTAACAGGTATCATGAAGGAATCCGAATTCATCCGTTTGGTCATGCCGCTCCGCGACCGTATGTTCCGCTATGCGCAGAGTCTGGTGCTCTCGTCGGCCGAGGCGGAGGATGTGGTCCACGATCTGCTGGAGCGGATGTGGCGCGACCGCGAGCGGATGGAGCTGCCGCAGCACGTCGGGGCTTTCGTGATGACGGCCGTTCGCAACCGCTGCTGTGATCTGTTGCGCCGGCGTCAGGCCGACGTACGGCGGTTGGCGCAGGTGAAGGCCTCTTCGGAGTGGGTGACGGAGTCCGTCGCGCAGCGTTGGGAGGCTCGCGAGGTGGTGCGGCGGGCCATGGCCTCGCTGCCCGAGCGGCAGCGCGAGGTGATCCACCTGAAGGAGATCGAGGGTTTCCCGACGTGTGAGATTGCCGAGGTGATCGGCTGCGACGAGGCGCAGGTGCGGGTGATTCTCTCGCGGGGGCGGGCGGCCCTTCGTGGAATTCTGCAAAAACTGATGAACGATGAACGAACGACAAACACGCATTGAGCAACTGGCCGGTCGCTGGACCGAGGCCCGGACCTCGGAGGCCGAGGAGCGCGAACTGCGCGAATGGCTCCGTGAGGAGGGGAGTGCCGCATCGCAGCGCGATCTTTCGCTGCTGTTCGAGGGCTTCGAGGCATTGGCCGCGGAGCGAATGCCCGAGTCGGCGGCGTCGCGCCTTCCGGCACCGGGAGGGTCACGCAGGCGTCGGATGGCGGTCCGCTGGACGATCGCGGCTGCCGCTGTGGTGGCGCTGGGTGTCATCCTCGGGGCGGGCGTGCTGCGCAAACCCTACTGCTACATCGACGGCCGGCCGGTCTACGACCGGGAGGAGGCCCTGCAGACGACGGCCTATTTCGACGCCTTCGCGGCACTCGATGCCCCGGACCGGCTGCTCGACGTGTGGATGGACGATCAGAAGTGAAACCCGTAATCAAACCTGGATATGAATATGCGATATAAGCTCCTTCCGGCTGCGGTTCTCGTATGGACCGTGGCTTCGATCGGCCCGGTTGCGGGCCGGACATTCGACGATTCGACCCGGCGTCCGGTTGCCCGACAGATGATGGCGTCGGACAGGACGAAACGTCCGGCGACCGATTCCGCAGTTGCCGCCTGGCGATCGGATGACTGCCAAACGGTCGTACGGATGACGGCGACGGCTGATTCGCTGTCGGTCGACCGTCGCGACAGCCTTGCACGCTTCGATCCGGTCGAAACGCAGCTTGCCGTGTTGCGGTCTTCGTCCGACGAGGGGGAGGTGGTGCTCGAGGTGGCCGGCTTCGGCATCACGCTTTCGGGCTCCTCGGACGAGTGGCTGCGTCCTGCCGATCCCGATAAACCGCGGTCACGGGTCTCTCCGACGCTGCTCTCCGGCTCGGAGTACGGCTTCATCATCCCGACGGGCCTCGGCTACGGCGCCTACCCTGCGGGCAAGGCGGGCTTCTTCGATCTGCGCAGCGGCAAATCGTTCCACCTCTCCTCGACCCTCATCGGATTGAACGTCGAGATGGGGCGCCGGCGGCTCTTCCGCTTCTCGACCGGTCTGCGCTATACGATCGACAACTACCGCCTGTCGGACACTTCGGTCACGCTCGGAAACGAGGCCGGAACGGTCGTCCCCGTTGCGCTCGACGAGCCGGCCGACAAATCGAAACTCCGCGTCACGTCGCTGGGGATTCCGCTGACCTTTTCGTGCCGCGCCGCGCGGAATCTGTCGGTGGCCCTGACCGGTTACTTCGACTTTACGATGGGAGCCAATGCCATCTACAAGCGCCCCAAGGTGAAAAATTCGCTGGCGGGGGTGAATACCTTCCGTTTCGGCGTAGGGGCGGCCATTGCCTATCACACCGTCGGTGTTTACGTGCGCTACAGCGTGACTCCGCTCTTTGAGTCGCATGTCGGTCCGGAGCTCTGTCCGCTGTCGATCGGTTTTTGCATAGACATGTAAGGAGCGGGTGTCATGAAACGGATTCTGTTGTTGCTGTTGATCGTTCTGCCCCTTCTGTGCGGGGCACAGAACGTATCGTGGCGCTTCTTCGATCGTTACGCGAAGAGCCCGGGATTTTCCAGCGTACAGCTGGAGCGCAAAATGATGCGCATGATGAGCCGTCAGGCCGCCGAACGGGGTGACGAGAAGCTGGCTCAGCTGCTCAAAGGTATCGAATCCATCTGCATCGTGGCGCTGGACGGGGGCGACGGTGGTCAGTTTGTTGCGGATGCCGAGGCCCTGGTCAACCATGCAAGCTACCGTTTTCAGCCGGTCATGTCGGAGAGCCGCGACGGGCAGGTGACCCGTTTTTACCTGCGGAGTGCCGTGCCGCCCGGCTATTCGGAGTTGGTGATGCTGACCTCAGGGCCGCGCGAGACGGTGGCGGTGAATATCTACGGCCGCTTCGATCTGAAGCAGGTTTCGCGTCTGTCGACCATCCGCCCGAAACGCCCGTCCGACTCTCCGGAGGGCCGATAGCCGCGCGCGGGGGCGGTCAGCGGTGCCGACACCTCCTTTTTAAAGGATAGTTGGGAGAAAAATTGTCTATACGAGTTGCGTTTACGCAGATCGCCCGCCGCTTGTGGTATATAAAAAATCCCCGGAACGTAGAGTCCGGGGATTTTTCGTGAGACGCAGATCGCGCTCCTTAGTCCTTGAACTTGGCCGAGAGGAACTCGCGGTTCAGGCGGGCGATATGCGTAATGGAGATCTGCTTCGGGCACTCGGCCTGGCAGGCACCGGTGTTGGTGCAGTTGCCGAATCCCAGCTCGTCCATCTTGGCGACCATCGCCTTGGCACGGCGGGCAGCCTCAACACGACCCTGCGGCAGCTTGGCCAGCGACGAGACGCGGGCTGCGACGAACAGCATGGCCGAACCGTTCTTGCAGGTGGCGGCGCAGGCTCCGCAACCGATGCAGGCGGCGGCATCCATTGCCTCGTCGGCATCCTCCTTCGGGATCAGGATGGCGTTGGCGTCGGGCACCGAGTTCGTGCGTACGGAGATGAAACCTCCGGCCTGCAGAATCTGGTCATAGGCCGAGCGATTGACCACCAGGTCCTTGATCACGGGGAAGGCGGCCGAACGCCACGGCTCGACGGTGATCGTGGCTCCGTCCTTGAACTTGCGCATGTAGATCTGGCAGGTCGTGGCGCCCTGGCTGGGGCCGTGAGCCTGGCCGTCGATGTGCAGCGAGCACATGCCGCAGATACCCTCGCGGCAGTCGTGGTCGAAAGCCACGGGCTCCTTGCCCTGGTGTACGAGGTCGTTGTTCAGGATGTCGAGCATCTCGAGGAACGAGGTGTCTTCCGAGATGTTGGACACCTTGTAGGTTTCGAACGCTCCTTTGGATTTAGCGTCCTTTTGACGCCATATCTTTAAAGTAAAATTCATTGTTTTTCGATCTTAAAGTTCAACGTCAAAATGAGCTTAGTCCTTGTAGTTGCGCTGTGCGGGGTGTACGAACTCGAAGTTCAGCGGCTCCTTGGTCATCTCCGGAACCTGGTCCATGCCCTTGTACTCCCAGACGGCGGCAAAAGTGAAGTGTTCGTCATCACGCTTGGCTTCGCCCTCTTCGGTCTGGTGCTCGACGCGGAAGTGACCGCCGCAGGACTCCTCACGCTGCAGGGCGTCGCGGGCCATCAGTTCGCCCAGTTCGAGGAAGTCGGCCAGACGCAGCGCCTTCTCCAACTCGACGTTGAAGTCGTTCTCGCGACCTACGACGCGGACATCCTTCCAGAACTCCTTGCGCAGGGCCTGAATCTCGGTGATGGCCTTCTCGAGCGACTCCTTCGTACGGGCCATGCCGACGTTCTCCCACATGATGTGGCCGAGACGCTTGTGGATGTCGTCCACCGACTGTTTCCCGTTGATCGAGAGCAGTTTGGCGATCTTTTCACGCACGCCCTTCTCGGCCTCGTCAAAGGCCTTGGTGTTGGTGTTGACCTTCGGGGCCTGGATCTTGTGCGAGAGGTAGTCGCCGATGGTGTAGGGCAGCACGAAGTAACCGTCGGCCAGACCCTGCATCAGGGCCGATGCACCCAGACGGTTGGCGCCGTGATCCGAGAAGTTGGCCTCGCCGATGGCGTACAGACCCGGGATCGTGGTCATCAGGTTGTAGTCGACCCAGATACCGCCCATCGTATAGTGTACGGCGGGGAAGATCTGCATCGGCTGCTCGTAGGGGTTCACGTCGGTGATCTCCTCGTACATGTCGAAGAGGTTGCCGTAACGCTGCTTGATGCGGTCCTTGCCCAGACGCTCGATGGCGGTCTTGAAGTCAAGGAAGACGGCCAGACCGGTCTCGTTCACACCGTAACCGGCATCGCAGCGCTCCTTGGCGGCACGCGAGGCCACGTCACGCGGCACGAGGTTACCGAAGGCCGGGTAGCGGCGCTCCAGATAGTAGTCGCGATCCTCTTCGGCGATATCCGACGGCTTCTTCTTGCCGGCGCGCAGGGCCTTGACATCCTCGAGTTTCTTCGGAACCCAGATACGACCGTCGTTGCGCAGCGACTCGGACATCAGCGTCAGTTTCGACTGCTGGTCGCCGTGAACGGGGATACACGTCGGGTGGATCTGCGTGAAGCAGGGGTTTGCGAAGCCGGCGCCCTTGCGGTAGCACTGGAAGGCGGCCGAACCGTTCGAGGCCATGGCGTTGGTCGAGAGGAAGAAGACGTTTCCGTAGCCGCCCGTTGCGAGTACGACGGCGTGTGCTCCGTGGCGCTCGATCTCACCCGTTATGAGGTTGCGGGCGATGATACCGCGGGCCTCACCGTCCTCGATGACGATGTCGAGCATCTCGTGACGCGGGTAGCTCTTCACCGAGCCGGCGGCGATCTCCTTGTTCAGGGCGGCGTAGGCACCCAGCAGGAGCTGCTGACCGGTCTGGCCGCGGGCGTAGAAGGTACGCGAAACCTGGGCGCCGCCGAACGAACGGTTGGCCAGCAGACCGCCGTATTCGCGGGCAAAGGGGACACCCTGGGCGACACACTGGTCGATGATCAGGTTCGAGACCTCGGCCAGACGGTAGACGTTGGCCTCACGGGCGCGGTAGTCGCCGCCCTTGATCGTATCGTAGAAGAGACGGTATACCGAGTCGTTGTCGTTCTGGTAGTTCTTGGCCGCGTTGATACCGCCCTGAGCGGCAATCGAGTGGGCGCGGCGGGGCGAATCCTGAATGCAGAACACCTTGACGTTGTAGCCGAGTTCGCCGAGCGAAGCGGCTGCGGAGGCACCGCCCAGACCGGTTCCGACGACGATGATGTCGAGTTTGCGCTTGTTGGCGGGGCTTACGACCTTGATAGCTGCCTTGTGGTTGCTCCATTTTTCGGCGAGCGGTCCGGCAGGGATTTTAGCATCTAATTTTAAAGCCATATCGTTTGTATGTTTATTGTTCTACAATAGCAGGATTGATCAGCAGGCGCCCGACATGCAGGGGCAGAGGAAGTAGACGAGTACCACGATGGCGAAGCCCAGGAAGACGATCGTCGCAACGATGTTGGCGATGCACTTCAGACGGGGATACCACGTGTCGTTGGCCCAGCCCACGCTCTGGAACATCGACCATACGCCGTGGGTGAGGTGGAACCACAGGGCGACGAACCATACGAGGTAGATCACCACGTAGTACCACTGCGAGAAGGTGTAGCGGATCAGCGCGGCGCCGTCCGTAGGGCTGTAACCCAGCGAGTTGGTGTGCTGCCCCATGATCTCGACGAGCTGCATCTTCGACCAGAAGTTGAACAGGTGGAGCAGCAGGCCGACCAGGATGATGACACCCAGTACGAGCATGTTCTTCGAAGCCCAGTCGACGCCCGGCTCCTTCACGGTGACGGCGTAGCGCTGCTTGCCGCGGGCCTTGTAGTTGCGCAGGGTGAGGATGATGGCGTAGATGAAGTGGATCAGCACGCCGAGGGCCAGGACGACGGTTCCGGCCAGGGCGTACCAGTTGGCACCGAGGAACTCGCAGACCGCATTGTAAGCCTCCGGCGAGATGATTGCCGTGACGTTCATCGACATGTGGAAGAGGATGAAGAGCACGAGGAAGCACCCCGTCACGCTCATTACTAACTTCTTGCCAAGCGAGGAATTAGATAGAAAACAGCTCATAATGTTTTGAAATTTGTTATTTTTGTTAAAGATTTGTGTCCCGTCGTGTTGTGTGGCCGCTTTTCTGACAGTGGTGTCGTTTATGGGTTCGGGTCGGGTTTCGGCCCGGGTTTCCCGGCAAAGATGACGCCAGAACGTTCGGAATCCGGAGTTCGGAGCGAAGTTCCGGGCGAGGAGTCTCGGCGCGGGATTGTTCGCCGCAAAGATAGCCATTGTTTGCGGAATAACAATAGAAACGGGCAGGAATTTTATCGACACAAGGAGGGTTTTATGACTAAAAATGAACTGCGCAGGGCGATGCGCGCACTGAACAGGGGATTGGACGCTGCCGAGCGGGCCGCGGCATCGGCACGGATTGTCGAACGCATGGAGTCGCTGCCCGAATTTGCGCGGGCGCAGACCGTGGGGCTCTTCTGTTCGATGCGTGACGAGCCCGACATGCGGGAGGCCCTCAGCCGGTGGTGCGGCGTCAAGCGGCTGGTGGTGCCGCGGGTCGAGGGGACGACGATGCGTTTTTTCGAGTACGATCCGCAGACGCTCTTTCCCGGCGCCTTCGGCATTCTCGAACCGGGGCCGTCGGCCATCGTGTGCCCTCCCGAGGAGATCGACCTGCTGCTCGTCCCCGGTGTGGCCTTTACGGCCGGGGGGCTCCGTTGTGGACGCGGACGAGGCTATTACGACCAGTATCTGTCGCTGGCGGGGTTCCGGGCCGTAAAGATCGGCATCTGCTTTGCCCACCAGCTGGTCGACGCCCTGCCTGCCGAGCCGCACGACATCCGCATGGACCGGGTTGTGACGGATCGTTGAGGCGAGAGGCGGAAGGGAGTAAGAACACTTTGCCGGAGTGTGTGCAATTAATTTCGCCGGGAACGGGTTTTTCCCGGCCGCGAATGATACGAAAACCATGAAAAAGAGACGTGTGGCCCTGGCGCTTGCCGGAGGTGGTGCGAGGGGTGTGGCGCATATCGGCGCCATCGAAGAGCTGGAGAGTCAGGGATATGAGATTGCGGCGGTGGCCGGGACCTCGATGGGGGCCTTGGTCGGCGGCATGTATGCTGCGGGACACCTCGACGCCTTCAAGAAGTGGATGTGTTCGTTGGACAAGTACCGGGTCTTCGGACTGGTCGATTTTACGCTCAGTGCCGAGGGACTGGTCAAGGGCGAGCGGGTGATTCATGCCATGCAGGAGCTGGTCCCCGACGTGCAGATCGAGCAGATGCCGGTTCCGTTTGCGGCCGTGGCGGCCGATCTGCTCACGGGCCGCGAGGTGGTGCTCGACCGCGGCGGTCTTTACGACGCCATCCGGGCTTCGATCTCCATTCCGTCGGTCTTTCGTCCGGTCCACCGCGACGGCATGGTGCTGGTCGACGGCGGAACGGTCAACCCGCTTCCGCTGAACCGGGTCCGGCGCGAGGAGGGCGATCTGCTCGTGGCCGTGGACGTAAGCGCCCCGTTCGGGGCCGATCCGATTCACCGGGCCAATGCTTCGTTCAATTATTATAAGGTGCTGATTGCCTCGTCGCAGATCATGCAGCAGCACATCACGCAGCTGATGTGCCGGCTTTACCGGCCCGACGTGCTGGCCCAGATGCCGGCCGACAGTTACGGTATGTTTGAATTCTACCGGGCGAAGGAGCTGGTCGCCGCCGGACGGAAGATGATTCGCGAGGTGCTGGCCCGGATCGGTGAAGGGGAATAGGCGCAGGGCCGGATCTGTCGGATAAGGGGAGGCTCGCAACCTATTTGCGGTCGCCTTCGCAGACGTAGGCGGCGATGCGGTGGCTGCGCTTGCCGAGCGGAATGCCGATGCCGAGGGTCAGGTTGGCCGAGCTCTGGCGCACGGGAACCCATTGCGGCGTGTGCTTGGTGATGAGCAGGTCGGTAGCCAAGAAGAAGTTGATCCACCCCGGGCAGAGGTTCAGACCCAGTCCAACGGCTCCGCCCCGGTTGTTGAGTACCGAGTAGCTGCCCGTGAGGGTAAACCAGCGCACCGGATGGAAGTTGACCGATCCGGTGAGGTTGTGCATCGTTTTGTACTCCCAGAAGCGCATCGAGTAGAAGAGTCCGAAGCCAACCCAGTGGTTCCAGAGTTCGTATTCGACGCCGGCGTTGATCGATGCCCGGAGCATCTTCGAGTTTGCAGAGCTCTCCACCTGGTTGAATTCCTGCATTTCGAGATCGAAATCCGGGGCCTGATCCGTCCCGTCATCGGGAACCGTGACGCCGACGAACTCGGCCTGCTGGGTCGAGACGCCCGAGACCGTGCTGTTCTTGTTCCATTTGATGAATCCCAGGTCGATGACCGCCAGCGAGGCTTGCAGTCCGGGCAGGATGTCGTACGTGGCGCCCAGATCGACGGCAAAGCCGTAGCCGGCCGGTTTGCGGGGTTTGAAGTTGAGGTCGCTCATTTCGAAGGTGCCGGTTTCGGGATTCGGCGTGACGGTGGTGCCGTCGGCCGTGACGTTGACCGTGCCGCGCGTGGTTACGGCCCAGCGGTCCTGCTGGAGCGAGATGTCGAACTGGTCGTAGTTGACCTGGGCCCGGGCGGCTCCGGCCAGTAACTTGCCGCGGACGCCGATGTAGAGCTTGTCGTTCAGCAGCGGGAACGAATAGTTGACGGCGGCTTCGAGATAGGCTTCGGTGGCCAGCCCGAAGTTGGAGATGCTGCCTTCACGTCCCTGTTTGAGGAATTCGAAGAGCGATTTGGGCAGGTTCATGTCCTCGTTGATGCGCAGCGACATGTCGAACGACCAGAAGTTCTTGTGGTTGCGGGTGAACTTGCCGATTCCGAAGAGGTTGATCCGCGTGTCGAGGCCCATGAGGTTGTTCTTGCGGAGGGTTCCGAGAGCCTCGGCCGACGATACGGAGTTGTCGAGCAGCGTGACGAGTTTTCCGTTGCGGGGGTAGAGGATGTTGTCCAGGGCGATGTTGCCGGACATGTTGACATTCATGCCGCCGATGACGGGTAGGTTGATGTAGCCGCGTAAGGGGGCGAAGGCCGGGTTGAACTGCGAACGGAAGGTCGAACCCTCCATGAAATAGGCCGTGGGGTTCTGGGCGGCAAGCGCCGTGGTGAGGAGCAGCGATGCCAGAAGAAGGTATGTTTTTTTCATGACGGGATGCTGTTTAGAGGTCGAACTTCAGGGCGCCGCGTTTGATCAGATACAGGTTGATCTGCATCTGGGTCTGCTGCTCCGAGGTGTTGTCGAAGCCTTTGCCGGGGTAGTATTTTCGGATGACGATGGGAATATCGACCCGGGCATTCTGGACGATCGTCCGCAGGTCGTTGGCCAGAAGCCGCGTCTCGGGCAGTGCGTTCTCGGGTGAGTTGGCCAGCACCGTCGTCGAGAACGAAACCTGCGTGTTGAGGAAACTGGGGGCGATCTCCAGCGTCAGGGGCAGGCGGTTGTCGATCTCGCCGGCCAGGTGGAGCGTATTCTTCGGATCGGGGGTTTCGGCCGGATCGAGGTTGTCGCAGAGCATGTTCACCACCTCGTCGCTCAGGTCGATGTGCCCGATTTCGTAGGAGAGGTCGTCCATGTTGACATCGAGGTTTGTCAGATAGTCGCCGGCCAGGCTTTTGACCTCCTGGCTCAGTGCGTCGCGCAGGACGGCATTCGAGGTGAAGGCCTCGACGAAGGCCTCCTTGAACTCCGTCTGGGAGACGCCCGGAAGGACTCCGGCAAAATCGTCATAGTAGTTCTGCTGCAGCAGCGTGGCTACGGCGTCGAGTTTCTCGGGGTTGGTGCCCATTTCGTCGAGCAGATCCGGGAGCAGGCGGTCGTTGACGTAGGTCAGGTCGTTGAGCAGACGCTGGACGTCCGCATAGGCTCCGTTTTCATCCGTATCGGGCAGTTGGGTCGGAAGCCACGTGTCGGCTTCGTTGAAGATCTGGTCGATACGCACCTGGTCGTTGCTGTTGATGTCTGCCAGGGAGACGTACACTTTGGCCAGCGGAGCTTCGAAACGCGAGGTTTCGTCACCGATGGCGATGTTGTCGGTGTTGATGTTTGCGAGGTCGTAGTCGTTGTCGATGCAAGCTGTCGCAAAGACCCCGCACAAGAGTAAGAGTTTCCTCATATTTATCGAGTTGATGGATGATCGAGTCGCAAAGATAAATAAATCGGATAAAATGAACAATGTGTCGGCCGTTTTTGTCTGGTTTCATTTTCGTGGGATATTTGTTACATTTGCAGTCGGTATGAGCGAAACGGTCAAAAACTCGCTGAAGGAGCAGGTAGCCCTGCTCCCGCTGTCGCCGGGGGTCTATCAGTTTGTGGACCGCACGGGGACGATCATCTATGTGGGCAAGGCCAAGAGCCTGCGCAAGCGGGTCTCGTCGTATTTCGTCAATTCGAAGGAGCACAGCGCCAAGGTGCGGGTGCTGGTGCGTCAGATCGTCGAGATCCGCCACATCGTCGTCGGCAGCGAAACCGACGCCCTGCTGCTGGAGAATTCGCTCATCAAGACCCTCCAGCCGCGCTACAACATTCTGTTGAAGGACGACAAGACCTATCCGTGGATTGTCGTGCGGCGCGAACCCTTCCCGCGGGTGCAGTCCACGCGGCAGCTCGTGCGCGACGGTTCGCAGTATTTCGGCCCCTACGGCTCGGTGATGATGCAGCACAGCGTGCTGGAGTTCATTCGCGAGGTGGTCCCGCTGCGGACCTGCAAGCTGAACCTCTCGCCCGAACAGATTGCCCGCGGCCGCTATTCGGTCTGCCTGCAGTACCACATCGGCAACTGCAAGGGACCCTGCATCGGGACTCAGAGCGAGGAGGAGTACGACCGTCTGGTGGAGATGGTGGTCTCGGTGCTGAAGGGCGACCTGCGCCCCGTGCGCAAGTACCTCGAGGGGGAGATGACGCGGGCGGCCGGCGAGCTGAAGTTCGAACAGGCGCAGCGCTACAAGCAGCGTCTCGACGCGCTGGATCACTACGCCGGCAAGTCGGTGATCGTCAGTGCGCGGATTGTCGACGTGGATGTCTTCTCGCTGCTGCCGGACGACGATGTGGCGTGGTGCAACTTCGTGCGGATCCGCCACGGTTCGGTGGTGGGCGTGCAGACCGTCAAGCTCTCGACGGGCGTCGAGGGCGACGAACGCGACATGCTGACACTCGGCATTCAGTACATGGTTGAGAATGTGGCCGGCGGGGAGTTGGCCCGGGAGGTGATCGTGCCGTTTCTGCCCTCGACGACGCTGCTGTTCGACGGGGTGACCTTCACCGTGCCGAAACGCGGAGAAAAGCTCGACCTGCTGGAATTTTCGCGCAAGAGCGCCCGCATCTACCGCGCCGAGCAGCTCAAGAACCTCGAGATCCGCAATCCGGAACGGCATACCGAACGACTGATGAATGCCCTGCAGAAGGAGCTGCGGCTCGATCGTCCGCCGCGTCACATCGAGTGCTTCGACAACTCGAATCTTCAGGGTTCGCATCCCGTGGCGTCGTGTGTGGTCTTCCGCGACGGAAAGCCCTCGCGCAAGGAGTACCGCCACTTCAACATCAAGACGGTGGAGGGTCCGGACGACTACGCCTCGATGCGCGAGGTGGTCTACCGGCGGTACAGCCGGCTGCAGGTCGAAGGGGGCGAGATGCCCGACCTGATCATCGCCGATGGCGGCAAGGGGCAGATGGGGGTGATTCACGAGGTGCTGGAGGCCCTGCAGCTCGACATCCCGATCGCCGGCCTGGCCAAGGATGACCGGCACCGTACGGCGGAACTCTATTGCGGTTATCCGCCGCTGCTGGTCGGGCTGCGTCCCACCTCGCCGCTGTTTCACTTTCTGACGAGTATCCAGGACGAGGTGCACCGCTTCGCCATCACGTTCCACCGCCAGAAGCGGAGCAAGGCCTTTATCCACAGCGAACTGGAGCAGATCGAGGGGGTGGGGGCGAAGACCATCGAGACGCTGCTGCGCCACTTCCGCACGGTGGAGAAGGTCCGTGCGGCCAATCCCGAGGAGTTGTCGGCACTGATCGGTCCGGCGCGGGCCCGGCGTGTGCGGGACTATTTCGAGAACGGGAAGTGATCCCCGATGTCGGCCTTTCGGCGGCGTTCCATCGGCAGCGGCTGTGAAAACGGGCCTGCGGGAAAATAATTGGCGGAAAATTCTTGGAAGCGAGGAATTTTTTCTATCTTTGTCCACCCGATTCGCCGCAGGAAGCGGTAATCAGCCCGGATGGCGGAATCGGTAGACGCGTTGGTCTCAAACACCAATGACAGCAATGTCGTGCCGGTTCGACCCCGGCTCCGGGTACCAGGAAAATCGCTTAATCTGTTGATACATACGGATTAAGCGATTTTTATCTTTCGGATTTTCCCCACATTTTTTTACCCCTCCCCACACACATGTGTTGTGAAAGGTTATATTATCGAGCTAACAAGTAATATTCTGCAGCAGTTTGAATCCTGGCCGGTCGATTCTGGTACTATTCGACATGCAAGCCTGCGAAGAGCGGCAACAGGAACAACGGCACAGTAGGAAAAGACAGAAAAAGCGAGGCGGTAAATGATGCCGCTTGTTGGACGAATGGCTATTGTCCGAAGAAAAACAACAGACACAGGGGCAGATAGTCTTTTAGGGCGTGTCGCAGAATTTGCAGGGCGGACTGTATCTCCGATGTGACCCTCCGCACTGAAATATCGTACCGCTCAGCAATCTCTGCATAGGTCAGATGTTCGATGCGGCTTGCGAGAAATATTTCGCGTGTACGCGCCGGCATTTTGTCCAGTTCCGTCCTGAAAATATCCAGAATCTCATTGCCGAGCAGTTTGTCGAACAGATCGTTCGAAGACAACGACTTGATCGAAGACTGTACGAGTTGTATGTCGGTGGGCGAAAGTTGCCGGTGGCTGTTTAACTGCCGCAAGTATAAGAAGCAACGGTTACGTACGCACATGTAGGCATACCCGCGCATATTGGTTTCGTCCGCCAACTCCCCTCTTCGCTGCCAAATGCGGACAAAACAGTCCATAACGATATCCTGCGCCGCATCCATATCCCGCACGTAGGAGAACGCGATGTCGATGAGACGTGTGTTGTTTTCGGAAAAGAATTTTCCGAAATCCTCGGGATTGAATATAGAGCCGTTGCGCTGCAAATCGAAATTTTATGCAAAGATAGTTTTTTTTGGACACATGCATTGCATTTGAATTTTTAAATAAATTTTGTAAATTATTAAATAAATTTATTTGATGCGAAAAGCGTTTTTTCGCTGTAAGACTTCCCTGTTTATGTGTTTTGTAATAAAAATGTAATAAACATATTAAATAAAACGGAGTGGAAACGGAAATTTTGCATAAATACCTGAGCGGGATGACGACACCGGAAGAGGAGACTCAAATTGCGGAGTGGCTCTCTGCCGACCCGAATAACCAGAAAGAGATGGATACGGCCCGGTTCTTGTTCGACTCGGTCAAACTTTACGGAGACAAGATGCAGCCCACTCAGCGGCGATCGCTCGTAAGGTGGCGGACAATCGGTCGCTGGGCCACGCAAATCGCTGCGGCAGTCATGATTGCCATAGGGGCCGGATTCTTCGCAAACAGATATTCGATCGGCGAATTATCCGATAAGCACCACTCCATTTACGTACCTGCGGGACAACGTATGGAACTTACGCTGGCCGACGGAACACGTATATGGATGAACTCCGAGTCCCGACTCGAATATCCGATTATGTTTGCACAGGATGTCCGGCGCGTGAAATTGATCGGAGAAGCCATGTTCGAAGTCGCGCACGATGAGTCTCATCCGTTTATTGTGGAGACTTTCGCTTCGGATGTCCGGGTGCTCGGTACAAAATTCAACGTCGATGCGAACGAAGCGCACCATCGGTTCTCGATAACCTTGATGGAGGGTTCGGTGCGGATTTCGAACCGGCTGGACCCAAGCCAGGCGAATATCGTCATGAGACCGAATGAAAAGGTCGATCTCATCGGAAACTATTTATACACGTCCAAGCTCGACGATTACGATTCTCCATGCTGGTTGAACGGACAGCTCGACATTACGGGGCTGTCGTTCGCCGAACTGATGGAGAAGATGGAACAGGCATTTGCCGTCCGGGTAGTCATCAAACGCAGCTCTTTGCCTTCGACCGCCGGCATCGGCGGCAAGATCCGCATAAATGCTGGGGTCGGCAATGCATTCAGGTGGCTGCACTCCTTGTTGAACTTCGATTACGAGATAGATGAAGCGGAGAATACGATAACGATCAAATAATCCGAATGTAAACCTAATCCATACTGCCTATGATGAATCCAGAAACGTAAAATTCCGGATATCCGACAAAAAAGCCTGCGAAGTGGAAGTTCGCAGGCCCGGTAAAAAGATCGGATGTCTTTAGCTAATCACACGAATCTAATTACCAAATTTTTTCACAAAAGTATGAATAAAACAGCGTTCTCCCAAAAAATAGGAAAACTGTTTGAATTAGCATTCATCCTGCTTTTAAGTCTGAGCGTTACCGTTGTAAGAGCGCAGGATAGTGGTATCACGCTTAAAATGCAGGACGCCACCGTGGCTCAAGTGATGAAAGCGATTGAAAATCAGTCGCATTATGTGTTCCTTTATAAGAACTTGGACACCTCCCGGAAGGTGAGCGTCGATATCCGAGATAAGCGCATTGACGAGGTGCTGGATATCGTATTCAAAGATCTAAATATTTCCTACAAGATCGACAATCTTCAAATTCTGCTGTCACAGAAAAAGTTCGATAACAAGGCTCCCGCAACGATTTCGGGATTCGTAACCGATGTTTCGCAGCAGCCTGTCATCGGCGCGAGCATCATCGTAAAAGGTACGACGATCGGTACGACCACCGATGTCGACGGCAGCTACAAATTGCAGCTGCCCCGATCGGCCGAACCGCTGATTCTGATCGTCAATTATCTCGGTTACACCCCTGTCGAGGTAGCCGTGAACAACCGCACTTCCATCGATATCACGCTGAAAGAGGATACGGTCAATGTCGACGCCATTGTTGTGACGGCTCTCGGCATCAAGCGTTCGGAAAAGGCGCTGTCTTACAACGTGCAGTCGGTCGACTCCGAGTCGATCCTCGCAAACAAGGATGTCAACTTCATCAACTCGCTCTCGGGAAAGGTGGCCGGTCTGACGATCAACGCTTCGGCCGGCGGTGTGGGCAGTGCCTCGAAAGTGGTCATGCGCGGCCAGAAGTCGATTACCCAGTCGTCGAATGCGCTCTACGTCATCGACGGCGTACCCATGTATACGACCGCGCGCGACGGCAGCACGGAGTTCGGCTCGCAGGGTACGACTGATCCCATCGCCGACATCAACCCCGAGGACATCGAGTCGATGTCGGTGCTGAACGGTGCGGCCGCTGCGGCTCTCTACGGTTCGGATGCCGCCAACGGTGCGATCGTCGTGACGACCAAGCGCGGCAAGGCGGGACATACGTCCATCACCGTATCGAGCAATACCGAAGTGTCGTCGCCATTCATCCTGCCCGAGTTCCAGAACCGCTATGGAACGGGCAACATCTATTTGAGCGAAGGTTCGATCGTACAGAGTTGGGGGCATCTGCTCAATGCGGCCAACAAATATGGCTACGACCCGCGCAAGGATTATTTCCAGACCGGCGTGACCGGCACGGAAAGCGTTTCGGTCTCGACTGGCACGGAGAAAAATCAGACCTACTTTTCCGCAGCAACGATCAATTCGCGCGGCGTGATTCCCAACAACACCTACGACCGATACAACTTCACGTTCCGCAATACGACATCGTTTCTCAATGACAGACTCAAATTGGACGCCGGTGCCAGTTACATCATTCAGAAAGACCGCAACATGACCAATCAGGGTTTGTACAATAACCCGCTGGTCGGTGCCTACCTCTTTCCGCGCGGCAACGACTGGGCCGATATCGAGATGTACGAGCGCTACGATGCTGCCCGTCGTCTGCATACGCAGTACTGGCCTGTGGGCGATGCCGGATTGGCGATGCAGAATCCCTATTGGATCAACTACCGCAATCTGCGAGAGAATCGCAAGGACCGTTACATGCTCAATGCGTCGCTCTCCTACGACATTCTCGACTGGCTCAACGTATCCGGCCGCATCCGCATCGACAACAGCAGCACGGCCTATACCGAGAAGTTCTATGCCTCGACCATCACGCAGCTGACCGAAGGTTCGAAGAACGGCCTTTACGGCATTACAAAGACCGAAGACCGTCAGGTCTACGGCGATGTGTTGGTGAACATCAACAAGTCTTTCGGCGACGACTGGTCGCTGCAGGCCAACGTCGGTGCTTCGATTTCGGATATGCGCTACGATGCCATGAAGAACCGCGGCCCGATTCCCGACGGCGAAGTCACCGACGAAAAGCCCATGCTGGCCAACGTCTTCAATATACAGAACCTGAGCAACACCTCCAAGACCGAACGGTTACAGGACGGCTGGCGTGAACAGACGCAATCGGTCTTCGCTTCGGCCGAAATCGGGTATAAAAACACCTACTTTCTGACCTTGACCGGCCGCAACGACTGGCCTTCGCAGCTGGCGGGCCCCCACTCGACCAAGACCTCGTTCTTCTATCCGTCGGTGGGTCTGTCGGTGGTGTTGTCGCAGATCATCCCGAACATGCCCGAGAATCTGTCGTACGTCAAGATCCGCGGCTCGTACGCTTCGGTCGGTGTTGCTTTCGAGCGCTACCTGGCCAATCCGCAGTTCACCTGGAGCAAAAGCGGTCTGAACTGGAGCTCGCAGACTCGCTTCCCGGTCTACAACCTCAAACCCGAGCGAACGAAGTCGTTCGAGATTGGTCTTACGATGCGCTTCCTGCGTCACTTCAACCTCGACGTTTCCTACTACGATACGAAAACGTCGGACCAGACATTCGAACCTACGATTTCGACCGGTTCGGGATCCTCGTCGCTGACCATTCAGTCAGGCGACGTGCGCAACCGCGGTGTCGAGCTGGCTTTGGGCTATAACAATACGTGGGGCAAGTTCTCGTGGGATACCAACTACACGCTCTCGGTCAACCGCAACAAGATCCTCTCGCTGGCCAACGATGTGGTCAACCCCGAAACCGGCGAACACTTTTCGGTCGACCAACTTGACATGGGTGGTCTGGGCGATGCCCGCTTCATCCTGCGCAAGGGCGGTACGCTGGGCGATTTCTATTCGCGCGTCGATCTGAAACGCGACAGCAACGGCGATATTTACACCAGCGAAAAGGGCGAGATCGCTACCGAACCGATCGCCGACGTGAACAGCTACATCAAACTCGGCAGCGTGCTGCCCGACGCGAATATGGCATGGCGCAACGACTTCCGCTGGGGCAACTTCGACTTCGGATTCATGGTGTCGGCCCGTCTGGGCGGCGTGGTATTTTCGCGTACGCAGGCCATGCTGGACTACTACGGCGTATCCGAGGCTACGGCTGCAGCCCGTGACCGGGGCGGCGTGATGATCAACGGCGACGATCTGGTCAATGCCAACAAGTGGTATACGGCAGTTGGTGGCGGCAACTCCGTGCCGCAGTACTACACCTATTCGGCCACGAACGTCCGTCTGCAGGAGGCCTCGATCGGCTACACCATCCCGAAAAAGAAGCTGGGCGACGTCTGCGAAATCACCCTCTCGCTCGTGGGGCGCAACCTGTGGATGATCTACAACAAGGCACCGTTCGATCCTGAATCAATCGCGACCACCGGAAACTACTATCAGGGTATCGACTACTTCATGATGCCCTCGATGCGTAGCTTCGGCTTCAACCTCCGACTCAAATTCTAATCAGCGACGACCATGAAAACCAACATATTGAAAATTGCCGTAGCGATAATCGTGCTCGCAGGAACTGCTTGCACGGAAAACTACCTCGACATCAACACCCATCCTTACGAGCCTTCGGAGGAGGACATGCAGACCGACGGCTATATTCTCGGTTCGACTCTCACGTCGCTGGCCGGCACGGTCGTTTCGACCGACGTCAACACGGCGCAATTCACCGACGTGCTGCTGGGCGGTACGGTCGGAGGCTACTACGCTCCTACCAAGCAAAGCTGGGCGAACACCATCGCCAACTACAACCCGACGGACGATTGGACCAACGTCTTCTTGCGCAGCAAGGAGATCATTCCGACGCTCTATTCGAACCTGCGCCAGCTGAAGGAGGTGACCGACGACCCGATCGTGCTGGCCATCGCCGACGTGATAAAGGTCATGGCCATGCACCGCGTGACGGATACCTATGGTCCGATTCCCTACTCGAAGATCGGTGAAAACGGTCAGATTCAGGTGCCCTACGATTCGCAGAAGGAGATCTACGATGCCTTTTTCGAAGAGCTCGACCATGCGATCGAGGTGCTGACCGCGCACCGCAACGAGGCCATTTCGCCCAAGGCCGATTACATCTACGGCGGCAATCCCGAGCGGTGGTGCCGACTGGCCAACTCGCTCAAGCTGCGTCTGGCCATGCGCATTGTCTACGCTGATCCCGACAAAGCGCGTCGTATGGCCGAAGAGGCTGTGAAGAGCGAAGTGGGTGTTATCCTTTCGAATGCCGACAATGCGCAGCTGACCTCGTTCGGTGCGGACGGCAACCCGATCTGGGTGGCTGTCAACTACAACAATGATGGCAGCACTACGGGTGGCGATACGCATGTGGCGGCCGATATCACCGCCTACATGGCCGGTTATGCAGATCCGCGATGCGCGAAATACTTCATTGCGTCGGAGTGGGAGGGACAGCCCTATGTCGGGATTCGCCGCGGTATTGTTATCCCGCCGACGAGCGTCGGATTCAAATATTCCGGAGTCAACGTCGGTATCGCATCTCCCATCGTATGGATGAATGCCGCCGAAGTGGCTTTCCTCAAAGCAGAAGCAAAAGCTGTCTTCGGATTCGATATGGGTTCTTCAACTGCCGAGGAACTATATAACGAAGGTGTCCGATTGTCATTTGAGCAGTGGGGCGTATCGGGCGTCGATGACTATTTGGCCGATTCCGAGCGCGTACCTCAAGTCTATGTTGATCCGGCAGGCACGAACTCCTATGCAGAGACACTTTCGTCCGTCACCGTAGCTTGGAATGACGCGGCTTCCGTCGACGAAAAACAGGAGCGTATCATCATTCAGAAATGGATCGCCAACTGGGGACTCGGCAACGAGGCGTGGGCAGATTACCGCCGCACGGGGTATCCGCACCTGATTCCCGCTACGGACGACGGCAACAAGAGTCTCGGTGTCGTTGATTCGCAATTGGGGGCGCGTCGTATGCCCTATCCGAGCGACGAATATACCACCAACAACGAAAACGTCCTTTATGCCGTCTCGGAGCTGCTCAAAGGCGCTGACAATATGGCAACCCGTCTGTGGTGGGACTGCAACCCGTCAATCCGATAATCGTAAACCTTAAAACATCATGAAATCGAATATCATCAAATTTTTCTTTCCGGTCGTAATGCTTTTTGCATTCGTGGCGTGCGACGAATGGACTGAGACCGAGAGTCTTGATATTCACCGTCCAATGCTGGAGGAGCAGAATCCCGAACTCTATGCGCAGTACATGCAGGCGCTGCGCGATTACAAGGCTCGCGACCACAAGATTGTTTTCGTATCCGTCGACAATCCGTCGACGGCTCCCAGCCAGCGGAGCGAACACATCAAGACATTGCCTGACAGTGTGGACTATATCGTATTGAAAAATCCGGCCGACGTACATCCTACGCTCGTGGCGGAAATGTCGCTGGTACGTGAAAAGGGTACGCGCGTCCTCTATACGATCGATTACGATGCGCTGGAGGCTCGTTGGGCACAAATCCTCGAAGAGGAGGAGAATAACCAACCCGAGGAGTCCGAGACACCCGAAACACCCGATGAAAGCGATGGTGATGAAGGCGAAGAACCCCAGCCTGACCCGGCAGTAGTTCAGGAGCAGCGTTTTCTCGATTTCTGCCGTGAGCAGACTGCCCTGCAACTCTCCTATTGCGACCGCTACGGATTCGACGGCGTCATTGTCGCATGTACCGGCAAGAACTATTCCGGCATGGCGGACGACGTGCAGGCGCGCTACATAGCCCGTCAGGCGGCATTCTTCGGAACGGTCGGCGCCTGGTATGGAACGCACGCCGGCAAGTCGCTCTCTTTCTGCGGCAAGCCGCAGTATCTGGCCGACAAGAGCATCCTTGCGCAGTGCGACTACATCATCCTTCCGGCTATCGACGTCCAGTCTGTGAGCGAGCTGTCGCTGGTACTCGTCCAAGCCTCGGTAGCCGAAGTGCCTGCCGACCGTTTCGTCATCCAAGTTTCGACGGTTTCGGCGACCGATCCTACGGATGAGACCGGATATTTCCTCGGTTTGGACGAGGACGGAAAGTCGCGTCTGCGTGCCGTCAAGGCCGCGGCACAGTGGACGCTTGCTGCATCCGACGGCACGAAAGCCGGGTTATTCATTGCCGATGCCCAGAACGATTATTTCAATATCTCGATGGTATACCGGAATATCCGGGAGGCGATCTCGATCATGAACCCTGCACCTAAAAACCGATAAGAATCATGAAACGCATATTACTCCTCATTGCAGTTTTCGTCGCAGCGACTTTTACCGGCTGCAAGAACGAAGATCCGAGCGAACACCATTTCGATAACAAACTCTATATTTCTTCGACCGACTTCTCGGATGAGATGCGGATCAAGAGCGGGATCAAACAGTATACGCGCCAAATCTTCACGAGTATCGCGACTCCGGAGACGCACGACATTCGCGTAACATTCGCTGTTGACTTCTCCCTGGTGGACTATTATCGCAAGGCTTACTACGAACCGGAGGCTATTGCGCTCAGCGAAGCGCATTACCGGATCGAGCCACTCGCTACCGAAATCACGGCGGGCAGCGTGGCTGGCACGCCCGTGACTGTCGAATTTTTCGATACGGACCAGCTTGATCGCGAAAAGGTCTATGTGCTGCCTGTGACGATTGCTTCGGCCGAAGGCATCGAGGTGCTGGAGAGCGCCCGTACGATGTTTTATGTATTCAAGGGCGGAGCTTTGATCGATGTGGTAGCCAATATCTCCCGGAACAGTTTCGAGGTGAAATGGGTCACCGATGTGAGTCAAATCCCCGTCATCACTGTCGAGGCTCTGATTCGCGTATCCGATTTCGGAGCCGTAGGCAACAAGAGCGAGAAAATCAGTACGCTGTTCGGTGTCGAAGAGCAGTTCCTGATACGTATTGGCGACTCGGGATTCCCCGAAAACCAGGTGCAGCTGGTCTACAATAAGTACAAGTTCCCCTCGTCGGGCGATCCCGCGCTCGGCCTGCCCACCAAACAGTGGGTGCACGTAGCCGTTGTATGGGATGGCACGACCGGCGAGCGCATCATCTATCATGACGGCAAACAGATCTCCTATTCAAAGGTCTCTGCGCGCGGTACAATCGACCTCTCGACTGCGATTACCCGCCCCTGCTACATAGGCAAGTCCTTCAACGACCAGCGCTGGCTGGAGGGTGAGATCGCCGAGTTGCGCGTCTGGAACGTGCAGCGTACGGCTCAGGAGCTTATCGACAACCGATATACGATCGATCCCGAAAGCGAGGAGGTCAAAGGCAAACTCTATGCCTACTGGAAATTCGACGAGGGAGAGGGCAACACCATCCACGACCGTTCGGGCAACGGAAACGATGCCGTGGCGGCTTCGGAAGTGACGTGGGTGTCGGTATCGCTGCCCGAAAGCAAATAGTCAATCAATCACCGAACAAGATTATGAAAACGATAAAAGAATTGAAAGTGTCCCTGGTGTGCTTGGCAGGCCTGTTTGGTGCGGCATGCACCGAGGATATCGAGGCCGGCAAGGCGATCGACGAATCGCCTTATAGCGCCGTCACCCGTATCGATGGCATGCTGCTCGATGCCGCAACCAATCGTAGTGAGAAAGTCGTTGAGTTGCGCGATGCGATCAGCGAGACCGGAATCTACTTTTCAATGACCAAATTGCCAGCTTCGGGCGTAGACGTGAAGATCGAACTCGACGCCGATTACGTCGACAGCTACAATAAGAAGCACGGTACGGATTTCATCCTTTTCCCGGTCGAGAACGTTACGATTGCCCGCAACGGTGAACTGCTGCTCGCGCCCGACGAGATTCGCTCGGAAGAGGTTGCGATCTCCCTTGCGGCAAGCGACGAACTGGAGGGCGGTGCCACCTATCTGCTGCCGCTGAAAGCCGTGAGCATGACCGACGGCATCAACTGCGAGGCTGCAGGCCGCATGGTCTATTTGGTGCGCAACCTCCGCAATCTAACCTCGGACTTCATAGCCGACGATCCCTATGAGGGGTTGTACACCAATCCCGACAAGTCTCAGAAGACGATACTCTACATCGAGACCAACGACTGCAATCCGCTCAATGCGCTGGAATTCCGGAGCGGCAAAACGCTCAATATCGACTATCTGGTGCTTTTCGCCTTCAACATCAACTATGACAAGATCAATAACCGGATCTATATTTACAGCAACGCCAGCAACGAGTGGCTGCTTCGCAACAACGATGCCGTTCTGCAGCGTCTGCGCAAACACGGCATCAAGGTGATCGCCGGTATTCTGGGCAACCACGATGAAGCCGGCATCGCACAGCTTTCCGATCTGGGTGCCCGTCAGTTCGCCGCTGAGCTGGCTGCGTTCTGCAAAGCCTACAACCTCGATGGCGTGGCTTTCGACGACGAGTATGCGGAAAAACTGGGCGACGATTTCGACTATGCGAGTCATCCCCTCCTCGCTCCGAACGACTGGAGCCGTCTTTCCCGCCTGCTCTACGAGACTAAACTGGCCATGCCCGACAAGACCATCATCGGCTATCAGGTCGGCAAACTGGACAAGCGTCTCGTATCGATCGACGGCGTTGAGATGGGCGAGTGTCTGGATATCGTCGTCCCGGATTATGGCCGCACGCCTTATGTCTATCCGGGCATGACCAAGATGGATTGCGCCGGAGGTTCTTATGAACTGATGTTGGGCAAGGGCAGCACAAGCGGCAGTGGATACGGTTACACCATGTATTTCGGCCTTGCTCCTCGCTATTATTCGTCCAACAATCAGCTTTCGCGCTTCGGCAAGGGTTCTCCCACCCACTTCTACAAGAACAACGACTTGACGCGATATCCCATATCGCAGTTGTCCGATTATGTCAAGGAATTCAATTAACGACCAAGCATCGCTTTATGAAAAAGATATTTATGGCATTCGCCGCTTGGGCATGCGTGCTGAGCGGCTGTTCAGACGATGACAATGCGCAAACCGCGCCTGAAGTTGTCGACTCGATAAACATTTCGACGGAGACGATTTCCGCCGGCCCGGAGGGCGCCGATGACTGCGCTGTTGTCGTGACCAGCTCTGCCGACTGGCGGCTGACCGGACATTGCGACTGGGCTGAGCCGTCGGCCGTCGCCGGCAAAAGCGGCGATGAAGTAGTCTTTACCATCGAACCTAACGAAACCGGCGTCCGGCGCGAGGCGACGTTCAAGTTCTTCACCGGGTCGGTCATAGTGCCTCTCAAGGTGATCTCCGAACCTACCTATGTACTCGAACTGCTCTCCAAGAAAGCCGAGACCTTCAAGACCAATTCGTCGACCTATCAGGTGATTCTGAATACCAACGTGCCGGAACTGTCGCATGACATTGTGTTCGAGGACGCCGAGGAAGGTGCTGAACCTTGGATCACCTATATCGAACGCCGCGAGGGATACGGCAAGACCACGCTCAACTTCGCTATCGCTGAAAACAAGGGATACATGGCCCGTAAGGCCCGGCTAACGATCGACAGCGAAGAGACGGAGACCCCGATTGAGATCACTTTCGAACAGTCGATGGTTGAGTATTGCAACGTGGTGGCTGAAGATGCCTATTCGTTCGATTTGACCGAGCGGACGTTTAAGATCCGCATCGAGACCAGTGTCGAGTACGAATTTGAACAGGGAAAGCGCAGTGACTGGATTACGGCTGGCGAACCGGAACTTATATCGGATGAAAAAGGGCTGCGCACCGAAGAGTTGACCATTCACCTCGATGCCGCCGAGTCTTCGCGTAAAGGTACTTTCCAGATTCGTCAGAAAGACCAGATCTGGGGCGATCCGCTGGCCGAGATCACGGTGCAACAGCGCGACCCCAATGCTGTATATGCGGATATCGAAGACGATAACTTCCGGACTTGGCTCCTTGACTATGAGTGGATTGAGGAAGAGGAAGACGGTCTGTATGTCGTGACCAAAACGGGTAAGACAGAGACCACGATAGAAAACAACAAGCCGAACCGATATTACAAGTGGGAGTCGCTTAAAGGTATCGAGGCGTTCCCGCAGATTGAGGAGATTCATGTGAACAAGCATAATTTCAAGACGCTCGATATCTCAATGCTGTACAAGGTGCGCGTACTCGAATGCGAGCAGAACTCCCAACTTTCCACGATCATTTTGGGCCAAAATCCGATCTCGGAGTTCAGTGTTTATACCGGTGATACGATCGACGACTATGATTTCACCGTGCTGACTATCTCTGGCGAGAAGGTCGAAACAATCGACGTCGGCCTTGAGGATCCGGACTACGACGGACCTTATGATGATCTGGAAACGCTCGACGTTTCGGGGTGCCCTGCTTTGAAAACTCTGAACTGTATTCGTGGTGATAAACTGACGAAGTTAATCCTTAAACAGGGACAGGCGATCCCGAATCTCAAGAAAAAAGATACTACGATCATCGAGTATAAATAAGAGATTTTTATGTCCATGCAATCGCACAAACATACTCTGTGCGATTGCATGGACTTTTATACGTTTAGCTTGTCAATTTATGGGATGGCTCTCCCTTGCGCCGGGTTCCCTCGCTCTACTTCGCGATGGGTAGACCTGCCATTTGCCGGCTCGTTTCTTCACCACACGGTTGAATTGCGTGCAGAGGTCTGTCGTCTCGTAACTCCGTGCTCCCTTCTTGCGACAGGACGCTCCATTCGGGCCGTTGGGCTTCGTAGCCCTTTTTCACTTGAAGCGGCATGTCGTCTGCCGGGAGACCCTCCGTCGCACACTCATCGGGGAGCCTGCAGGTTTCGAGACCGCCCTGTGCCGCTCATGACGGCACAGGTACCGTAAAGGATCGTTCTCAAGGTTTGATGCGAGGCGTCGTCAGACGTGTTATTTTTCCAGAAGATTCAGTGCCTCCTGGACCACCAGACGCTCGTTGCCCGGCGTGTAGCCCGTGTGGGTGTAGATTGTTTCGCCGTTCTTGATAATCATCACGAACGGAATCGAGGTCAGGTTGAGCGCCTTGAACAGCACCTTATTCTGGTCGAGCAGCACCTCGTAGGGCCAACGTTTGCCCTTCACCAGCGAGCGAACCTTGGCCGTGGCTCGCGAATCGTCGGTCGAGACGGTTATGATGCGGACCTTGTCCTTCCACATCTCCTCGATGTCGTACAGGGCATCCAGCTCGGACTGGCACGGCTTGCACCACGTGGCCCAGAACGAAACAATCACCACGTCGTCCTTCAGCACATCCTTCATCAAAACCTCCGTACCATCCAATTGCTTCAATGTCAGGTTCCCCGGAATGTTCTGGCCCATGGCCAGGCTTGCGGCCAGAATCAGCACGCATGTGAACAGAATCTTTTTCATGGTTGTTTTGTTTGTCTTTGAGATTATTGATTTCGATTCGAATCTTTTCGAGACGCAGCCGTTCGAGTTCGGCGAAGAGTGCCGTGGCCGAACCTCTGCCGTCGGATAGTTGTGTGTAGAGCCTTTCGAGGGCCTCGACTGTGGCGGAGAGCTCTGGATGGGTGTCAACCTGCCGTTCGAGTTCGACAAGAAAGCTGTCCTGCATGGTAAAGGCCTCCTCGCCGTGCTCCTTCAGTGTCTGACGGAACAACTCCGGAACTCCGGCAAGGAGCTCGGGCGTCGTGACTGCCAGTACCTCTTTCCAGATCCAGCTCTGGCGCCGAGCCATTTCGCTCGGTGAGGCCGTCAGTCCGTTGTCCCGCAGCAGGGGAATCGAGAAGCGTCCTTTCGCATCGGTGATCATTCCGCGGATGATCCACTCCAATATTTCGTTTTGAAGCGGCATCCCACGTGATTGCCGGGCCATTTGTGCGTAGAGTTGTTGCGTTTCGGCCAGCATGGCCTCATAGAGCGCCACGGCCGGAATCTCCGTATCGCTTCCGGTGAGATGGGAAGCCTCCTCGCTCATGAAGCGATTCCACATCCTCATGCGCTTCCGAAGGTCGCGAAACTCCCGGGCCAGACGCTTCTCCGTCATGGGCTCCGGGGTCGGCCTGAGCTGTTTCGGAGCACTCCCGAAGGCCTCCTCCAACGTCTCTTTGATGTTATCTATCAGGCAGTTGTGGCGCCGGGCCTGTGCGTCGGACAGCAACTGCCGCAAGGTGCGGTAGGAATCCGAATGTCGGAGGCTGTGGCGCAGGGCTTCCTGCTCCCAACTCCCGGCTCCGAGGTTGATACGGACGAATGTCGGCATATTCCGTGCCGGGATACGTTGCGTATGGACGGTAAGCCGATCCGCCGAGGCGTCGTAGGAGATTCCATACGGCGTTGTAAGTGGGATCACCTCTTCACCGGGTACCGTCTGCAACGGCATTCGCCGGTGGTGTCGGTTGTATTCGGCTACGGCCTGTTGCAGCACATCGGCATACTCCTCTGGGAGGGTCGAGCCCACGACTACTTCGATCGGGGACTCTTTTCCGACTTTCGGTCTGTCGGATCCGATCTCCTCTCCGGTATTGCCGGCTGTCAGATAGAAACTGATTTCGAGCGGCAGCGCCCCCGAAGACATCAGGATTTCCGTGCTACGCTCCGGGGATTCCACGTGGTACCAGACGCTGATCCGCACGAGTGTTCCCCCGGCAGTTGGCTCAACTCCCAACAGCGATTCATGCCCGTAGCGTTGGTTGCGCAGGATTCCTTCGCTGCATTCGTACCACGGCCCCGAATTATAGAGGCATTCGTGGATGTCGACCAACAGCCGTTCCGATCCGGCAATCCGTGCCAGAGGCAGGGGAGTCGTCCCGAACTTCCGATTCCGGAGCGTGTCTGCAATCCGCACCCGGGCCATGCCCGTTGCCGGATCCGCTTCCAACAGGAATGGCGGCAGGTTCGGCAGCACACGATTCCGCATGCCGGCACCCCGGTCGAGTTGGACCGTAAGCCGGAGTTCGCACGTCGGGATTTCAATCCAGATCCCGTCTCCCGAGGCGTAGACCGGCAATCGACCTCCGCAGAGCTGTTGCAGGGTGTCCGCTGTGATTTCCCGTAGTGTCGGGGCTTTCGCTTGTCGCTCTCCGACGGCAAGAGTCCGGTGCGGAACCATCCCCAGCAGGGACAGCAGTGCCGCATATCGTAGAATGGTCCGTTTCATGCTGCCTCCGTATTTTCATCCCGGGAGGCGATCCGTTCGCACACTCCGTTCCAATAGGGATTGTTCGACATCGCGAGGTGGTGCCGGAGTTGTTCCATCCGTTGCCGGCACTTTACTCGCAAGGTGATACTACGCGCAGGGTCGCCGGAAAAACAGTCAAGAGCCGTCAGGTAGGATTCGGCCATGACTCGACGCTCCTTCGTCGGTACTGCATCGAAGGCTTCACCCAGAAAGAGCCTTTCGAGATCCGCCAGATAGGCCTCCACCGTATAGTCTCCGCCTGTCAGAGCCATCTCCTCCACCAACGCAAGCCTGTCGAGCAGCGACTCCGCCAGACCTTCCCGCAACTCGGCCTCGAGAGCCGGTTTTATCCAGGCCGGAGGCATCACCACATAACGGGCGAAGAATGTGAGTGCTTTGCGTTGCTCGTCGGCATCCACCGGACGGTAGATTTCCGCCGGACGGTCGAATACGCGCCGACGTCCGCCGATATGCTGTGACACCTGTCCTGCATAGTTTTTGAACTGTGCTCTGACCGCCTGAAGGATCAGCGTCGTGTCGCACATGCCGGGGCGCGGAGTCGCCATTGATTCCAGAGCCCGCTGCAGATGGCGCATTCCCAGTTCGATCGTCTCCAACGGGCGCCGGCCGATATCCTCGGCCATCACTTGTGGGTCACGGATGTTGTGCTGCGGCATGTAGCGATAGCGGCGATCGGCATACATTGCCGTGCCCCGTCGTGACAACGAGTCGGCTACCGTACGTTCGTCGCAATCCGGCCAGCAGCGGTAGCCCCATTCAATGGCCGCCCGGTCGTAGGACCCCAGTCGCGGGATCAGGTCCTCGGCGGCAATGCCGTCCTCGGGTTGTGCCGCGTGGTTCAGACGCAGATAATCCATGATCGACGTCCCGGAGGCCTCGCGATGCATCAGTTCGGCATCGCGGAGCTGTTCCGTTCCGAAAAGCGTGCTGCCGTAGAAGTTGTGTTCCAGCCCCAGTACATGACCAATCTCATGAGTGAGTACCCATTCGAACATCTTCTCTTCCATCTCCGGGCTCATCGGATACACGTCACCCATCTGTGCGATGTGCCATCTCTGCATGAGGTTGAATGAGGATCCGAAGATCCGGATCAAGACACACAGCACCTCGCCGTTGCGAAGATCCGTTTGGGTATGACCGTAGGCGTTCTCGTTCGGAGAAGGCGTAAACTTGATCCACGACAGACGTCCGTTGTCGGGCGTACACGTCGGATCGTCGGCATCGGCCTCCCGCACTTCGATTGCATCGCGGAACCCCGCCGCTTCGAGGATTTGTGCCCAATTGGCCGCAGCCCGGCGAGTCGTCTCCTTCCAGCGCTCGGGGAAATCCTGGTCGAAATAGAGTATGATCTTTTGTCGGGGAACCACTTTTTCGCCTCGGATGTAGCGATCCTTGTCTTCCGGTGCCGGTTCTAGATGCCATCGTTTGACGATTCCCGAAACGATGAGTTCGCAGCCGTTGGCCGCCACGCTGCGGCCCGGGATCTTGAAGTAACCGACCCGCCGGTCGAAGTAACGCGCCGTCATTTTCTCAAGGGGCAACAGCGACAGACTGGCGCCGATCTGCCAGCGCGTCGTGTCGATCGTACGTCCCGGGAACGGTAGCGAGGTGTACGTGCGGGTCGAACGGACGATCATTCCGCCGGGAATCTGACGGATCTCGCTGAATCCTGGATCGCGGTCGATGCACATGCCCAGTTTAAGCATGAACGAGGCGGACTGTAACCCGAAAAGCTGGTCGTCGGTCAACAACGGGTCGACATTGATCGTTACGCTGCCGGCGTCGTTCCGGAGTATCGGCAGCCAGTTGCGCGTATTCCAAGTGCGGGCTTCGTTGTAGAGGCGGGCCACAGACGTCCCGTCGTCGGGAAGCTCCATCCCGACGGCCTGTTCCAGACGGACCATTCCGTTGTCTTCGACAAAGCGGAGGATCATCGGTCCGAAGCGGTCGCCCTCATAGCCGTATTTCGTATCCTTGTCCATCTTGCCCGCCGTGTTGAGCAGCGTTACGAAAAGACTCATGGCACGGCCCAGGACCGAATCGGGAAGTTCCCAGCGATACCCCGTCTCCGAGTGGTAGAGCCTTCCCAGCCCCTCCGTCCCTGTTATTGCGATACCACCGGTCACAGACTCTCCGGAAGATGGCGCGGACGTTGTTGCCGCCATCATTTGAAGCGGCAACAACGTTCCGAGCAACAGTTGTAATATCCGGTTTGTCATGTCAGATTTCATCCCGGAACGAGAAGAGCATGTCCACGACATTCTTGAATCCACCGTTGAATTTGTAGATGACGGGCTCCTTGGTCTCAGCGTTGATCTCGACCTCACCGGCTGCCGTCAGGTGGATCTCCACGAGCGTCGCATTGCCGTCGCCATCCTCCTGGAGTACCCCCAGGTGACGGATGATCTCCTTCGTCGAAACCGCTTCGGACGAACTGTTTACGTCATAGGCTATATCCTCGTTGTCCGATTTGAGTTTCATCATCTTGATGGCTCCCTCTTCGGGGTCGGTCTCGTAAACCACCTCCACGGCCGGAGTGGCCTGCGTGAGGTCCACCCGATAGATCGTGTTGCCGGCAGCGTAGAAGAACATCCGCTCGAAGTAGCTCGATGTGGTCACCTGCCATTTGCCATCCGTGCCGACCGTGGGCGTACCCTTGCCCGTAACCTCCCATTTGGCGTTGCAGACGGCCATGTTCTCGATGTAGATGTTGGTCAGGGCGTCCGGACAGAACTCGAAGACCGAAATCTGCTGGCCGACGTGACCAATGGCCATGATCGTCAGGTTATGGTCGCCCGAGGCACAACCCATGTAGTCAAGGACGAAGCCGCCCGGAACGTCGGTCTCCGGATTGAAGGCGTTGGGCACCGATCCCGCTTCGATCGACTCGATCTTTGCGCTGCGGTTCACGTCGTTCTCATCCAGGTAGCGGTCATCCTGCGATCCGGCTCCGTTGGCGATCGACTTGCGCGTGTTATAACCTTCGCCGAGGGCCGTATTCGCGTAGCTCAGAAACCGATTGCCTCGGCCGTCGTAGATCAGGCAGTGCGAGGTCGAAGCAAAGCCGATACCCTTGACTTCGTAATTGTCCCCGCCGCCCAGCTTGTCAGAAAGCTCGATCGGGTACATCAGAGCCAGTTCATCCGGAAGGGCATACCATAGTTTTCCGTTGTCCACGATGGTGAAGTTCTTGCGGTTGCCCTTCATGATCTGCGGATTGCCTGTCAGATTGCCCTTGACCTTCTTCTCATAGAGCAGACGCCAGTAGTTGTAGTTGTGGTTTTCGAGTGTTGCACCTTTCAGAATGTAGGGTTCCTGATTGCTCGTGAAGACCCCCAGAAGGATCTCATAATTCGGGTTCAACTCCGTGACGGCCGTCGTGCGCAGGAAGTTATGCATGCCCAGCCCTACGGGCGATCCGATCAACGAGCTCCCCGTTTCCCGCTTGTAGACGTCCGTCGTCATCTCGCGGGCATATCCTTCGCCGTCCACACACCCCAGGACGGCCTGCCCGTCGACATTCTGCAACAGGAACCAGCTCTGGTTGAACTTGAAGATCGGCTTTACGGTGATCTCTTCGTAGGTGATGATGTCTAATGTCGTGTCGGTGACCGCCAGGCGCAGTACGATGGGCTGTGTGTCCGACGACGTGACCGTTAACGTGTAGGTGGGGTCGTGTCCTACGACCTCCCACGACAGCGTACCCGTTTGACGCTTCCATTCATAGGCGAGGTTCTCCGTACCCGTAGTGATCGTCTGCGTGATCGTCGGGGAGATCACCACGGTGTTCGTCATCCCTTCCTTCGGAGTCGTGTAGCTGTATTCGCTCGTCGTGATGACGATATCGTTGATCTCATGGTAGTCGTAGTTGCCTTTGTCTTCGTAGCACGAACCCAGCAACAGCGACATGCCGATTGGAATCATTAAGGATTGAAATCTCATTTTCATGGTTGATTCGGTTTATTGCAGCGGGAAGCTGATTTCGATTTCGCTCTCGTCATCGTCGCCGTACAGCGGGTCGTGGTCCTCCCTGTACTTGTTGTATTCCCGGCGGAGTGTGAGTTGGCTGTCCTGACTCTTGGCGATACCGTCGAGCGTCGTCTTGAAGGTCTCCATCATGAAGAAGTATTTCGATGTGCTGTAGGAACCCCACCAGGCACTGTCCCAGTTCGCAGGATAGATGTTGAGCGTCACGTTCAGCGAGCAGATCAGATTCTCCTCGCGTCCCAATCCAAACTGATGGGCTGGATTTGACGTTTCGGAGCTCACCTTCATGATTCCGCTTTTGGTGACATTCCGGGTTGACACCTGCTCTTTCGTCGGGCAGGTCACCCAGACCGTAGCTTCGCTCTGGGCGGCCGACACCGGGAAGGTGTAGGGGTTCTCGAAGCGCACTTTCACCTCGAAGGGAGTCGTCTTCGAGGGGGTGCCCTGCATGCAGAAGGTCAGCGGTTCGGTCAGCAGGCGGCCGATGAGCTGGGCCGTTATCTTGCACTCCTTTTCGGGGGTCTTCTCGTCGGCGATGTAGGCATTCAGATAGTCTTGGTCGTTGAACGTGCAGGAGGCTACCGTCACATACTCCAGACGCGGAGCCTCGTCGTAGAACGCAATGTCGTTCTCCTTGCAGCCGACTGCCGCAAGGAGCAGGACTGCGGCCGTTGTTATCGTTTTGATATTCATTTCCTTAGTTGTTGTTTCCGAATGTGTACTCGTTGTCGGGGAGCGGCATCTGATAGTGCGTCGTCATGTCGTCCTGAGGTGTCGGGCAATTCGAGAAGGTTTTGAAATTCAGCCGCTTGTAGAAGAAGAACAGCTGGCCTTCGCCGTAGAACTCCTTCACGTACTCCTTCATCAGTTCGTTGATGCGCACGGTTTGGCCCGTCACCTGACCGTAGATCTGGCGCGTGTCGATCTGGTCGAAATTCCGGGTTTGAGTCGAGTTGTTCTGACCCGTGCGCGTGACGATCACGGCATTCAGGTACGAAGCGGCGGTTGTGGCATCCGGTTCGCACTCGGCAGCGATGTAGTACATCTCGGCCAAGCGGATCAACGGCTGCGAGTTCAGGCCTGAGTAGTTGTCGCGCGATGACGACCCGTTCTGACTGTACTTCTGGCTGACCTTCTTTATGCGGCCGTTGTCCGAGACGTTGCGGAAGGTCTGGAACCGACGGTCGCTTGCGCCGCCGCTCGTGGTTTCATACCACGTCTCGACGGTGGCCTGGTAGGCGCTCAGGATGTTCGAACTGCTGGCATCCACGAAGATCGGATCGACAATCTGGTAGTAGTCGTAGATGTAGAGTGCGAAGATCTGTTCGGTCGGCATGATCGGCGAGACCGTAATCGAACTGTAGGTTGCCAGAGAAAACTTGCCGCTTTCGATCACGGATCTGGCATATTGCAGCGCCAGGGCCTTGCTTTCGGCATCGCCCTTGTAGCAGTAGGCGCGGGCCAGCATGGCGCGGACGGCCCAGACGTTCATGCGCATCTGGCGCATCTCCGTGAAGGCGTCGACCGTATCGTCGTAATTGAAGATTTCGCTGTCGTGGCCGTCGAGCAGCTTCTCGGCCTCGAGCAGGTCGGCAATGCAGAGATCCAGCACCTCGCGGGCCGGGAGAATCGGCGTGGCCTCGTTGTTGAAGGCCGTGCGGTAGGGAATGGCCTTGTCGTCGGGGTTCTGCGAATAGATCGGGCCGAACAGGCGCAACAGGTCGAAGTGCAGGAAGGCCCGCAGACCCAACGCTTCACCCTTCATCGTCTCGTAGTAGTTCGGCGTGGTGATGACGTCCCGCTTGGCATCGACGAAGTAGAGGAAGTTGTTGATGTTGGCGATGATGTTGTACATCTTCGAGTAGATCGTGTTGACGGTGGTCTGATAGGTACCGTCGTAGGCGTAGAGTGTCGTCCAGTCATAGATCTCCGGGGCACTCTCGTAGCGTCCTGCGAGCATGTCGAGGTACGAATAGGTCAGATTCTGGGCATATAGGTTCTCGGTCCCCATGAGCAGATAGAACCCCGTCAGGGCATCCTTGAATCCCGTTTCGCGGGCAAAGAGGTCGTCCTGCTCCACCGAGGTCTTCGGTTGTACGTCGAGCCACTCCGCGCAGGAGGTCGATCCCGCCAGAAGCGTTGTCAGAATCAGTATGCGGAAATAAAGCCTTTTCATGTGTGTCGTCATGCGTTAGAATACAATGTTAAGCGATAGGGCAAACTGACGCGAGAACGGATAGACCGTACCGCGTTCGCGTTTGATCGTCGAGACGTAGAAGACGTCCTCCATCGTGAAGCCCCACTTCATCGAGCTGATCTTCAGCTTCGAGAGGAACGGCGTGTTGTTGCGGTCCATGCGGTAGGTCAGCGAGAGCGAGCCCATCTGCAGCGTATTCTCGTCCATGACGAAGCGCGAGGTCTGCATCGTGTTCGAGCCGCTCGACGAGTTGGTCAGACGCTTGTACTGGGCCAGGTCGCCGGGGTTCTGCCAGCGTTCGGTTAGCACGCGACGGTCGGCGTTGTAGCGCAGGTCGGCATTCTCGACCTTCGAGACGAGCGTCTCGTTGTACATCTGGCCTCCGAACTTGTACGAGAAGGCGAGGTTTGCGCCGAAGCCCTTGTACTGGAACGAGGTGTTGATCGTACCCTGCCATTTGGGCTCCGTGTCGCCGCACAGCACGGCATCCACCGCATCGTAGACGCTCGTGATCAAGCCGTTGCGCTTGAGCAAGATTTCGTCACCGGTTGCAGGGTCGATGCCCAGCGACGGCACGGCCCAGATCCCCGTCGTCGACTGTCCCTCGACATAGCGCGGCAGCGGCGAGATGGTTTCGGCCGAGGCGTTGATTTCGTTCTGGTGTTGCAGTGCCTGCGAGATCTCTTTCAACTTGTTCCTGTTGTGCGAACCGTTGACCGAGATCACCCAGTAGGACTGTGTGGCGTCGTTGCGGTAGGGGATGACGGCCAGGTTCAGCTCGACACCCTTGTTTTCGAGCGTACCCATGTTCTCGGGGTAGGAGGCAAAGCCCAGCGACGGTGCCAGCGTGATCTGCGCCAGCGAGTTCTTCGTATTCTTGATGTAGTACTCGGCACGGGCGGTTAGGCGGCCCTTGAAGGCCGACAGCTCGATGCGCGTATTCCACGTAGCGGTCTGTTGCCATTTCAGACGGTCGTTACCCAGAGCCACGAGTTCGATACCCGTGGCATCCGACGAGAGGTAGTAGCGCATCAGATTCGAATAGGAGTAGACCTGACGCGACTGATAGGGAGCGAAACCCTGGTTGCCGGTGATACCGTACGACATGGCGAATACCAGATCGTCGAGCCACTTCTTGTTAGCTTTCTTCATGAACTCCTCGTTGGTGATGTTCCATTTGAAGCCGGCCGACCAGAACGGTGCGAAGCGGTTGTCCTTACCGAACTGCGACGAGCCGTCCATACGGATGTTGGCATCGAACGAGTAGCGGTACTTGTAGGAGTAACCCAGAGCCAGAACGCCGCCGATGCTGCGCGACGTATTCTCCGAACCGGTCATGTTCTCGTCGTATTTCTTACCGAAGAGAATGTGGTCCATCTGGTCGTTGGGGAAACCGGTCACCTTGGCACCGTAGGCCTCGTTGCTGGTCTGTTCGACCGCATAACGGAGGTTGGCCGTGATGTAGTGCGTGTTCTTGATGTTTTTGTTGTACATCACCGTGAAGTCGACGGCGTAGTTGAACGACTCGGACTGCGTACGGGTGAAGTCACCCTTCAGCGCGGGGTCCGTCACATCCTTGAAGGCGGTGTGGTAGCCCGGGCGGAAGACTTCGGCCTTGCCGTTGTTCTTGCTCACCGAGACGTTACCCTGCAGGATCCACTCTTCGCTGGGGCGGTACTCGAGTTTGAAAAGTTCGCGGACGGTGAAGTCTGTGTTGCGGTTCAGGCTGTGGAACGTCGTATTGTAGAGCGGGTTGGCCACCTCATAGTTGTTGCCGTCGCCGCTGTAGAGCATGTTCCACGTCTGCATGATCTTGTTGATGTTGCCGTTTTCGTCGTAGGGACGCAGATAGGGGTTCAGCTGAGCGTATTCGCTGAACGAGCCGTAGGGGCTCTCGGTACCCACGGCGTTGTCGGCCGTGATGCTGTTTTTGAGCAGGAATTTCTTGAATCGGTAGCTCAGGTCAAGCGATGCGGTCTGTGTGCTTCGCTTCGAGCCCTTCATCACACCGGGGGTCTCATTCAATCCGGCGTAGAGTTTGTAACGCAGTTCGTTCGATCCGCCTTCGAGCGTCACGGCATGACGCTGCTGGACCGACGTGCGCAACGGCTGCGAGAGCCAGTAGGTATCCACTCCGCGTTTCACCTCGCGCAGACGCGACTGGTAGTCCCGCTGCGAGGCCAGATCGTTTTCGGCATACAGACCGGCGATCTTCTCCACATAGATCTTCTCCGAGGAGTTCATCAGGTTGTACGACGACAGGTCGGGCATTTCGACACGCACGTTGCCGCTGTAGGTGACGTTGATGGCGCCGGGTTTGGGGGCGAGTGTCTCGATGACGATCACACCGTTCGAGGCCTTCGAACCGTAGATGGCCGTTGCCGATGCATCCTTCAGGATGGTGATCGAAGCCACGCGGTCGGGGTCCAGGTCGGCCATCGTCTGCACGTCGATTTCGAAACCGTCGAGCAGCAGCAGCGGCTGGTTGGGATAAGTGTCGTATTCGCCCTGCAGCGAAACCAGACCGTCACCCGTTGCCGTACCGCCGGGCAGAGTCGACGTACCGCGCATGCGCATGTCGGGCAGCGCATTGGGGTCCGAACCCATCTCGAAGTTGTCCATCACGCGGAAACTCGGCTCCATGGCGCTGATGGCCTTGGCGATGTTCGTGGTGGAGTATTTCTTGATGTCTTCGCCCTTGATGGTGTTCACCGAACCGGTGTAGCCCTCCTTCTTGCGGTTGAAGATACCCGTTACGACCACCTCTTCGATTTCGGTGTCGTTCTCCAGTACGACTTTGAGATTGGCCTTGCCGTTGCGGGGTTTGACGGGGATCTCCTGCTTTTTCATACCGATGAACGACACGTCGATGATGATGTTGGGGCGGTCGTCGAATTCGAGTTTGAATTTACCGTCCGTGTCGGTGGAGATACCGATGGTCGTACCGTGCAGGACGACCGAGGCTCCCGGAACGGGTAATCCGCCCGTATCGGTTACCACGCCAGTGATCTGTACCCGGGTTTTCGTATCCGCGGCCCGGAGCTCGGAAAACGACAGCAGCATCGTTGCCATCAGACTGCAGAGAAGCATCACCGAGCGCAGTCCACCCATTGGTCTCATACTGTTGCGAGAATGGATTTTTTCCATTGAAAGGGTTAGAGATAATGTTTTGTTATACATTTTTCCGGAAAAGAACGGGCCCCTCCTTGACAGGGGCTCCGTTCTGATTTTACCGCTGTTGGTCGGGACCGAACTGACAGATCGGGTGAATTGATCCGCCGTATTCATCCCACCAGGAAGAGGTGGCATTTACATAACTTTCTTCTACACGTGATGTGGTGAAGGTTACGGTTTTGACAACGGCTAAAGAACCATAATACATGCTTTCTACGGTCGAAGATAACCATCTGTCGGACAAGGCATCACCCGAAGCGTCCCAAACATCATACCTACCGTCAATTAATCCATCTTCATCCGAATGTAAGAATACGATGTAGGACTGATCGCTCGTATATTCCTTGTAAAGATTGCGGATAATGTTCCAGTTTGTTTTAGCTGCGTTGATGTTATCCTCTTCTACGAATGTTTCTGAGGCTATGGTAGTATCGCCGAATCCGGAATCCTTTATTTCAAGTGTGGTGCTGAATGGAATTCCAGTGACTGTGGTTGTTGCAGGATAGCCTCCTTCGGGATTCTCCAAAGTGTATGTTTTGGTCTGGAATTTTACACCTGTCATGTATTCGGTAAGTTCGATCAACTCTTCGATGGCCGGAACATACCAGTCCACACCGTCACGTTCAGCCAACTGTTGTGTCCAACCGGCAACTTCACAGGTAGTCGTCCAATTTGCTCCAGCGATTGCCTTCATTTTTTCGAGGTTTTCTTTTCCGCTGTTGCGTGAGCCGGGAAGATTGCTCATGTCGTAGAATCCGGTCGTATAGGTTTGTTTGTCGTTGGTATTGTAAACGGTCAGACTGAAGGCCTTGCCGTTCATTCCGCTTTCGTCTACTTGATAGATGATACCTACGGTTTTGCCGTTGACGATGTACGGATCCCCCACCTTGTAGGCAACCTGCTGTTTGACGGTGAACTGTTTTTCCAGCTCGCCCGCCTTGACCGTGTAGGTGTGTTCGCGCAGACCGGCATCGAGCGGCGTACCCGAAACGGTGATGGTCTTCTTCTCCTTGTCGACCGTGATGGTGAACTCCTCCATTGCCGTCGGGTCGACTACCTCCCAGTCGGTCTGGTTCGTCAGCACCGCGATGGTTTGTGCCGTACCTTTCGAGTCGATCTGAATCGACTCGGGATCGAGCAGCAGCGTAGCCTCCGTACCCAACTGGGTCACCGTCAGGGTGGCCGAGGCCTCGTTGCCGTTGCCTCCGCAGGAGAGTTTCACCTCGGCGGTACGGGTCGTCTTCGTCGTGCCGTTCACCTTGACGGAGACAGCCTTCGCCGAAGCATCATAGTCTGCGGTCAACCACGCTGCTTGAGTCTCGGTTTCCAGATCCTTGGTCGTGATAGTCATGTTCGAGAACGAGCACTCGACCGTTACATATTTTGTCTCGGTCTCATCTCCATTGTTGAACACAACGCTGTTCGTATTGAGTGAGATTGAAGCCTGCGGAGCTGCCGTTTGGGTGATTTTTACGTCAGCCATAGCCTCAGAAGGATTATCGACTGCATGGAACGTCAGCGAAGCTTCGCGGTCTGAAAGTCCCGTCCAGTTGTCGAACTCCAGTGAGAAATTGCGGACATTGCTCTTGTTGCCCTCTTCGGTCGTTTCTTTGAGCGTTACCCACTGTGCAGCGGTTATCCATTCCCATGTGAATTCTACGTTGCCGGCAACCGAGAAGGTCAGCGGTTTGCTCTGGTCGTAGGTTGCCACCAGACCTTCTTCGGGGGCGTTGATGATGATCGTCGGCTTGTCGGCCATTTGCGTGATGCCGATGCGCTTCCTGATGACGGTGTTGTTCGTTCCTTCGCCGCTCACGATCTCCAGGAAGGCCGTACGCGATTCGGACGTATCCTCGTTGAAGGTGCACGAGAGGGTCAGCACCGTAACCGTACCCTCGCCGGTCGTCTCTTCGCCCACCTCATAGGTGATCCAGTCGCAGCCGTCGATGGTCACACGTGTCTGCTTGTCGGGCGTCAGTGCGCTTGTCGAGGGTGCGGTCTGGTCCTGCGAGTAGGTCAGCGTGAGTTTGTTGTTCGTGGCCAGACGGATCTCATACTCCGTGTTGCCGCCGTCGGGGTCGTTGCTGATCGTGACGATCGGGTTGTCACCCATCAGGTCACTGTTCAGGATGTTCAGGTAGGTCTCGCTATTGGCCTCCTGCGTGACGGTGATCGTCTGCGAGGCGGTGTTCGAGCCGGTGCCGGCCGTGATCACGATCCGAGCCGTGTAGGCGGCCTTGTCGTAGTTGATCTTCGGGGTTACGGTCAGCGTATTGCTGCCCTCTTCGCGTGTTACGTCGCAGATCTGCGAGTCTCCCGTGACTTCGAAGGTCCAGTCGGCGTTGGATTCGATCGTAACGGTTTTTGCCTCCGTGTCGAACGCCTTGAATGCAAGGGTGTTCTGCGGAACATTCACGACCGGCGGAGCGACGGTGTCGTCATTCGAGCATGAGCTCATCCCGGAGAGCAGGCCCAGTGTGAGGACCATACTCCAAACGTGTAGGAATCGTTTCATAAATGTGGTTTGGTTTTGGTGAATAAAGGGGTTTCATATTTCCCTTCTCAGGATGGAGACAGAGATCATAGGATAATCGAGAGGCTGACGTTGACGCCCGTATGTTCGGGCACATAGCGGCAAATACCTCCCGAGCAGACTTCGCCGGCACGGTAGCGGCCGAACGATACGGCGGCACGCAGGAATTTGTGGGCATAGCTGACGCCGGCATCGAAGTAGTGGATGTTGTCGCCGTAGCTCTGGTAGTTGCACATGTCGCTTACGTAAACCATCCAGCGCGGGGCCAGACCCAGTTCGAGGAGGCCCATCATCCAGCGCTGGTCGTCGAGCGAATCGCTCCAGGCATGCTGTACCTCGGCACGCAGCGACGTTTTCGGGGTGATCTGCCACAGCACGTCGCCGACGATGATTTCGGTGTTCATGCGCATGTCGCCGAAGCCGAAACGGCTGAATTCATTCTGTCGCTGGTAGGCGAAGACGAGGATCGTTTTCCAGTCGGGGCCCCACTTCTTTTCGAGTTCAAGACTGGTTTCGGCAAAGGCCAGGTCTCCGCCCATGCCCATGAACTTGTAGTGGCTTCCGGACCGCTCCATGTCCTTGTACATC
The DNA here is from genome assembly GCF_002161005.1 of Alistipes sp. An116. Classification (NCBI taxonomy): domain Bacteria; kingdom Pseudomonadati; phylum Bacteroidota; class Bacteroidia; order Bacteroidales; family Rikenellaceae; genus Alistipes; species Alistipes sp. An116. Next base: position 132,619 of record NZ_NFLR01000003.1, read on the forward strand.
GAGGCATTGATGGCGAAGCGCAGCGGTCGGCGCGGATGGCCGCCCACGGGAATTTCGCCGAAGAGGTCGATCTGGCCGCCGGTTTCGCCGCCGTAGCCCAACACCTTGTGGGGGAACAGCGAGCAGAGGGCATACTTGTGCTGCTTGGTCAGCGCCGGGATGTAGTTCAGGTCGACGCTCTGGGTCGAGGCGTCTTCCTGATGCCAAGGCATGTTTTCGATCGAGCGCCAGACGGCCGACATCCCGAAGCCCGGCAGGTCGAACCCGGCGTTGAGCAGCAGGGCCTGGCCCGTCCCCCGATCGGTCGTATAGCGGGGATCGATGCGGAGGCTTTCGCCCTTGTGGACATATTCGCCGCCGACGGAGAAGGCGCCCTTCGAGAAGTCGAGCCGTCCGCTGAAGCCATTGACAATGGCGGGGTAGTCGGGCCGGTTCTTCGAGACATCGTCGCGCAGCACCCATGAGCCGCCCAGTAGCAGCAGGGCCTCGCTCTGCGGGTCGATCAGTTCGAGAAGCGACAGCTCGGCATCGGCACCGTAGACCCATGAATCGGCGAAACTCATGAACCGTCGCGGCTTGCCGACAACGAATTTGGTCGAGAGCCAGCTGGTCGGACGCCAGTGCAGATTACCGCCCAGCAGCGAGGTGTTGATCCCCATTTCGCGCTCTTCGTAGGCCCGCAGCAACAGTCCGCTGCCGAATTGCTCGACATAGGTACCGAGCGTCACCTCCCATTGCGAGTTGGACCAGGCGGCAAATCCGCCCCGCAGGCCGTTGCCTTCGAGCAGCGGATCGTAACCGATCATCGGTTTCTCGAAAATATCGTATTGGAGGCCGAAGCGAAATCCCTTGATGGTATACCCCAGATTGACGTACGTGTTGGTTCCGCAGGTCTGATCCAGCTCATTGATGCCCAGTGCGGCATCCTTCATATAGATACCCCACGAGGATTCGATGCTGCCGCTCAGCTTTCCCCAGTCTCGTTTGGGCTTCTCCGCTGTTATCTGTTGTGCGGCAACCGGGAGGGTCGCACACAACAGCAACAGAGAGGCCGTGATGTTTCTTGCTTGCATGTTCTCCCGGGCCGGCTAATAACCTTTGATCTCTCCGACCTTGGCAAACTGTACGTTCACGCACAGTCCGTCGGCGTCATCCGTGACGAAGGCGATCACTTCGCAGTTGGCCGTGTTGGCCAGTGCCAGATTCTGGACGTCGAACGTCGTCGTGTAGCAGACCGGATTGTTTGTCCTGAAACTCTTCGACTCGCCCTCAATCGACGGGGCATAGGCACGCATCATGCGATACATCTCGGTCCTACCCATCGTCTGCTGTTCGGCCATGATGCCATTCTCGGCCAGAGCCACGACGAGTTTGCCCGAGAAGTCCTTTTTCGAACCCACGGTGACCTTGACCGTAATGGTCGAACCTTCGAGCGTGCTTTCCAGCGCGATGGCTACATCCTTCGGTCCGTTGATGGCCATGGCTCGCAGTTCATCGGCCGTGAGCGTGTCGTGGTTGGCCGCTTTTTTGTTGCGGTTGATGAAGACTTTCGGGGCGACCGACTTGTTCAGCCCGAAGTATTCGCAGAAGTTGTCGGCAAACTGACGCGTCGTCAGGCTGTAATAGGTCGAGTAGATGCTGCTGTTGGAGTTGTGGATGCTCAGGGGAACGACCAGCGGCTGTGCATCCTTGCGCAGTTCGTCGATCAGCTTGATGACGGTGGGACAGTACTGGCAATTGGTCTTGGTGACGTCCTCGAGCAGTACGCGGTTGGTGAACGTGTAGCTCGACGAGGCCGTTACGGCGATGCTGTTGTCGACGTCAAGCCCGTTGAACTTTGCGGTGATCTGGACCGGAGCCAGCGAACCCTTTGTCGAGCTGTAACGGTTGCTCTGGAGCTGTTCGCCGTTGGCGAAGAAGGTGCCCTGGGCCGTGACATCGTAGCCTTCACGGGTCTTGAGCGTGAGCACGGTGAAATCACCGCCATCGGCGTAGATAGCGGTTTTCGAAGCCTGGAGCGTGATGCCATTGACATCTTCGCCCGATACGGCCGTGATGGTTATCGTGTTGGAGGTGACCCCGTCATAAACGGCTTTGAGCGTATAGCTTCCCGGGGTGGTAGTGGTGAATTCGGAGGTGGCAAGCGATTGATCGTTAGCGAAGAGTTCCGCTTTTGCCGTGACGTCCTCCGTGCCGTTATAATGAACTGTAAGAACGATTTTGTCCTCGCCGTCAGCCAGAAGGGATTGTTTGCTGACGGTCAATGCCAGAGTAGAGGTTAGAGGATCCTGTTCCTTTCCGTTACCGGACGAACATCCCCCCCCCACAAGGTCATTCCAGCCATGATGCTGAACAATAGAGAGTTAAAGAGCCTTTTCATGTTAATTTGGGCGATTTTGATTGATTTGTTTTGTGGATTTTCTGTTATTGGATTGGTAGATAAAGAAACGTTTGCGAATAATCCGAGCCGAGGAATCGAATAATCCGGGTTTATGGGAGGGCCCTCTATAGTTTCCGATATTGTCACGGAAATCCCTGAAGGCTTGTCTGAATTCCACTTTCGTTCTGTAGAAGCCGGTATTGATGACCTCCTTGCGCGGGAATCTCCAATGTCTTTCAATCAAATTGAAATTTGGGAGTGGGGTAGCAGGAATGTCTGCCTGATTTTCGTCCCGTCCACCCATTCCTTGAGTTTTTGTTGTGATAATAATGGGCATAGTCGGAACTGCCGGCTGAATTTCGTTGGAGTTTACGCAAAACTTCCATTTTTGATGTTAACCATTGAATCCCCATGCTGAAGTGATCCAAACTTATTTCATTTTTCATTCTCTTAAAAATCGTATCAAAATGTTATAGCACAGCGTACAAATAGAATTATTCCTTATATTATGGGCGACCAAACTCATATAGAGATATGTTGTGTGTGGTAAAGATACGAAAAAAATAGGACATTACCTCATCTTTCCAAGGAAAAATGTGGTTGCGCCGGTTTTGGCTGACAAAAACACAAACTTGCCTCGGTTAAACCTTTATTCCTCCCTTGGGCCGTAATTGCGGTTTTCGGGATTCGGTCTTTGCCTCTTCCGAATCATCCCGAAGCCGTTTGCGGGCGATCCAAAAGTCGTTGAGATCCTTGTAATCGCAATAGAGTTGCGCGTGATCGACCATCCGGCTGCGAGGACACCGACGGGTCAGTTCGGCGAGGGTGCGACGTCCCGTCTCGTTCAAGGGCACCCGAACGGTAATGGGTCGATCCCCTTGGTTTTTCGGGGAATGTACTCGATGGCTCCGTCGATCATGTTTCGGCGGGTCATCTTGTAGAGGTCGCTTTCCGGTACAACTCGAAACGATGCAGGCAGCATACCAACACCCAAACCATTGTTCCCCTTTTGTTCCCACACGGGCTTATTCGCCAGCTCTTGAAATGGGATTGAATACGCTTGAACATTATCCTCCTTGCAATATATCGAAATAGATGGAAAGCGATAAGTGTTTGTCGGGGAATTATTTTTAATATTGAAAAGCAGCATTTTCTGCGATTTGAAAACCAATAATAGTACAAAACTAACTTTTGCGACAGATTTTAGGTCAAACAATGCAGATAATCGTAAAATAGTCCTATTTTTATGCAGGATTAGGGTTGTTATGGACGGGTTTCCTGCCACGAATAGGTAAGCGATAAATGGAAATATATAAACAAGAAAGGAGAACTTATACAATGAAAACGATAATCTTATTCGCAATGCTGGCAAGTCTTGTTTGCATGAGTTGCACCCACAAGCGGCAGCAAGCTCAACAGGAAGCAACACCAGATAAAGAGTTGTTTGTCATGGAGAGTAGCGATACGGTAGCAGGCATCCAAGATGCATCGGTAAATAAATCTTCCATCACTTACGACACTCCGGAATGTTATCTTTGGTATGTTATGGATTTGCCGGATGAATATCAGGATAAACCGATTTCCATGTGGACGGAGCGTCCTATTTATGGGGAAAATCTACATCTTATCAATGTGTTCGTATCAAATCCGACATCGACCTCGCTGATGTATGGAAGAGGTTGGGCTGTAGAACGATGGAATGGGAAGGAATGGGTTATGGCTAAGACAAAAGGTGACATCGCTTGGTTTGATGATGGTTTTAACAAACAGAAAGCACCTTTATTGTATTGCTTTAGTTTGCCTATTGACAGGTATTATCATCTTTCCAAAGGAAAATATCGCATAAGCAAATCGTTTTATGCGAAAAGGGAAGAGATAAAATTGAATGCAGAATTTGAAATCAAGTGATTTATGAAACGAGGTTATCAAGTATTTACGTAATTAGAACAGTTGCTAACTTGATGTATTATCTTTGCAATCCTTGCTGCATATTCTCAATTTCCAATCATACTTGCCCTCTGCCGCATCGCCAACCTCTTTGAGTGTAAGGCGATGTTTTATTTCATCAAACGGCTACCGGCTCTCCGCATAGTCACAGACCCATGCGCCGACCATATCCTGCCCCGAGGCTGCTGTTTGCGTATAGGCATCATCGCGGGCGGAGTTGACCGTGTAGAGCAGATTTCGAGCCGTTGATTCATCCGGAGTCTGCTGCTTGCAGAGCGCCTCGGCCTCGATGAGATACATCTCGGCGGCACGCATGAAACACATCTGCGAAACACCCGGGAGAGCGGATTTCCGTTTTCCGGAACAGCCCGGAAGAAAAATGCCGGCCGATGGTGAATCGGCCGGCATTTTTTTGCGATTGGCATCCTCCCGCTTGAAACGGATCGGGTTATATTTCGGAGAAGAGGTTGAACTGGTGCAGCAGCGTGAAGGCGAAGAATCCGCCGATGATTGCGCAGAGAAGTCCCAGCAATCCGTTGAGGACGCGCGGGGAGGGTTTTGCGGGCCGGTTTTCGAGGCTTTGGATGTATTCGCGGAAGAAGAGATAGAGCGCCGGGACGACGCTGCAGGCCATCAGATAGTCCTCCGGGATGCCGAAGAAGTAGACCTTCGAGAGGCCGATCAGCGCCCAGTGGCAGAGGAACATGGCCAGGACGATGTTGATGCGCTCGGAGAAGGCCAGCATCACGCCGATGGTGAAGACCGCCACCGAGCAGGGCATCACCGGCGAGGTGATCTCTGGGAAGGTGCGTCCCAGGGCCAGCGAGCAGAGCGGATAGAGGAACGGCATGACGAAGAGCATCCGGGCAAAGCGGGCATGGTGGCCGGTTCGGGCCAGCGAGGCGTGTTTGACGATGAGGTCGTAGAGCCAGATGCACCCCATGATGGCCCAGAACAACGCCTGGGGACTGTGATATTGTCGCGGCTCGCAGTAGACGAGGAAATAGACCCCGGCGATCCAGAAGTTGAGCAGCGCCATGTAGAGCTTCATGGCGATCCGCACGCCGTGCGACGGACGTCGAACGAGCAGCGTCGTGAGCAGCACTCCGATGCCGGTCAGCACCAGTTGTGCGGGCCATGTCGCGGCGTTATAGGCGGCTATCGTACTCCAGAAGGTCTCCATCGGTTCGTGCTATTGCGGATTGTTTATCGGGGTTTCGGATTCGCCGGTTGTCCGGGCGTTGACGATCCCCGTTGTTTTCGCCCGCTCTTCCTCGTTGTCCGCAGGATCCTCCTGGGGTTCGGGATCGTTGCCGTTCGGCTCCGCGGCGCTCCGCCCGGCCCGGCGCCGGCGCGTGAGCGAGAAGGCCTTCCGCTTGAAGACGAAGATCGGCAGCGTGGCTCCGGCGGCCAGCAGGGCGATGACGCTCAGCGAGACCGTGGCGTTCAGAAAGAAAAGCTGCATGTATTGCATGCTCTGTCCCGGGTCGTTGAGCGACTGCAGGAACATGATCAGCGAAAAGACGGTTTTGTAGGCGTAGATGCCCGGGACCATGGGCAGCAGCGCCGGGATGTAGAGGACCGTCATCGGGCAGCGGACGCCGCGTCCGAGCCAGAGGCTTCCGAATCCGATGACCATCGCGGCACAGAGCGAGGCCGAGGCGATGTCGATATCGGCATAGTTCATCAGACAGTAGCGCAGGGCGTGGCCCACGGCGGCCAGCAGGGCAATGCGCGGGAAGGCGCGCATCGGCGGATCGGAGATGGCGCCGAATCCGATGGCGGCCACGGCTGCGAAGAGCCCGTCGAGCAGGATGTCCACGGCGATCATAGCAGGCTGTCTTTAACCATGAGGAGCGTCGCTGCCAGACCGATGGCGATGCAGATGATGAGCAACAGGGCGTTGATCAGGCGGCTGCATCCGATGAGGATGTGCCCTTCGACGATGTCGATCACGCCGTTGATCAGGGGGACGCCGGGAACGAGGAACAGCACGCTTGTGGCGAGGGCCGTTTCGGCCGTGCAGTCGAATCGCAGGGCTGACGAAGCGCAGAGCGAGGCCATGAATGCCGCGACGATGAAGATCAGGAAGTGGTTGACGCCGTGGGCCTGCATGCGCTGTTTGGCGGCATAGCCGACCAGCGTCGAGGTGAAGACGATGGCCATGGCCGTCCAGTCGCCGCCGAACAGGCGGCAGAACGAGGCGTTGGCCAGCCCCACGGTCAGCAGCACGAAGATCGGGTCGATCAACGGTTTGGCGGTCAGTTCGTCGTAGCGGCGGCGGATCTCGTCCAGTGGCAGCCGTTCGTCGAGGGCGTCCCAGCTCAGGGCGCTCAGGTCGGAGTTGCGTTCGAAGCTGATCGGCAGCGAGGGAATGCGCACCACGCGGGTGATGGCCTCGCCCGACTCGTCGTCGCGCACCGTGAGGATCGTGCTGCGTTGGAAGCTCGACAACTGGACGTCGACCCCCAACGAACGGCCGATGCGCTGTGAGTTGCGGATGGCGCGGGAGGTGTGGACTCCCGACCCGAGCAGATAGGTCGCATATTCGGCGATAAAGTCGAGGATTTCGGTCAGTTCGTGCCTGGTTTTCATGATAATCGCAAAAATAATCTTTTTCAGATAATTCTGTTCGTTTGTTGCGAAAAAAAATGCCGCCTCTTCCCGTTGGCAGGGGGAGGGCGGCGGTCGGAGCGTTCTTCGGGAGCCGGAAGGGGTCGTATGGCAGACGACACGCGGGGTTACTCATCTAATCTCGTAAGGTTTCTCCGGCTCCCGGGAACGTCAGGCGGTGTGTCGTCGGAATCGCGCGGTGATGTCGGTCATCCGTCCGCAGCGATCGACGCGGTAGAGACGCTGGTTGGTGGTGGGTGCGGTCAGCGGGCCGCGGGCCTCGATCCAGGGTCCGAGCTTCACGTAGTCGAACGCCTCGGGGATGAATCCCTCGGGCAGCTGCGGCCGCCCCGAGTACCAGCCCACGCGCAGCGCGGGCCACGTGCAGCACACCCACGCGGCCAGCCGGGCCACCTCGAGCGGTGCGGCATCGCCGCCCATGAAGCAGAGGCAGGTGACCGAGTGTCCGTAGCGGTCGAGCAGCGCCGCGAGCTCCCGCTCGTCGAGCTGTCGCCCCGCATCGCGCTGCAGGTGGGGGCTGTGGCATCCCGGGCAGCGGTTCGGGCAGCCGGTGAGGTTGACGGCCAGCGTCGTCTCGTCGGGGATCTCCGCGAAGACGATGTCGAAGTTATGATAGCGGAGCATCGGTCTGCGGTTTGTGGGCGTAGAAGCGGCGCGAGGCCTCCTGCTGGCGGGCCGCCGAGAAGTTCGAGACGCGTTTCATGTAGCCGATCACGCGCGTGAGGTAGTCCAGATCGGTCGAGTGGCACTCGGGGCACGCGTGCAGGTAGCGCTTGTCGATGTGTCCGCAGTGGTTGCAGACCGTGTTCGGGATGTTGAACGTGAAGTAGTTGCACCCCTCGCGTGCCGCCACGCGCAACAGCTGCCGGTACTGCTCCTGCGAGAGGTGGTCCTCCAGATTGAGGTGCAGGGCCGAACCGCCGGTCAGGTGGTCGATGTAGCGGTGACCGTGGAGGCGGAACTTGTCGACGATGTTCAGCGACGGATCCTCCACGACGTAGAAGTACGAGTTGTAGCAGTCGCGCGGCACGGCGTATCCGTCCTCGCGATCCCACTTGGCGTGCTTCACGCCGACGTTCTCGGCCGGGATCATCTCGCAGTTGAACATCAGCTCCTTCGTGCGGTACTTGCGGTTGCAGCGCTCGATGAGCCCCAGCACCTCCTCGACGAACGAGGCGTAGCGGTCGTTGTCCGAGATCTCCAGCCCGAGGAACTCGGCCGCCTCGACCAGTCCGTTGACGCCGACGGTCAGATACTGCCGCGAGAGGTTGATGTAGCCGGCGTCGAACAGCGGCAGCATCCCCTTTGCCTGCAGCGTCTTGAGGTTTTCGTTGTAGGCCGTCTGGACCTTGTGCACCAGGTCGACCACCTCTTCGAGGAACTTCAGGTAGTGCATGCCGTTGCGCGCGGCGTACTGGATGCAGCGGTTGAGGTTGACGGTCAGCACGCTCTTCGAGCCGGTCGAGACGCCCCCGGCGCCGAGCGTGTAGCTGAAGCCGTTGTCCTGGATTTCGTTGCGCAGGCGGCAGCACGACGAGAGCGAATCGGCGTTGTCGCTCAGGTAGGTGAAGAACGAGTGTCCCTCGGCATACATCTGCGCCGTGAAGTCGCCCCATTCGCGGTCCATCACGTCTCCCTCCTTCGAGAGCAGGGCCATCGTCTCGACCGGGAAGGTCAGCACGGCCTTCGTACGCTCGCGGTTGAACCACCGCATGAAGCGCTTCTGCAGCCACGAGAGCGACTCCCAGTGGGGTGCCGATCCGTCCGGGAAGCGGAATTCGCCGAACAGCGACTCGAAGTAGCAGCGGTCGTAGTAGGCGATGTTCCAGAAGACGGCCTGGAAGTTGCGCGCCCCGGTGGGCTGGTTGATCGAGTAGACGATCTGCTCGAAGCAGTCGGTGATGACCTTGTCCAGCGTGCGGTGCTTGCGCGAGAGGTCGACCACCTCGTCGGCCCGCGTGTAGTAGTCCTCGCCGTACTCCTGCTCGATGAAGTAGTTCATGTACATGAGGAACTCGGGGGTGGCGCAGGCCCCCGACAGCATCGACGAGACGATGAAGACCATGTTGACGAATCCGCCGCAGAACGACTTGAGGTTGGTCGGGCGCGTCGAGTTGCCGCCGATGGAGATCGTGCCGCCGAGCAGCCACGGATACATCGTGATCGAGGCGCAGTAGTTGGCCATCGACGTCTCGTCGTTCTTGTAGATGAAGTGGTTGTTCAGCAGGTGGAGGTACTTGTCGGCCAGCTCCCGGCCGTACATTTCACGGATGCGGTCGGTGAGCAGGCGGCGGTTCAGGCGGATGAAGTTCTGCTTGGGCAGCTCGCCGATCAGCGTGGCGATGTTTTTGTTCTCGACGTTGGCGTTGGCGTCGAATTTCGACCCCGTGGCGGGGTTCGAGGCGGCGCAGTAGTCGGTCAGGAAGCGGAGCTTTTCGCGCTCCTCGCGGTCTTCGGTGTGGCGCTGGCGGTAGAGCATGTAGCTCTTGGCCACGGCGAAGTAGCGCTCGGCCATCAGGGCCACCTCGACCTGGTTCTGAATCTCCTCGACGGACATACCGTCGGCGACGTGCACGCGGCTCAATACCGACGTGAGGTCGTCGTCCGTAGCATACCCGCCCACCGAGAGAAAGGCCTTGCTGACGGCCCGTTTGATCTTCTCGACGGAGAACGCCTCGCGTTTCCCGTCGCGCTTGACAATGCAGAGTTCCGAAATGCCCATACTGGTTCCGTAGTTAAAAGGTTGTGCCATCGCTTCCGGCCGACGGTCGACGCCCCGGGCACGTTGCGGACCAAACGGCCCGAAAACGATGCGCGGCAGCCGCCTTGTCGGCATCCGGAGTCGTATGTATTATATAAAGTGTAAAAAAATGTTGCGGCGTCGTCCCACGTCCCGAGGACTACGGCCTGTCCGGCAAGGCAGGTCTTCTGACTCGCTCCCGCCGCACGCCTTCCCGTTCCTGCCGGAACAGTGGCAAAGAGTGTACAGCCTTTTGCGGAGCTTACAGCTACGGGCATAGTCCCTGATTTGCACAGGAGTTCCCTTTTGATCCCGGGCCGGCAGCCGCCGGCTGGGAACCTTGCTCGGGAACAAAGATAGGAATTGTTGCGGGGTTTGCAAACGCCGGAGGCTTTTTTTAATGAACAATGTATCAACATCGACGCAATCCCGAGAAAAATTCCTACCTTTGCCGCGGTATGAAAGCATCGCTCAAAACGGGATATGCCGCGTGGGGACCCGACACGCTGGTCCTCTTCTGGCTCGGCGTCTGGTGGGTGTGCAACCTCCTGCAGGCGGGGTTCTCCCAGCTGGCCAACGACGAGGCCTACTACCACATGTTCGCCGAACACCTGGCGTGGGGCTATTTCGACCACCCGCCCATGACGGCACTGCTGGTCTGGCTGGGCGAACACCTCGCCGGTGGTGAACTGGGCGTGCGCCTCTTCTTCACGCTGCTGCAGCCGCTCTATCTTTGGGTGCTGTGGCGGCTGATCCGCCCGGCGGATGCCTCGCGCCGTGACGCCGCATTGTACTGCATGGTCGCCGCCTCGACGCTCATGCTGCAGCTCTACGGCTTTATTGCCGTGCCCGACGGTCCGCTGCTCTTCACGACGGCGCTCTTCCTCGGGGCCTTCCGCCGCTTCACCGAGGAGCGGCGCGGCGCCTGGCTGTGGCTGGGGGTGACGATGGCGCTGATGGCCTACAGCAAGTACCACGGGGCGCTGGTCGTCCTCTTCGCCCTGGCGGTGACGCCCCGCCGGCTCTTCCTCCGTCCGGGACTCTATCTGGCCGGTGCCGTGGCCCTGCTGCTGCTCGTGCCGCATCTGCTGTGGCAATATCACCACGACTGGGCTTCGTTCGCCTACCACCTCTCGGGCCGCAATGCCGTCTTCCGCGTGAGCTACGTGACGGATTTCCTCGTCAACATGCTCGTGGTCTTCAACCCCTTCTTCGTGCCGCTCTGGGTCCAGGCCTGGCGCAAGACCCGCTGTCGGACGCCCTTCGAACGTCTGCTGCGGCTGCTGCCCGTGGGTTTCATCGGCTTCTTCCTGCTCTCGTCGCTGCGCGGATACGTCCAGCCGCAGTGGGTCATCGTCTCGACGTTCGGGCTCCTGTGGCTGCTGTTCGACTATGCGCGTCGCCACCCGCGCACGCGTCGCTACGTCATGCGGGCCGGCGGCGTCACGCTGGTGCTGGTCGTCGTCGTGCGGCTGGTGATGATCTTCAACCCGACCGATCTGCGCTTCGAGGTCTTCCACAACCCCGAAAGCTACGGCGCCATTGCCCGCGAGGCGCACGGCCGTCCCGTGATCTTCTGCGACGGCTACGCCATTGCGGCCAAGTATGGCTTCTACACCGGCGGCGAGGCCTATTGTCAGCCCAATATCCGCTACCGGACCCATCAGTGGCAGTTTCGTGACGACGATACGCGCTTTGCGGGACGCGAAGTGTTGGTCGAGTGTCCACGGCAGGCCGACACGCTCCCCGGTGTGCAGACCATCCAGTTGGCCAACGGCCGCACCTTCTCGTGGTTCGTCGACCGCTCGTTCCATCCCGTGCGGCGGGTCGACATCGCTTTCAGCGGACTCCCCGAACGGGTTGCTCCGGGCGAGGTGCTCGACCTCGAACTGCGCATCATGAACCCCTATCGTTATGAGATTCGCGTCGGCGAGGGTCCGATCGGACTCCATATTCTCTGGAAGCACGGCCGCTTCCGGGTCGAGGAGTTCCCGACCGGGGCGCGCTTCACGCTCGGCGCCGGAGCGACGCTGACGCTCCCCGTGCGCTTCACGGTCCCGGAACAGTTGGCCGGCGAGCAGTTCGACGTGGGCTTCGCCCTCTGCCGGACGGGCTATACGAATTGGTTTAACGGCAAACCCGTTTCGACGCGCGTCGACGGGTTGAACAAACGACTATGATCGAACAGTTTCTGAAATTCTGTGTAGTCGGCGGCTCCGGCGTATTCGTCGATTTCGGAATCACCTACGTCTGCAAGGAGTGGCTGCGGCTGAACAAGTATGTGGCCAATTCGGCGGGTTTTCTCTGCGCCGCCACCACGAACTACATTCTCAACCGGGTCTGGACCTTCCACAACGAGAATCCCGACATTGCGGGGCAGTATCTGCGTTTTCTGGGTATTTCGCTCGTCGGTCTGGCGATTAACAACGCCACGATCTATCTGTTGCACGGGCGTTTCAAGCTGAACTTCTATCTGGCCAAGCTCTTCGCCATCGGTGTGGTGACCTTCTGGAACTTCTTCATGAACTACTTCTTCACCTTCTGACGGCTGGGCCATCTGGCCGTCGGCCTGGCACCCGGTCCGATTCCGACCGCCCCCCCTGTACCAAAAAAAGCCCCGGAACATCTCCGAGGCTTTTTCAGGTTTATCGTACGTCGGGGAATTCGGAACCTCTATCGGAGGCCGACCAGACGGCACTCCTCCGAGAGCGACTCGGGGGTGCGGATGAAGGCCGTCCAGCAGATCCGGAGCCAAAGGTAGAGCAGCAGCCAGAGATTCAGCTGCCAGCCGTAGAAGAACTCCATGACCGGTAGCGGGCAGATCACGTCGACGGGCATGACCACCACGACGACGAACGTGGCCCAGTAGACGATGCGGTCGAGCAGGTTCAGGGCGCCGCCGCGCTTCATGCTCCAGTACCAGAACTGATAGGCGATCAGCGTGATGACGTAGGTGTGGCCCTCGCTCGAGTTGCTGAAGAGGATGACGTAACCCATCAGTACGGCCAGCGCCGCCAGCCGGAAGAAGGGCTGCCTCCACTTGCGGTAGTTGGCCACCAGCCCGACGGCCAGGGCGGCCAGCACGCCGATCTGCACGGCCATCTGGTAGCGCAGCAGTCCGAAGGGACGCAGGTAGAAGAGATTCATCCACGTGCGGGTGCTCTTGTGTTCGGTCAGGGCGGCGACCCACTTGCCGTAGTAGGCGGGGAGCTCCCCGAAAGGCATGTTGACGGCCGGGGCGACCAACAGCACGACCCCGATGCCGAGGGCATAGCCGACGTTGCGCCAGAAGTGGGGGTAACAGAGCAGCAGTCCGAACTGGAAGATGCCGTAGACCTTCGTGAAACCGGAGATCATCATCAGCAGGACGGCCCAGAACCCCTTGTCGCGTTCGAGCAGCGAGTAGGCAAAGAGGAACATGTATCCCACGGCGACGTTGTATTGGAACGAGAGCTGCGTGCAGGCCAGAATCAGGAAGGTATAGAGAAACGACTTGCACTTTTCGTCGCGCGTGAAGCGGCCCGGGAGGGTGAAGATCGCCACGAACCACATCGTGAAGTTGAAGAGGTTCCAGACGAAAGGGCCCAACCAGGCGGGCAGGTAGGCGAACGGTGCGAAGAGGATGTTGAACAGCGGGCCGTAGAGGTAGTAGTCCAGCTGGGGCATGGCCTGCGACCAGCTTTCGCCGTAGGGGGCGATGTGCTGCCAGAAGAGCTTCGTCGATTCGGCGAAGATCATGAAGTTCCTGTGGCGTCCGCGGGCCACCTCCGAGAAGGTGAGCGCCAGGACGATCAGCATGCCGAGCAGGTAGAGGTTCCGCGGGTTGAGGAAGAAGCTCCGGATGCGCTGCCAGAGGGAGCGTTCGACTCCCGGTTCGACGTTGAGCGTAGTTTGGGCCATGCGCTGCGGGGATTACTGTCGTTTGCGGATGCGGCGGAACGGGAGTCCCAGCACCCCGAAGAAGGCTTCGCGGAAGATGCCGCCCGACATCTTCGAGACCCCTTCGCAACGCTCGACGAAGATGATCGACACCTCGTGGAGCTTCAGACCGAGCCGCCAGGCCGTGTATTTCATTTCGATCTGGAAGCCGTAACCCTTCATGCGGATGGCGTCCAGATCGATGGTCTCCAGTGCGCGGCGCGAGTAGCAGACGAATCCGGCCGTGGCGTCGCGCAGCGGCAGACGGGTGACCGTACGCACGTAGACCGAGGCGAAGTAGGACATCAGCAGCCGCGACATGGGCCAGTTGACGACGTTGACCCCCTTGACGTAACGCGAGCCGACGACCACGTCGTAGTCGCCCTCGACGGCGGCGCGGTAGAGGCGGACCAGATCGTCGGGGTTGTGCGAGAAGTCGCAGTCCATCTCGCAGATGTAGTCGAAGCCGTTCTCGAGACCCCAGCGGAATCCGGTGAGGTAGGCGGTTCCGAGGCCCTGTTTGCCCGAGCGCTGGAGCAGATGGAGCGTTCCGGGAAACTCCTGCTGGCGCTGGCGGACGATGTCGGCCGTGCCGTCGGGCGAACCGTCGTCGATGACGAGCATTTCGAAGGGTTCGGGCAGCGAGAAGACCTTGGAGATCATCTTCGAGATGTTCTCCTTTTCGTTGTAGGTCGGGATGATGACGAGTTTTCGCATGAGTGTCTGCGTGAATGGTTTGGTAAGACAAATATACGATTATTTTCCGAATTCCGTTTTTTGTCGCCGTTATTTTGCGATTCGTCGCAGCGAGCGCACGAAGCGTCGGTCGTCGTCCGAGACGCGCAGCGACTCGACGATCTTCTGCAGCGACTTGTTGAAGGTCCACGCATCGAGCGGACAGGCATCCGCCAGCCAGCGGCGCATGCGTTCGGGGAAGCGGACATAGCAGACCGAAACGGCCCACGCCACCCCCATGCGGGCGTAGTAGCCCTCGTGGTGGAACGCCTCGAAGCGGCGCAACAGCGCCTCGAGGTGCTCCGCGTCGATGAAGTTGGTCGTGGCCATCACCACGGCGAAGCGCTCATCGTACTCGCGCGGAGAGTCGAAGTAGGGCTGGATGAAGCGCCACATGGGCTCCCGCTCCGCGGGGCGCAGCTTCCAGCAGAAGCAGTCGCACAGCGCCCAGTTGTCGATCTTCGGGACGAAGCGGGCCACCAGTTCGAGCTTTTCGTCGACCGGACAGCGGACCGCACCGATGACCATCCCCTGCAGCATGCGCTCTTCGTGGTAGGGGCAGTTGTCGTCGCGAAGCACGTCGCGCCACGTATCGCTGCGGGCGATTTCGCGGGCCAGGGCCCGCAGGCGGGGGATGCGGATGCCGATCGAAGGGCCGATGCCGGGGATCAGCGAGGCGTTGAAGTCGCGGTAGGCCGGGTCGGCCATCGCAAGGAGCTGTTCGCGGATTTTCATGGATTGCGGAATTTTGGGGTCAGACCGATGAAGAACGAGGCGTTCAGACGCGGCATCGGGCGCCCCAACACCGACTGGTACTCCTCGTTGAAGAGGTTGTAGATGCACCCCTTGAGCGAGAGCGTCAGACGGCGGAACTCAAGGCTCTTCTCCAGTGCCAGGTCGTTCATCACGTAGGCCGGCACGCGTCCCAGCGCGCCGAGGGCGTTGTTCGACATGGTGAAGCGCTCGCTGTACCACTGCCACTTGTAGCTCAGCACCCAACGGCGCCACGCCACCCGTGCCGTGAGGGCCCCCGACCAGACCGGAATGTAGACCAGCTGGCGGCCCACCGATTCGTCGGCCTCGGAGAACTTGTCTCCGCGGTTGATCGAGCGGGTCCAGGCCAGGTTGCCGTCCGCCGAGAAGCGCCACCCCGAGGCGGTCGAGGTCGAGGCCGTGATCTTGCCCTCGGCGCCGTAGCTGTGGACGCGGCGGATGTTGATCGGCGTATAGACCCCCTGCTTGGCCGTGGCGATCCAGAGGATCCAGTCGTCGATGCGCGAGTCGAAGAGCGTGGCCGAGAGGCGGAGCGAGCTGCGCCGGCTGCGGAGCGTCGACTCCACGCCGGCATCCCACGTCCAGCCGCGTTCGGGGTCGAGATCCGGATTGCCGCCCGGCTGGAAGTAGAGGTCGTTGAGCGTCGGGTAGCGGTAGTTGCGGGCCGCCGAGGCCTTCAGCACGACATGGCCGCGTTGGGAGGCTTGCCAGTCGACGAACAGCGCCGGGATGAGCGGCGTCGAGCGGTCGCCGTAGAGCTCCCATCGCAGGTCGACGGCCACCCCCAGTCGCGGTACCGGACGCCACTTGGCCGAGGCGAAGGCCGAGAGCTCGAACCGCTCCTGACGGTAGAGCGTGTCGGCCTGTCGGCCCGTCGTGGCGTCGATCACCGAGCGGTCGCCGCTGTGAACGCGGTGCTGGTGGCCCGAGAGGTTGGCCGCGAAGAGCCACCGCTCGTTCGGCGCGTATTCGGCCTCGGCCCGGATGAAGAGGGTGTGGATCCGGCTCCGGGCGTCGGTCACTGG
This sequence comes from Alistipes sp. An116, assembly GCF_002161005.1. Classification (NCBI taxonomy): domain Bacteria; kingdom Pseudomonadati; phylum Bacteroidota; class Bacteroidia; order Bacteroidales; family Rikenellaceae; genus Alistipes; species Alistipes sp. An116. The sequence goes on from NZ_NFLR01000003.1 coordinate 148,772, forward strand.
GATGAAGTTGCCCGCCCCGTCGGGGTCCGACTCCATGCGGTAGCGCAGATCGTCGTAGGTGTAGCCGGCGCGGGCCCCGACCTTCACCCCGCCGAAGAGGCGGTCCCACGAGACGACGGCCCGCAGCGTGCGTTCGGCCTGCGAGTTGCGCTTTTCGCGCGAGGTGTTGCGGTCCGACGACAAGAGGGCCAGCCCGCGGTCGGTATCGAGATACCAGGCCGCCAGCGAGAAGCGGTCGCCGCGATCCGACGTGTAGTAGAGCTCCTGCAGCAGGTGCAGGTCGCGGAAGGCGCCGTTGCGGTTGCGTACGAGCGGGTAGTAGCTTCCGACGATCTGCCCGTCGGCATCGGTCGTGAACTGTTTCGAGTCGTAGTTGCGGTAGCGGAAGTCGTTCTCCGAGGTGCTGGCCAGCAGTCGCGTCGAGGAGCTCCAGCGCCGGCCGCGGTAGCTCAGCTGCAGAAATTCGTCGAACGTGGTGAACGACCCGATGCCTTGGATGTAGCGCAGCGAGAGCCCCTCCCGGTCGGGTTGGCGGGTGGCCAGCGTGATGGCGCCGCCCAGACCGCCGCCGGTGATCCCCACCGAGCTGGCCCCGTGGTAGATCGCCGCGCGGTCGACAAAGTAGGAGGGGATGAGCGAGAAGTCCACCTGTCCGAGCATCGGCGAGTTGACCTTCATGCCGTTCCAGGTGACCTGCGTGTGGGAGGGGGCCGTGCCGCGGAATGAGGCCGTGGAGAGCGTCGCGCGGCCGTAGGACTTGATGAAGAGGGTCGAGCCGGCGCTCAGGGCGTCGGCCAGCGACGAGGAGATGTTCTCGCGCAGGATGGCGCTGTCGAGGACGGTGCGCTGCACGCCGATCTCCTTCATCGGGCGGCGCCCGGCGATCTCGACCTGCTCGATGGCCACGGTGCGGGCCGTGGAGTCGCGCTGCGCCAGGACGTTCCCCGTGCAGAGCAGTGCGGCGAGTATGACGGCAACGCTCCTCACCGCCTCGCTATTCGGTTCGGGTGACGGTGCGGTAGCAGCCCACGCCGCATACCTCGGTCGAGATTTCGCCCACGCCGTTGCCGGCCGTGCAGTTCACGCCGGTCTGGATGCGGATGAAGTCGATCTGCCGCAGGTCGACCGGATTCCCCTCCCCGTCGACGGCATTGGCGATGCGGAAGCGGTTCTTCGACCCGGCACCGTCGATCGTCGACGAATTGTCGGCGTATCCCCAGGCGAAGGACTGCATGTCGTAGATGCCGGTTTGCTTGTCGGGGACGACGTTGTCCGGAAGGCGGGTTCCCGTGTAGGTCAGCTCACCGACCCAGGCCGGAATGTAGCTCTGCGTATGGATCGTGCGTTCGACCGTTCCGCTGCCGCCGCGGTTGTCCGTCCAGGCGACCGAACCGTCCTCCTGCGCGATGTAGGTGACCTCGTAGCCGCGCGTGACCCGGGCCTCCTCGCTTCCCTTGAGCTCGTACCAGGTCTCGCCCGCGGGCGAACCGTCGCCGTTCGTGTCCTGCGCCACCGAGACGATGCCCGGCTCCGACGAACCGTTGAAGGAGTTGCCCGTGACGTAGAGGTCGTACTCCGCACCGCCCGAATTGGGCACCGGCTCGTCGAATCCCAGGATGATGTATCCACCCCAGCCTCCGAGCGAGACAAATCCGTAGGTGACGGTTTCGGTGCCGGAGTCGGGCTCACCGCCCCGAGTCAGACGGGCCGAGGCGTAGGCGGCGGCCGCTTCGGGGGTGGTGATCGGCTCCTGCGGGAAGCCGGCCAGCGTGCTGTTGATGAACTGTCCCGGAGCCGGGGTGTATTCGAGGACCTTCGAGGTGGGGAACTCCTCGCGGACCGTGGTGATCGTCTCGCTCGAGTTGCAGGCCGTGGTCGCGATCAGGAGCCACACGCCGTGTTTCAGGGATATCTTTTTCATGATCGGATGTTTGTCTGGTGGTTCAGAGTCGTTTGAAACAGAAGTTGCCGGGGATGACCCCCACGCGGAGCGTATCGACGGGCTGCCCTTCCGCCGTGAAGCGGTAGACGACACCGTTCTGCACGTAGTCGATGGCGTCGGCGACGTAGACCTCGCCCGTGTCGGGATCGATCCCCAGCCCGTAGTAAAGCGTCCCGGCGTAGGGGAGGAAGGGCTCCGCCGGAAGACTTTCATCCTGCGTGGACATGCGCCATACGTCGCGGGCGATGAAGTAGAGGCGGTCGTTGGCCGCGTCGAGCGTCAGCCGCGACGGCGGACGGTCGGCCGGCAGTTCGAAGCGACGCTCGACCTCGAGCGTCGCGGCGTCGATCCGCCACAGGGCCGGGGCTTCGCCTGACCGTCCGTCGGTGGCGGTCCAGAGCTTGCCGTGACGGTCCAGCACGAGCGAATTGGGCTGCCAGCCCACGGTCAGCGAGTCGACGAGCCGTTCGGTGCGGGTGTCGATGGCCAGGATCTTGTTGTCGTACGACCAGCAGTTGACCAGCACGCGGTCGCCCGAGAGGACCATCTGTTCGGTCGAGCGGTGGCCGTTCATGTCGATGCGCGAGCGGATGCGGTTGGTGCGCGGGTCGACGACCGTGATCCGCGGATCGTAGAGGTCCGAGATGTAGGCCGTCTGCTCGTCGACGAAGAGGATCTGTCGCGGCGAGACCACCTCCTCGATGAGTCCCGTGATGCGGAACGTGTCGGGGTCGATGACGTAGATCACCCCCGAATTGTTGACCACGACATAGCCCTTTCCGTCGTGAAGAGTCATCGACTGAGCCACGTCGCCGAGTTTCATGCCGTTGGCGCGCAGGAAGACGGTGTTATCGAGTCGTCGCGACTCGGGGTCGTAGTACGACAGCGAGGCGTTGTCCCACATGAAGTTGCCCTCGCAGGTGATGAAGAGACCGCGGCCGCGGAGGTCGAACGCCTCTTCGGCCTGGGGCCCGTACTCCATGCAGGCGCCCGTGGAGAGGGCTCCCGTCAGGAGCAGAAGGCTCCGCAACAGCATATGTCGCAGTGCGTGTTTCATCCGTCCGGTTTGGTTTTTGAAAGCCCGGGCCCGGGCCCGGGCCCGGGCGGAGGGCGGCGTTCGGCGGAAGGGGTGAAGATTCGCGTCGAACCCCATTCACCGCGGGGTTTTCGGACCGGAATGCCGCGGCAGGTCTTCTGACTCGTTACCGGTCGGGCGCCTTCCCGCCCCGTGGGGCAGTGGCCGAGAGTGCCGGACCGTACACGTAACTTACAGCAGCGGGAACTGTTGCCGATTTGCACGGCATTCCCATTTAATCCCGGACGGTCGACTCCCGTCCCGGAACCGCAGCGCGACAAAAGTACGCTTTTTTCCGCGGAACACCATGCTGTTTTCGACAAAAAGGTTATCTTTGTGAAAAATAACCGGATGAAGTTGCTTGTTGTCGATCGTGTGAAGGGGTTTTCCGCCGAGTTGGAGGAGGCGTTTTGCCGGTTGCTTCCGCAACTCTCCCCGCGGCTTGCGGCGCCCCTCGAAGAGCGGGTACGGCAGATGCTGGCCCATCCCACAACGGCACTCTTTGTGGCTCGGGAGGCCGAGGCGCCGGAGGCCGCGATGACGGCCGGGCCGACGACGCCGACCTGTGCGGATGATTCCGTTGCGCGCGGCCGGATCGTGGGCATGCTGACGCTGGTGTGGTATGACGCGCCGTCGGGGCGCAAGGCCTGGATCGAGGATGTGGTGGTCGACGCTGCGGCCCGCGGCTGCGGAGCCGGACACGCGCTGGTCGGGGCGGCGCAAGGCCTGGCCCGCAAGATCGGGGCGGAGCGGTTGATGCTTACCTCCAATCCCCGCCGTACGGCGGCACGGGCCCTCTACCGGAAATGTGGATTCAACGAGGCGGAGACTACGGTTTTCGTCTCCAACATGGATAAGGGATGAAAAAGTTTGCAAAGATTCTGACCACGATTGTGGTGGTCATTCTGGCGATCGCACTCATCGTGCCGTTCGCTCTGCGGGGCAAGATTGCCGACATTGTGAAGAAGGAAGCCAACGGGATGCTTACGGCCACGCTCGATTTCGAGAAACTCGACATCAGCCTGCTGCGCCACTTCCCCAACGCTTCGGTCGAGCTGAAGGGGCTGACGCTCGTCGGCGCCGAGGAGCCGTTCGTCGGCGACACGATCGTGGCCGCCCGGCGCATCTCGGTGGTGGTGAATCTCCTGTCGCTCTTCGGCGATGGCGGGTATGAGGTGACGAAGGTCATCCTGGCCGATCCGGCGCTGCACGCCCACAAGATGGCCGACGGCGCCGTCAACTGGGATGTGATGAAACCCTCCGAAGAGGAGCCGGCCGCCGAAGAGAAACCCTCCGAAGAGGGCGGCTCGTCGTTCCGCCTTTCGGTGCGCGACTTCCGCATCTCGGGAGCCGTGATCCGCTACGAGGATGATTCGACGCGGATGAGCTTCTCGACCGATCCGCTGTCGTTGCGCCTGCGCGGCGACATGTCGGCCGAACGCACGCAGCTCGATCTGCGTCTGAAGACCGAACGGACGAATTTCGTTTCGGGCGGTATTCCGTTGCTGAGCAATGCCGAGGCGGAGCTGGTGGCCGACATCGACGCCGATCTGAAGAACATGCACTTCACCTTCTCGAAGAATACCTTCCGGCTGAACGCCATCCAGGTGGGGCTTGACGGCTGGGTCGAGATGAAGGACAACGCCGTGGCCATGGACCTCAAGGCCGGTTGCGACGGCGTGCAGTTCAAGGATGTGCTGTCGCTCATCCCGGCTTTCTATACGCGGGAGTTCAAGAATCTGACGGCCGGCGGCGAGTTGGATCTTTCGCTTTGGGCCCGCGGCCAGATGCGCGACTCGCAGCTGCCGGCCTTCGAGTTGAAGACCTCGGTGCGCAACGGCAGCTTCCAGTATGCGTCGCTGCCGAAGGCCGTTACGGACATCAACCTCGAGGCGCGCATCGCCAATCCGGGCGGCGTGATGGACCGCACGGAGATCGACCTCTCGAAATTCGGCCTGCAGATGGCCGGCAACTCACTTGCGGCCACCTTCTATGCCACCAATCTGGCCAGCGACCCGACGTTCCGGGCCACGGCCGACGGCAAGATTGATCTGGGAGCCGTCAAGGAGGTCTATCCGCTGGAGAAGGGGATTGAACTCGAGGGTGTCATTACGGCCGACGTACAGCTCTCGGGCCGCATGTCCGACATCGAGAGGAACCGTTACGAGTCGCTGGGCGCCAAGGGAACGTTCGTGCTCGAGCAATTGGGGCTGACGCTCGAAAACCTGCCGCCGGTTCAGATCCGTCGGGCCGCGGCGACGATCACCCCGGCGGCGATGACCCTCGGCGAATTCGGCCTGACGGTCGGACGCAGCGATCTGTCGGCCAACGGCCAGCTGAGCGGTTATCTGGGTTATCTGCTGCGCAGCGAGGAGCTTTCGGGACGTCTCTACGTGAAGTCCGAACTGTTGGATCTGAACGAGATCATGGCGGCGCTTCCGGGCAGCGAGTCGGACGATGCCGCCGCCGAGGAGGAGCTGGCGGAGGAGGCGGCCGAGGCTGCCGATACGACGGCTTCCGCTCTGGAGATTCCGCGCAACCTGCGTCTGTCGCTCAATACCGATCTGAAGAAGGTCCTCTTCGAGAAGATGACCATCGAAAACATCACGGGCGAGATGGGCATGGCCGACGGTACGTTGTCGCTCGACGGCCTGCGGCTGGGCATCTTCGGAGGCAAGGCCTCGGCCTCGGGAAGCTACTCGACGGCCTCCGATCCGAAGCGTCCGGCCCTGAAACTCAAGGCCGACTTTGCGAATGCCTCGTTTCAGCGTACGTTCGAGGAGCTGGAGATGGTCAAGCAGTTAGTGCCGATCTTCGAGAAGACGGGCGGCAACTATTCGCTGTCGCTCGATCTGGCCACGGCTCTTGATGCGGCTATGTCGCCCGACCTCGCTACGCTCAACGCCTCGGGCGAGATCCGCTCGGAGAATATCAATATCCAGAACATCAAGGCTTTCGAGGCGATGGCCGATGCGCTGGGCAACGACAAACTGCGCAAGATCGAGGCCAAGGATGTGAAGATCCGCTTCGAGATCCGCGACGGCCGGGTGAACACTTCGCCCTTCGATCTGAAGATCGGCGACGTAAACGTCAACCTTTCGGGTTCGACGGGGCTCGACCAGACGATCGACTACCAGGCCAAGGTGGCCATTCCGGGCGGCGGTGTGCTGCAGAACGTGGCCGTGAATATCGGGGGAACGTTCACCTCGCCGAAGATCACGCTCGGGGTGAAGGAGGCGGTTCAGGAGGCCGTAACCAACGTGGTCAACGAGCAGATCCAGAAGCTGACGGGCAGCGAATCGCTCTCGGAGGAGATTGCCAAGCAGGCTGAGAATCTGCGTCAGGAGGCCCGCAACGCGGGACAAAAGCTGATCGAGGTGGCCCAGCAGCAGAGCGACAAACTGGTCGAGGAGGCCTCGAAGAAGGGGGCGCTGGCCAAACTGGCGGCCAAGAAGGCCGGCGACAAGCTGGTCGAGGAGGCTGAGAAGCAGGCCGAGAAACTCACGGCCGAGGCCGAGAAGCAGATCGAGAAACTCACGGCCGGCAAACAATAGAGCGCCCGGTCGAAAGTCCGATACGACAAGGGGTGCTGACACAATGGTCAGCACCCCTTTTTTGTCGGATGGTTGGGCCGGCCTTATCGCCGGATGTAGGTCTGCAGCACCTCGACATACTCCGCGAAGGCGTCGCGTCCGGCGTCGGTGATGCGGCATACGGTACAGGGCATCTTGCCCCGGAAGGTCTTCTCCACGTCGATGTACCCTGCCCGGGCCAGTTTGTCGAGCTGCACGGAGAGATTGCCGGCCGTGGCGCCGGTCTGTTGTCGGAGAAAGGTGAAGTCGGCGCTTTCGACCCCGATGAGGACCGACATGACGGCCAGCCTCAGTTCCGAATGCAGCAGCGGATTCAACTCTCGGAACATGGCGTTATTTTTCGTGACGGGTCCGGTAGTTGATGATGTGGCCCGGGACGACCATCATCCCGACGAAAAGCAGGGCGAAGATCAGGATCTCGTTGCTCATCATCGTCGTATCGATCTCTGTGGTGCGGGCCAGTTGTCCGAGCCGGAAGTCGTACAGTGCGAAGAGCACCGAGCCGGCCATGCCGAAGAATCCGGCTGCGGTGTAGACCTTCGAGCGGACGATCAGCCCGGTCGAGGCGGTGCCGACCGACATCGTGAGGGTGATCAGGGCGAAGAGGCTTGGGTGGTAGCTCCAGCCGTGGAGGAAACTGAAGAGGAAGATCGGAATGAGGGTCAGCGAGCAGACCCTCCACAGCGAGTGGATGATGCGGTCGATCTCGGTGCGGGGCTCTGAACTCTTTTTTTCGGGGAAGAGACGCATCAGCAGGCAGCCGATGACCGGAATGAGGAACCACGTCAGGCTCCATGCCGGGTCGGCACCGGCGATGTTGAGGGCGTAGTTGAGCAGCGATACGGCTACGGTCGTGTAGCCCCAGATGAGGAACGGGCGTCCCGAGTGGCGTTCGAGTCGTTGGCGGGTGCTGCGGATCATGCGCGTGATGAGTTCGAGACTCTGCTGCGCGTCGAGTTGTTTTTCGTCCATGTCGGTTGTTTTTTGAGGGTTTTCGGGGGTGAATGAACCGCGGAAGTCGACCGTGTATCGGTGCGGCAATCCGTGGCGGGAGTTTTCGTGCGGCGGCGTTTTGTGAGCGGCTACTCCTTTTCGTCGCCGAAGAGGTAGAAGAGCAGCGCGAGCAGCAGTTGCAGTCCCCATCCGGCGATGACCCACAATACCCACCAGTAGTGGGGTGAGGTCAGCCGGTTGACGACGGCCAGAAAGGCGCAGGTTACGGCCCAGACAATGACCTGTCAGGCAAATCCCCGGGCAAAATGGCGGCGTGCGGTCGCTCTCCCGGCGGTGGTCTCTTCCCTGGTGTGGATCTCCCTTTGCTGAGTCTCCGTGTGGTTGCAGGTTTTCACGGTCTTGTGTTTTTTGGGTGTTTCTGACGCCCCGGCTTCTCAGGACGGAATCTTTTTCCTCTCTCCTTTGTTTGCGAATATAAAGTAGTTTATTTTATAAACCAAATTTTCGTACTGAAATTTTCGAACAGTTCGATCGAGAGTCCGTGTAAACAACAAGAAGACGATGCAGGAGTGGCGGAGAGCCGATTGAGCCGGGTGCGGCCGAACGGGTGGCTGGACCGATTGGGGAGTCCGGCCCGGTTGTGACGGACGAGGCCTGCCGCTACACCTCGAACCGATACCCATCGGCCAGCAGCGGCTGCCACTCGGGGTGGCGGCGGATATAGTGGACGATGTACGAACACTCGGGGATGATCCGATCGCCCCGCCGGCGGAACTCCTCCAGCGTCGCCTCGACCAGCTGACGGGCGATGCCTTGTCCTTCGAAGGCCGCCGGCACCTCGGTGTGGGTCAGGCGGTAGCCTTGCGGCGTCGCCTCATAGTCGATCAGGGCCCGGGCGCCGTTGCCCAGGTCGAATTCATAGCGGCTCGCGGCCCTGTTGTGGATCAGTGGATAGCGTTTTTCCATCTTTTTTCGGTTTTGGATGCTCCGGAACGGATCAAATTCGGTTCCGAAATCGTATTTTTGTCCTCCGTATGGAACGGATTTCCGATTTGCTGCTCGACTGGTACGCCCGCGAAGGGCGCGATCTGCCGTGGCGCCGCACACGCGATCCCTACCGCATCTGGCTCTCGGAGGTGATCCTCCAGCAGACCCGTGTGGCGCAGGGCTTGGCCTACTACGAACGCTTCACGGCGCGTTTTCCCGACGTCGCGTCGCTGGCCGCCGCCTCCGAGGACGAGGTGCTGCGCCTCTGGCAGGGGCTCGGCTATTACAGCCGTGCACGCAACCTGCTGGCGGCGGCCCGTGAGGTGGTCGAGCGCTTTGGCGGTACGTTTCCCCGCCGCCTCGACGAGGTGCGTTCGCTGCGCGGCGTGGGCGACTACACGGCGGCGGCCATCTGCTCGGCAGCCTACGGCGAACCCTGCGCCGTCGTCGACGGCAATGTCTACCGCGTCCTCTCGCGGTTGTTCGACATCGACCTGGCAATCGACTCCACGGCCGGACGCCGCGCCTTTGCCCGTCTGGCGCAGGAGCAGCTCGATCCGTCGGCCCCCGGGCGTTACAACCAGGCCATCATGGACTTCGGAGCGCTGCAGTGCACCCCTTCGGCGCCGCGTTGCGACTGCTGTCCGCTCTCCGGCTGCTGTCTGGCTCTTGCCGCCGGCACGGTTGCCGAACGCCCCGTCAAGCAGGGCCGCACCCGCATCCGCGACCGGTGGTTCCACTACCTGCACATCACTTCGGGCGACCGTGTCCTGCTCCGCCGCCGCGAAGGGCGCGATATCTGGCAGGGGCTCTACGAGTTCCCGATGATCGAGACGCCGGCTCCGGCCGATCTGCCCGATCTGTCGGACGATCCCCTTTTTGTCGCACTGCTGGGCCCGGCACCGTGGCGGCTGCTGCGCACCGTGGCTCTGCCCGTGCACCAGCTTTCGCATCAACGCATCCACGCCCGCCTCTACCGCATCGAGGCCCCCGAACTGACGCCTGAGGCCGCGACCCTGGCCGTACCGACATCGGAACTCGGCGACCACGCCCTGCCGCGGCTGCTGGACCGCTACCTCTCCTTGCCGGAGGCTATCTGACCAGATAGGCGATGTAGGCGGCGTAGATCACCAGAAACAGCGCTCCCTCCCAACGGTCGACGGCCCGGCGCCGGAAGGTGAAGGCCGCCAGAAAGAGCAGCACGGCGCTCAACAGCACGACCAGCAGGTCGACGAGCGTGATGCCGCCCATCGTCAGCGGATTGATCGTGGCGCTCAGACCCAGAATCAGCAGGATGTTGGCGATGTTCGAACCGATGACGTTTCCGAGGGCCATGTCGCTCTTGCCCTTGATGAGCGAGACCACCGACGAGGCCAGTTCGGGGAGCGACGTGCCGCCGGCCACCAGCGTGATGGCGATCACCGACTCGCTGATGCCCATACGTCGGGCCAGCGCCGTGGCGCTGTCGAGGAACAGCTCGCCGCCGAAGATCAGTCCGGCCAGTCCGCCGATGATCATTACGGCCATGAGCCATCCGGCCATCGGCCGCTTCTGCGGCTGGCTTCCGTCGGCCGGGGAGTCGGCCGGAGCGGTGCGGCCCGTGGCGCGGATGGTGTAGGTCATCAGCAGCAGGTAGATGACGAGCATCAGGATGCCGTCCAGTCGTCCGATGCGGTCGACGGCCCCGGCCTTGAACCAGCTGTCCATGGCCAGAACCAGAAGCAGCAGCGAGGTGGCGACGCCGAACGGAATGTCGCGGCGGATGTTGCCGGCCGTCAGGGGCAGCGGGCGGATCAGGGCGCAGAGACCCAGAATCAGAAAGACGTTGAAGATGTTCGACCCGACGACGTTGCCGATGGCCACGTCGCTCTTGCCGGCGATGGCCGAGAGGACCGAGACCACAAGTTCGGGCGTCGAGGTCCCGACGGCGACGATCGTCAGTCCGATGATGAATTCCGGCACGCGGAAGCGTTGGGCCAGGGCCGCGGAACCGTCCGTGAGGAAGTTGGCGCCGGCCAGAATCAGCGCCAGTCCGATGATCAATAGCAGTATATCCATTTTCGAGCGTGTGATTTTGCGGATTTCTTCGGTCCGCGTCCCCTTAGGCGAGCAGCAGCAGGCTGACGGCCATTACGGCCATGCCCGCCACCACGCCGTAGATCGAGGTGTGGGCCTCGCCGTATTCGCGGGCCGCCGGGAGGAGTTCGTCGATCGAGATGAAGACCATGATGCCGGCCACCCCGGCCAGGATGCACCCCATGAGCGTCGGTGAAAGGAAGGGCATCAGCACCAGATAGGCCAGCAGCGCCCCGACCGGTTCGGCCAGTCCCGAGAGCAGCGACAGCCGGAAGGCCTTCGCGCGGTCGCCCGTGGCGTAGTAGACCGGAATCGAAACGGCGATTCCCTCGGGGATGTTGTGGATGGCGATGGCCGCGGCGATGGCCACGCCGAGCGTGAGGTTGTCCACGGCCGAGGTGAAGGTGGCAATTCCCTCGGGAAAGTTGTGGATGCCGATGGCCAGGGCCGTCATGACGCCCATGCGCATCAGACGCGGGTTGCGCGGACGGTGGTCCATCTCCTCGATGAGGTGCGCCTCGTGGGGGTTCTCGAACGAGGGGACCAGGCGGTCGATGATGCCGATCAGCAGGATGCCGGCGAAGAAACTCGCCACGGTGATCACACCGCCGAGGCGCGTGCCCCATTCGGCCGTGAGGGCGATCTCCGCCTCGTGGAAGAGCTCGACCAGCGAGACATAGATCATCACTCCGCCCGAGAGTCCGAGCGAGAAGGAGAGCAGGCGTTTGTTCGTACGCCGGGCCAGAAAGGCGATGGCGCTTCCGATTCCGGTGGCCAGACCGGCGCCGAGCGTCAGCAGCAGCGGGACGAGTATCGGATGGTTCTGCATCGTGAGTGCGGTTTTTGGAGGTTGCGGCCGGCCCGACACCAGACGACCGGCCTCCTTCGGGGGGCGGTCGTCAGATAGTGCGGTCCGTCGGTTTCAACCGCAAAGATAGTGCATTCGTCGGGAAAAGACGATCCCGACGAATCGGTATTTCTTATAGAGGTATCATTCTGGCTGATTGCCGGATTTCGGCGGGCAGGCGGAATCCCGGGCGGAATCCCGGGTGAGCTTCGGGCGGGCTGCGGGTGAATTTCGGGGAAACTCCGGCCCGACACCGCTCGAAAACGGGTGACCGCGGGTGCCGATGCAGATCGCCCGTCCGTGGAAGTGTGATTCGTCGGGTCGCGGTCTGTTGCACGGGCGGTCCGCGAGCGAATGTTGAAAAAAAAATCGGGAAAAGGTTTGCACGCCCGCCGAAAAACCCCTACCTTTGTAGACAATTATAGCGAAATCCGAATCCTATGAATGGCAATCCCCATATCCCGATGGCGCAAATGTGCTGGCAGCAGGATTATTGGTCGGGGTTCCACTCTCCGAAGGATGCGGATTTTCTGGTTTTTTAGGGTAACTGTTTCGGTTGCCCTATTTTTTTATGCGATCGGGTCGATGAAAACATTTTACGAGAATGCCATGATCTACCGCGGGGGGCGCTTCGAGAAGGGGCGTCTGGTCGTGGAACAGGGTCGTGTGGCGGCGGATTGCGAACCGCAGCCGGGCGATAGCCGGGTGGATCTCGGCGGCCGGTACCTCGTGCCGGGGCTGGTCGACGTGCATGTCCACCTGCGCGAACCGGGTTTCCCGCAGAAGGAGACCATCGCCACGGGTACGGCCGCAGCGGCTCACGGAGGCTATACGACGGTCTGCTCGATGCCCAACCTGAATCCGGCCCCCGATACGCCGGAGCACCTCGAGGAGCAGCTGGCGCTGATCCGCCGCGATGCCGCGGTGCGCGTCAAACCCTATGCCTCGATCACCATGGGGCAGCGTGGATGCGGCGAACTGGTCGACTTTGCGGCGCTGGCGCCCCACGTGGCGGGATTCTCGGACGACGGGCGCGGCGTGCAGTCGGAGGAGCTGATGGAGGAGGCGATGCGCCGGGCGGCGGCGGTCCGCAAGCCGATCGTGGCCCACTGCGAGGTCGACGAACTCCTGCGCGGCGGCTATATCCACGACGGCGTCTACTGCCGCGAACACGGCCACCGCGGCATTTCGTCGGAGAGCGAGTGGCGGCAGGTCGAGCGTGACATCGCGCTGGCCGAACGGACCGGGTGCCAGTACCACGTCTGCCACGTTTCGACGAAGGAGAGCGTCGAGCTGGTACGGCGCGCCAGGGCCCGGGGCCTCAGGGTGAGCTGCGAGACGGGTCCCCACTACCTGCTGCTTTGCGACGAGGATCTGCAGGAGGAGGGACGCTTCAAGATGAACCCGCCGCTGCGCAGCCGCGAGGACCGCGAGGCGCTGCTGGCCGGCATTGTCGACGGCACGATCGAGGTCATCGCCACGGACCACGCCCCGCATACCGCCGAGGAGAAGTCGCGCGGTCTGGAGCGGAGCGCCATGGGCATCGTCGGGCTGGAGACGGCCTTCCCGCTGCTCTATACCTATCTGGTAAAGCGGGGCGTCATTACGCTTGAGCGCCTCGTGGAGCTGATGTCGGTCAATCCGCGGCGGCTCTTTGCGCTCGAGGGGGGAATTGCCGAGGGGGATCCGGCCGACTTCACGGTGCTGGACCTCGACATGCACTATGCAATTGATCCCGCTACGTTCCTCTCGAAGGGCCATGCCACGCCGTTTGCCGGCTGGCAGGTCGATGGCGGCGCGGTGCTGACGGTGGTTGGCGGCCGCACGGTTTACGATACGCTGACAACGAAATCAAACAGATAAGGACAGACAAGGATGAAAGCATTTACGAAAAAGATCGTCCTGGAGGACGGCCGCGAGTTTTACGGATACGGTTTCGGATCCGACCGCGAGGCCATCAACGAGATCGTCTTCAATACCTCGATGGTGGGGTATCAGGAGATCATGTCCGATCCGTCGTACACGGATCAGATGGTCGTGATGACCTATCCGCTGATCGGCAACTACGGTATGGCCGATGAGGATTACGAGACCAAGACGCCGACCGTCGGCGGCATGATCGTCCGGGAGTACAACGACCTTCCGTCGAACTTTCGCTACACGAAGACGCTCAACGAGGTCTTCGAGGAGTACGACATCCCGGCCATCTCGGGAGTTGACACCCGGACGCTGACGCGCATCATCCGCGACGAGGGCAGCCAGAAGGTGATCATCACCTCGGCCCAGACCCCCCGCGAAGAGGCGCTGGCACGGCTGCACGCCTATGAGATGCCCCACGACATGGTCGCACGCGTAAGTTGCAAGAAACGCTGGCTGTCGCGCGTGGCCAACCACAAGTACGACGTGGTGGCCATCGACTGCGGCATCAAGTACAACATCGTGCGGCAGTTGAACCACGTGGGCTGCAACGTCACGGTGATGCCCTACAATTCGACGCTGGAGGAGATCCTTGCCTTCCATCCCGACGGTATCCTCTTCTCGAACGGACCCGGCAACCCGGAGGACGTACAGCCGGTCATCGAACTGATCCGCCGGCTGCGGGGACGTCTGCCGCTCTTCGGCATCTGCATGGGCCATCAGCTGATCTCGCTGGCCTACGGTGCGCGGACCTTCAAGATGAAGTTCGGCCACCGCGGCGCCAACCATCCGGTCAAGAACCTGCAGACGGGCAAGATCGAGATCACGAGCCAGAACCACAGCTATGCCGTGGACATCGACTCGCTGAAGGGTACGGGGCTGACGCTGACGCACGTCAATCTGCTCGACGGCACGGCCGAAGGGGTGGAGTGTGCCGAGGAGCGGGTCTTCTCGACGCAGTATCACCCGGAGAGTGCCGCCGGTCCGCAGGACAGCACCTATCTGTTCAATAAGTTCACCAAAATCATGGAGGAGTACAAACATGCCTAAGAGAAAAGATATCAAGAAGGTGATGGTGATCGGGTCGGGCCCGATCGTGATCGGTCAGGCCGCGGAGTTCGACTACGCGGGTACGCAGGCCTGTCTGGCCCTCAGGGAGGAGGGCTACGAGGTGATCCTCGCCAACTCGAACCCTGCCACGATCATGACCGATACGCATATTGCGGACAAGGTCTACATGGAGCCGCTGACGCTCGAATATGTGGCCAAGATCATCCGCTACGAGCGTCCCGATGCCATCGTTCCGGGACTGGGCGGACAGACGGGTCTGAATCTGGCCGTGCAGCTGGCCAAGAAGGGTATCCTGAAGGAGTGTCAGGTGGAGATCCTGGGCACGTCGTTCGACTCGATCGAACGCGCCGAGGACCGCGAACTCTTCAAGGAGCTGTGCCAGTCGCTGGGCGAACCGGTGCTTCCGTCGGAGGTGGCCTCGACGATCGACGAAGGGGTGGAGATTGCCGCGCGGATCGGCTATCCGGTGGTGCTGCGTCCGGCCTTCACGCTGGGCGGTACGGGCGGCGGCTTCGCCGATGACGAGGCGCAGCTGCGCGAGATGATGCGCAACGCCTTGGCTCTCTCGCCCGTGCATCAGGTGCTGGTCGAGAAGAGCATCAGGGGCTACAAGGAGATCGAGTTCGAGGTGATGCGCGACCACAACGACACGGCCATCAGCATCTGCTGCATGGAGAACATCGACCCGGTGGGCATCCATACGGGCGACTCGATCGTCGTGGCCCCGAGCCAGACGCTGACCAACAAGGAGTTCCAGATGCTGCGCGACTCGGCGCTGAAGATCATCCGCGCGCTGAAGATCGAGGGCGGCTGCAACGTGCAGTTCGCGCTGGATCCACTGTCGTTCAAATACTTCCTCATCGAGGTGAATCCGCGCGTGTCGCGTTCGTCGGCCCTGGCCTCGAAGGCCTCGGGATACCCGATCGCCCGCGTGAGTGCGAAGATCGCCGTGGGGCTGACGCTCGACGAGATCCGCATTGCCAATACGCCGGCCTCGTTCGAGCCGACGCTCGACTACGTGGTGACGAAGATCGCCCGCTTCCCGTTCGACAAGTTCTCCGACGCCTCGAACAAGCTCGGCACGCAGATGAAGGCCACGGGCGAGGTGATGTCGGTCGGCCGCACGATGGAGGAGTCGCTGCTGAAGGCCGTCCGCTCGCTTGAGACGGGCGTCTGCCACATCTACCACAGGAAATTCGATTCGTGGTCGAACGACGACCTGCTGGACTATATCAAGATCGGTACGGACGACCGCCTCTATGCCATCGCCCAGCTGATCCGCGGCGGGGTCGACCTGGCGCTGATCTACGACAAGACGAAGATCGACATGTTCTTCCTCGAGAAGTTCAAGAACATCGTCGAGTTCGAGAAGGTGCTCCGCGCCCATCCGATGGACATCGAGACGCTGCGCGACGCCAAGCGCATGGGCTTCAGCGACAAGTATATCGGCCAGCTGTGGGGGCTTTCGCAGCATGAGATGTACCGCCTGCGGGAGAAGAACGACATCTTCCCCGTCTACAAGATGATCGACACGTGCGCCAGCGAGTTCGACTCCTACGTGCCCTACTTCTACTCGACCTACGAGCACGAAAACGAGTCGAAGGTGAGCGACCGCAAGAAGATCGTCGTGCTGGGTTCGGGCCCGATTCGCATCGGACAGGGTGTCGAATTCGACTACTCGACGGTTCACGCCATCTGGTCGATCCGCGAGGCGGGCTACGAGGCCATCATCATCAACAACAACCCGGAGACCGTCTCGACGGACTACACGACCAGCGACAAGCTCTACTTCGAGCCGCTGACGGTCGAGGACGTGATGAACGTCATCCATCTCGAAAAGCCCGAGGCGATCGTGGTGTCGCTGGGCGGACAGACGGCCATCAACCTGGCCGAACCGCTGGCCGAACTGGGCGTGCCGATCATCGGCACGGACTGCGAGGCGATCCGCAACGCCGAGGACCGCGGTTGCTTCGAGCACATCATGGAGGAGCTGGGCATCCCGCAGCCGGAGGCCGAGGCCGTGACGGACATCGAGGCCGGCGTGAAGGCGGCGGCACGGATCGGCTATCCGGTGCTGGTCCGTCCGAGCTACGTGCTGGGCGGCCGCGCCATGCAGATCGTCTCGAACGAGGAGCGGCTGCGCCACTACCTGCAGACGGCCGTGGAGGTGAATGTGGACCAGCCGGTGCTGGTCGACCGCTACATCCTGGGCAAGGAGCTGGAGGTCGACGCCATCTGCGACGGACGCGATGTCTTCATTCCGGGCATCATGGAGCATGTCGAGCATACGGGTATCCACTCGGGTGACTCGATCAGCGTCTATCCGACCTTCAGCGTCAGCCAGCGCGCCAAGGAGAAGATCATCGACTACACGGTGCGGCTGGGTCTGCGGATCGGCATCGTGGGTCTCTACAACATCCAGTTCATCGTGGCGGGCGACGACGACGTCTACGTCATCGAGGTCAACCCGCGTTCGTCGCGTACGGTACCGTTCCTCTCGAAGTCGACCGGGGTTCCGATGGCGCACATCGCCACGCAGGTCATCCTGGGCAAGTCGCTCCGCGAACTGGGTTACAGCGAGGTCTACGGCCGCGAGAAGGAGCGCTGGTACGTGAAGGCTCCGGCCTTCTCGTTCGCCAAGATCCGCGGCATGGATTCCTACCTCTCGCCGGAGATGAAGTCGACGGGTGAGGCGATCGGCTACGACGACAAGCTGACGCGGGCGCTCTACAAGGCGCTGCAGGCCACGGGCATGCACGTCTCGAACTACGGAACGATCTTCGTGACGATCGCCGATCAGGACAAGCCGCAGGCGCTGCCGCTCGTGAAGCGCTTCTACGACCTGGGCTTCAACATCGAGGCGACGACCGGCACGGCGGAGTTCCTGCGCGAGCACGGCATCCGCACGCGCACGCGCCGCAAGCTGAACGAGGGAAGCACGGAGATTATCGACGCCCTGCGTCAGGGACATATCAGCTACGTGATCAACACGATCGACATCAACCAGCACAATACGCGGCTGGACGGCTATGAGATCCGCCGCACGGCCGTCGAGAACAACGTGACGGTCTTCACGGCCCTCGAGACGGTGAAGGTACTGCTGGACGTGCTGGAGGAGATCACGCTGCGGGTTTCTACGATCGACGCCAAATAGGAGAGCGCCATGATGACGGACAAATCGGAAAACGGGACGATGTACAAGCGGGGACTCTACCGCATCGAAGAGAACGAACGGCTGACGGAGTCGGTGTGGCGCATGACGCTCGAGGGTGACACGCAGTGGATTACGGCTCCCGGACAATTCGTCAACATCGCCCTCGAGGGGCACTATCTGCGGCGGCCGATCTCGGTGTGCGACTGGGACGACGAGCGGATCGTGCTGATCTATAAGGTCGTGGGTGAGGGTACGGCGCAGATGAGCCGCATGGAGGCGGGCGAGGAGCTCGACCTGCTGACAGGGCTCGGAAACGGCTTCTCGACGCGGATCGACGCCCGGCGTCCGCTGCTGGTCGGCGGCGGAGTGGGGGTTCCCCCGCTCTACGGACTGGCCCGCAAGCTGCTCGATGCGGGCAAACCGGTCGGCGTGGTGCTGGGCTTCAACACCGAGTCGGAGATCTTCTACGAGGAGGAGTTCCGCCGTCTGGGGTGCAGCGTCACGGTGGCCACGGCCGACGGTTCGCGCGGCGTGAAGGGCTTCGTGACGACGGCCATCGCCGAGGAGAGGCTCGATTTCGACTACTTCTATGCCTGCGGGCCGCTGCCGATGCTCCACGCCCTGTACAACGCCGTGGAGCAGGACGGACAGCTTTCGTTCGAGGAGCGCATGGGGTGCGGATTCGGCGCCTGCATGGGCTGCTCGTGCAAAACCCGGTACGGCAACAAGCGCATCTGCAAGGAGGGACCCGTACTGGAGAAAGGAGAGATCATATGGTAGGGAAACAGACGATACAACCCGGCATCGCCGCCGGGGTCGACACGACGGTGGAGCTGTGCGGCGTGCGGCTGGACAACCCGGTCGTACCGGCCAGCGGCACGTTCGGCTACGGCAACGAATTCAAGGACTTCTACGACATCAACATCCTCGGGTCGTTCTCGTTCAAGGGAACGACGCGCGAGGCGCGCTTCGGCAACCCCACGCCCCGCATCGCCGAGTGCACCGAGGGGATGATCAACGCCGTGGGGCTGCAGAACCCGGGCATCGACGCCGTGATCCGGCACGAACTGCCGCGGCTGCGGAGCTTCTTCCGCAAACCGGTCATTGCCAACATCTCGGGCTTCTCGGTCGAGGAGTATGCCTACTGCTGCGAGCGGATCGACAAGCAGGAGCAGGTCGGGATCATCGAGGTGAACGTCTCGTGCCCGAACGTGCGCCACGGCGGCATGTCGTTCGGCACGAGCCCCGAGGCGGCGGCCGAGGTGACGCGCGCGGTGAAGGCCGTGACTGCCAAGCCGGTCTTCATCAAACTCTCGCCCAACGTCACGGACATCGTTGAGATCGCCCGGGCGTGTGAGGAGGCGGGGGCCGACGGCATCTCGCTGATCAATACGGTGCTGGGCATGCGCATCGACGTGGCCCGCAGACGGCCCGTAATCGCCAATACGATGGGTGGGTTCTCGGGCCCGGCGATCTTCCCGCTGGCCGTGCGGATGGTCTACCAGGTGGCCCATGCGTGCCGGATTCCGGTCATGGGGTGCGGCGGCGTGCGGTCGGCCCGCGACGTGATCGAGATGATGATGGCCGGCGCGACGGCCGTGCAGGTCGGCGCCGCCAATCTGGTCAACCCCTACGCCTCGAAAGAGATCGTCGAGGCACTGCCCGGCGAAATGCAGCGCCTGGGCATCGAACGTTTGTCGGATATAATCGGAATAGCTTGAAAAACAATATGGAACGAGACGTAATCATCGCCTGCGACTTCAAGTCCGCAGAGGATACCTTCCGCTTCCTCGACCTCTTCCGGGACGAGGCGCGCAAACCCTTTCTGAAGATCGGCATGGAGCTCTACTATGCCGAAGGCCCGTCGATCGTGCGCGAGATCAAGCGCCGGGGACACAAGATCTTCCTCGACCTGAAGCTGCACGACATTCCCAATACGGTGAAGAAGGCGATGGCGGTGCTGTCGCGTCTGGATGTGGACATGTGCAACGTCCACGCCGCCGGTACGATCGAGATGATGCGGGCGGCCCTCGAGGGGCTGACGCGCGAGGACGGGACGCGCCCGCTGCTGATCGCCGTGACGCAGCTCACCTCGACGAGCGAGGAGCGCATGCAGCGCGAACTGTTGATCGGCGCCTCGATCAACGACACGATCGTCAAGTATGCGCAGAACACGCGCGAGGCGGGGTTGGACGGTGTGGTCTGCTCGCCGCTCGAAGCCGGTATGGTTCACGAGGCGTGCGGCCGTGACTTCCTGACCGTCACGCCGGGCGTGCGCTTCGCCGACGGCGACGTGGCCGACCAGGTGCGTGTGACGACTCCGGCCCGGGCCCGCGAGATCGGTTCGGATTTCATCGTCGTCGGACGTCCGATCACGGCGGCTGCGGATCCCGTGGCGGCCTATCGCCGCTGCGTGGCCGAGTTCGTCGGCGAGTAGCCAGAAGGCCGGAGCTGTGGGGGGGGGAAAAAAAAGGAAAAAAACATGCCCTCCTCTTCGCCCGTATGGCAGGGCCGGAACGTTCCGGCGGCCGGAGAATTGAAAACGGAAAACACGGAAAAACCATGAAACCCGTAAAATTGTTCTATCTGAAGACGTGCCCCTTCTGCAAGAAGGCGCTGCGTTATATCGAGGAGGCCAAGGCGGCCCATCCGGAACTGGCTCCCGTTGAGATCGAGATGATCGAGGAGTCGGAGGAGCCCGAGGTGGCCGACCGGTATGATTACTACTACGTGCCGACCTTCTACGTCGACGGCGTGAAGGTCCACGAAGGGGGCATCTATCCCGACGAGGTGGAGAAGGTCCTGCGTCAGGCCCTCGAATAGGGACGGTCCGGGCGGCACTCCGGGAGCGGGCGTGCGGCCGGGTCTGCATGGGAAAAACAGAAAAACGAGCAGCATAAAAAAGTTATGGAAAAAGCTATTGCAAAGGATTTGCTGTCGATCGGCGCGGTCTTCCTGCGCCCCGAACAGCCGTTTACGTGGGCCAGCGGTATCAAGAGCCCGATCTATTGCGACAACCGTCTGACGCTGACGGCTCCCGAGGTGCGCAAGCACGTGGAGGCGGGCCTTGCGGAGATCGTCCGCACGAAGTATCCCCAGGCCGAGGTGTTGATGGGAACGTCGACGGCCGGCATCGCCCATGCCGCCATCACGGCGACGATTCTCGACCTGCCGATGGGTTACGTCCGCTCGGGGTCGAAGGACCACGGCCGCGGCAACCAGATTGAAGGCCGGCTGGAGAAGGGCCAGAAGGTGGTCGTCATCGAGGATCTGATCTCGACGGCCGGATCGTGCATCGAGGTGGTCAACGCCCTGCGTGAGGCCGGTGCCGAGGTGCTGGGCGTGGCGTCGATCTTCACCTACGGGATGAAGAAGGGGTTGGACCGTCTGCGTGAGGCCAATGTCGTCAACTACAGCCTCTCGAATCTCGACGCGCTGGTCGAGGTGGCCGCCGAGGAGGGATACATCAAGCCCGAGGACAAGGAGCGTCTGCTGAAGTTCCGCGACAATCCGTCGGACGAATCGTGGATGAAACACTAAAAATAGCACACATGCGTCATCTGATTGATCCTACCGATCTGACGGTCCAGGAGACCGAACAGATCGTGGCTCTGGCCGAGGACATCATCGCCAACCGGGCCAAATACAGCGAAGCCTGCAAGGGCAAGAAGCTGGCCACGCTCTTCTACGAACCCTCGACGCGTACGCGTCTGAGCTTCACCTCGGCGATGCTTGAACTGGGCGGCCGGGTGATCGGCTTCTCGGACGCCAATTCGTCGTCGGTGTCGAAGGGCGAAACGGTGGCCGATACGGTGCGGGTGATCCGCTGCTTTGCGGACATCATCGCCATGCGCCACTTCAAGGAGGGTGCGCCGCTCGTGGCATCGCAGTATGCCGGAATCCCGGTGATCAACGCCGGCGACGGCAGCCACTCGCACCCGACGCAGACCCTGACGGACCTGTTGACGATCAAGCGCGAAAAGGGCCGTTTCGACCACATGACGATCGGCTTCTGCGGTGACTTGAAGTTCGGGCGTACGGTCCACTCGCTCATCAAGGCGCTGTCGCGCTACGAGGGGATCAACGTGATCCTGATCTCGCCCGAGGAGCTGCGTCTTCCGGACTACATGCTGCAGGAGATGCAGGCCAACTCGCGCATCACGTTCCGCGAAGTGCGCACGATGGAGGAGGTGATGCCCGAACTGGACATCCTCTACATGACGCGCGTGCAGAAGGAGCGTTTCCTGGACGAGGAGGAGTTCGACCGCGTGAAGAACAGCTTCGTGCTCAACCCCGAGAAGCTGCGTACGGCCAAGAAGGACATGACGATTCTTCACCCGCTGCCGCGTGTGAACGAGATCACGCGGGCGGTGGACAACGATCCGCGTGCGGCCTACTTCCGGCAGGTGGAGAATGGCAAGTTCGTGCGTATGGCGCTGATCCTGACGCTGCTGCGCTGGGCCGACGAGAACCGGCCGTTTGCCCGTACGCCGGTCTTCAACGAGGAGTACATCGTCAACGAGATGGTCTGCCCGAACCGCCGCTGCATTTCGGCGACGGAGGATGTCGACCAGCTGTTCCGGCGGATGCCCGACGGCACGTGCCGCTGTGCCTACTGCGAGGCCAAGGCCCGTTGACGGAGCTGAGGAGGCGGAGGGTCATTCCGACCGTTCCGCAAGGAAATTTCACCCCGGGAGCCGACGGCTTCCCGGGGTGTTTCGTACAATCGGAAAGAAGGAGGTTCGATTGTCGAAAAAATGTCGATAGAATCTCTCCGGGAATTTTGAAAGTCGGCCGAAAAGCGCTACTTTTGTAACGATGTTTTAACAGTTAGGTTAATCCCGATGATACAAGACTGCCTCTCAGACTGCTGCCGGCGAAACGTCGCTTCCGACGGGCGCGAGCGGAAGAAACAGCAGGTTCGGGCCGCTGCGTTCTATTCGGCGGTGTCCCGACAGCAGCCGTGTGCGCAGTCCCGGGGACGGCGAATGGCCTCCTGCGGACTTCTCGGATAGATACCGGACCGCCATGACATACGATGTCGTGGCGGTCTGCCTTTTGTTTTTGGATGATTTTGTAATTCGATAAGACCATGAAAGTAGGCGTTATTATGGGCTCCGTGAGCGATTACGAGGTGATGGCCGATGCCGTCCGCACGCTCGAATCGTTCGGCGTGGAGTTTGAAAAACGGGTCGTCAGTGCCCACCGTACCCCCGATTTGCTGTGTGAATATGCCAAGACGGCCCGCTCGCGCGGCCTGGGTGTCATCATCGCCGGTGCAGGCGGCGCGGCTCATCTTCCGGGCATGGTGGCTGCCATGACTACGCTGCCCGTAGTGGGTGTTCCGGTCAAGTCACGGGCTCTGAACGGCCTGGACTCGCTGCTGTCGATCGTGCAGATGCCGGCGGGCGTTCCCGTCGCCACGACCGCCATCAACGGCGCCAAGAACGCTGCGCTGATCGCCGTGTCGATCCTTGCGCTGCAGGACGAGGCGCTGGCCGCCCGGCTCGAAGCCTTCCGCGCCAAACAGACCGCCGATGTCCTGAAAGCCGAACTCGACTGATGAAGACCATCGGAATTATCGGGGGCGGCCAGCTGGGGCTGATGATCGCCGAACAGGCCCACGTGCTGGGCGTACGGGCCGTGGCGCTCGATCCGGCGCCGGATGCGCCGGCCTTCCGCGTGTGTGACGACCACATTGTGGCGGCCTACAACGACGCCGAAGCGCTCGAACGGCTCTGCCGCATGAGCGACGCCGTGACCTACGAATTCGAAAACGTGCCGGGGGATATTCTCATCCCGCTGAGCGAAAAATACAACATCCCGCAGGGCTACCGCCCGCTCTACGATTCGCAGGACCGCTTCCGCGAGAAGACGAACGCCCGCGACCACGGGCTCCGCACGCCGGGCTTTGCGGCCGTCGACGATGAGGCGTCGCTGCGTGCCGCCGTGCGGGAGCTGGGCCTTCCGGCCGTGCTGAAGACCCGCACGCTGGGCTACGACGGCCACGGACAGATGGTGCTCCGCCGCGAGGAGGATATCGAACGGGCGCTGCCGCTGCTGACGGTGCCCTGCATCCTGGAGGAGTTCATCGCCTTCGACTCGGAGGCCAGCATCGTCATGGTGGCCGACCGCGAGCATGTCGTGAGCTTCCCCGTGGGGCGCAACATCCACCGCGACGGCATCCTCGATCTGT
The DNA here is from genome assembly GCF_002161005.1 of Alistipes sp. An116. NCBI lineage: Bacteria > Pseudomonadati > Bacteroidota > Bacteroidia > Bacteroidales > Rikenellaceae > Alistipes > Alistipes sp. An116. The sequence goes on from NZ_NFLR01000003.1 coordinate 172,584, forward strand.
CGATCGTTCCGGCGGCGGCCGATGCGGAGGTGCTCGGACGGATGAAGGTGCAGAGCGAACGCTTCATGCGCGACTGCGGCTACGAGGGGATTCTGGCCATCGAGTATTTCATCCGCGGGCGGGAGATCTTCTTCAACGAGATGGCGCCGCGCCCCCACAACTCGGGTCACTACACGATCGAGGGGTGCACGACCAACCAGTTCCGCGAACTGGTGCGCTATCTGGTGGGCGAGTCGCTGCAGGAGCCGCGTCTGGTGGCCCCGACGGTGATGAAGAACATCCTGGGACAGGATCTTGAGGCGGCCCGCCAGGTGGAGCGGGAGCATCGTCCGAACGTTTACGTCCACCTCTACGGCAAGACCGAGAGCCGCCCCAAACGCAAGATGGGGCACATCACCTTTGTCGGCATGACGGGTGAGTCGTACGAAAAGGAGTGGGCCGACCGTTTTGTGAAATGAGAACAGAGCAAAGACAAACAACACAATACATGAACACGACCAACTATCGTATTTTTGTCGAGAAACTGCCGCGCTTCCGGGTGGAGGCGGAGAGTCTTCGACGCGAGTTGAACACGAATCTCAACCTTTCGCTGCGCGAACTGCGGCTGCTGAACATCTACGATCTGTTCGGCTTCACGCCCGAGCTACTCGAAAAGAGCCGCTATCGCGTCTTCGGCGAGGTGGTGACCGATGAGGTGAGCGATGCATGCGACCTCTCGGGCCACAAGTACATCGCCGTGGAGTGCCTGCCGGGACAGTTCGACCAGCGGGCCGCATCGGCCGTCGACTGCGTGCGGCTGATCGACCCCGAGGCGCAGGTCAATATCCGTTCGGCCAAGCTGCTGCTCTTCGACCCGAGCGTCTCGGAGGAGGAGCTGGCCCGCATCCGCCACTACTACATCAATGCCGTGGAGTCGCGCGAGAAGGATCTCTCGGTGCTGAGCGACATGGAGCAGGCCGAGGTGAAACCCGTTCAGGTGCTGGAGGGTTTTCGGGAGATGAAGGATGACGAACTCGAACCCTATTGTCAGCGGATGGGTCTGGCGATGAATGCCGACGACCTCTACGAGGTGGTGAAGTACTTCCGCGCGGAGGGTCGCGACCCCTTCGAGACGGAGCTGCGCATCCTGGATACCTACTGGAGCGACCACTGCCGCCATACGACCTTCACGACCGAACTGGAGGGCATCACCGTTGAGGAGTCCTTCGTGAAGGACGAAATCGAGGATTCGCTGGCCCTCTACCTGCGCATCCGCCGTGAGTTGGGACGTGAGCACAAGAGCCTCTGCCTGATGGATATCGCCACGATCGGCGCCCGCTACCTGAAGAAGAAGGGGCTGTTGGACGATCTGGAGGTTTCGGAGGAGAACAACGCCTGCTCGATCTACGTCGATGTCGACGTCGACGGCAAGACCGAAAAGTGGCTGCTGCAGTTCAAGAACGAGACGCACAACCACCCGACGGAGATCGAACCCTTCGGCGGAGCGTCGACCTGTCTGGGCGGAGCGATCCGCGACCCGCTGTCGGGCCGCAGCTATGTCTACCAGGCGATGCGCGTGACGGGTGCCGGGAACATCTACCAGCCTGTATCGGAGACGCTGCCGGGCAAACTGCCGCAGAGCGTCATCTCGAAGAAGGCCGCCGCCGGCTACTCGAGCTACGGCAACCAGATCGGTCTGGCCACGACCCACGTGCGCGAGATCTACCACGACGACTACGTGGCCAAGCGCCTGGAGGTGGGTGCCGTGGTGGGTGCCGTGAAGGCCGAGAACGTACGCCGCGAACGCCCCGCGCCGGGCGACCGGATCATCATGTTCGGCGGACGCACGGGCCGCGACGGCATCGGCGGTGCGACGGGTTCGTCGAAGGAGCACAACGCCAAGTCGCTCGAGACGTGCGGCAGCGAGGTGCAGAAGGGTAACGCCCCCGAGGAGCGCAAGCTGGAGCGGCTGTTCCGCCGTCCGGAGGTGACGCGCCTGATCAAGAAATCGAACGACTTCGGTGCGGGCGGTGTCAGCGTGGCCATCGGCGAGCTGGCCGACGGTCTGGACATCTACCTCGACCGGGTGAAGACGAAATACAGCGGTCTGAACTCCACGGAACTGGCCATCAGCGAGTCGCAGGAGCGCATGTCGGTGGTCGTCGAGGCCAGGGACATGGAGGAGTTCATGCGCTACTGCCGCGAGGAGAACATCGAGGCGGTGCATGTGGCCGACGTGACCGACACGGCGCGGATGCGGATGTTCAAGGGCGACCGCATGGTGGTCGACCTGAGCCGGGCGTTCATCGACAGCGCCGGCGCGAAGCACTATGCCGAGGCGAAGGTCGGTGCCGTCGAGAACCGCAACCCCTTCGAACGGCGGGTTGAGGGCGCCGCGGTGGCTGAACGCTTCGAGAACAATCTGAAGGACAACAACGTTGTTTCGCAGCGGGGTCTGATCGAGATGTTCGACTCGACAATCGGCCGCTCGACGGTGCTGATGCCCTTCGGCGGACGCACGCAGCGCAGCGAGACGCAGGTCTCGGTGCAGAAGCTCCCGACCGACGGTTATACCGATACGGCCAGTGTGATGGCCTTCGGCTACAACCCCTTCATGGCCAAGTGGAGCCCCTACCACGGGGCGGCCTACGCCGTGGTGGAGGCTGCGGCGAAGGTAGTGGCTGCAGGCGGCCGCTACGAGCGGATGCGCTACTCTTATCAGGAGTATTTCGAGCGCATGACCAGGGATGCCGAGTCGTGGGGCAAACCCCTCAGTGCCCTGCTCGGTGCGCTGCGGATGCAGGTCGAACTGGGGCTTCCGTCGATCGGCGGCAAGGACTCGATGTCGGGAACGTTCCAGCACATCAACGTGCCGCCGATGCTGATGGCCTTCGGCATCACGACGGTCGATGCACGGACCATCATCTCGACCGACCTGAAGGGGGCCGGACACCGTCTCTACCTCGTGCGCCACACGCCGCGTGAGAACTGGATGCCCGATACGGAGCAGCTGAAGCGCAACTTCTCGTTCGTGAGCGATGAGATTGCCTCGGGCAAGATCCTCGCGGCCTGGTCGGTGGGCTTCGGCGGCGTGGCCGAGGGCCTGGCGAAGATGGCCTTCGGAAACGGCATCGGCGTCGAGGTTGAGATGGCGGAGTCGAAGCTCTACGACTACGCCTACGGCTCGATTCTGGTCGAGTGTGAGGGTACGCTGGAGTATCCGGCCGCCGAGCTGGTGGGCTTCACCGTGGCCGATGCGGCCGTGACGGTCGGCGGCGTGCGCATGCCCCTCGAGGAGCTCTACCGCGCCAATACCGAGAAGTTCGCAACGGTCTATCCTGACAAGGGACACAATACGGCCGAGGTGATGACCTCGGAGCCCGCCCCGCGGCACTTCACCTATCCGGGCGAGGCGGTCGAACATCCGCTGGTCTACATTCCGGTCTTCCCCGGCACGAACTGCGATTACGATACGGCCAAGGCTTTCCGCAAGGCCGGAGCCCGGGTGGAGATGAGCGTGCTGTGCAACATCGCCGGCGACGACATCCTGCGCTCGATTGCCGGGATGAAGGAGCATATCCGCCGGGCGCAGATCTTCGTGCTGAGCGGCGGCTTCTCGTCGGGTGACGAACCCGACGGCAGCGCCAAGTTCATCGTCAACGTGTTGAACAACAAGGATATCATGGAGGAGATCCACGCGCTGCTGGATCGCGGCGGTCTGATTCTGGGTATCTGCAACGGTTTCCAGGCGCTGGTGAAGTCGGGCCTGCTTCCCTACGGACGGCTGGGTCTGGTGACCAAGGATTCGCCGACGCTGTTCCGCAACGACATCAACCGCCACATCTCGCAGATCGTCACCACGCGCGTGGCTTCGACCAATTCGCCGTGGCTCTCGTCGTTCCGCGTCGGCGAGCTGCACTCGATCGCCGTCAGCCACGGTGAGGGCAAGTTCGTCGTCAGCGAGCAGCTGGCCCGCGAACTGTTCGACGCCGGGCAGGTGGCCTTCCAGTATGCCGACGCCGAGGGTCGTCCGACGGCCGAGGCGCCGTTCAACCCCAACGGTTCGTCGTATGCCATCGAGGGCCTCGTCTCGAAGGACGGGCAGATCCTCGGCAAGATGGGCCACACGGAGCGTTACGAGGAGAACCTCTACAAGAACATTGCAGGCAACAAGCGGCAGTCGCTCTTCGAAAATGCCGTAGCCTATTTCCGTAAAAAACAAGTATCAAGATAGATGAAACAACTCGAAATGCTCTACGAGGGCAAGGCGAAGCAGATCTTCCGCACGGACGATCCCGAGCGGATCATCATCCGCTACAAGGATGCCGCGACGGCCTTCAACAACATCAAGAAGGCGACGATCGAGAACAAGGGGGTGGTCAACAACGCCATCTCGTCGATCATCTTCCGCGAGCTGGAGCGGGCCGGCGTGAAGACCCACTTCCTCGAGAAACTCAATGACCGTGACCAGTTGTGCCGTCGGGTGACGATCATTCCGCTGGAGGTGGTCGTACGCAACGTCATTGCCGGCTCGATGGCCCAGCGGCTGGGCATCGAGGAGGGCGTGCAGCCTTCGAACACGATCTACGACCTCTGCTACAAGCGCGAGGAGCTGGGCGACCCGCTGATCAACGACCACCACGCCGTGGCGCTGGGGCTTGTGACCTACGAGGAGTTGAAGACCATTTATGCGATGACGGCGCGCATCAACGAGGTGCTCAAGGCGCTGTTCGCCCGGATCAACGTCAAACTGGTGGATTTCAAGATCGAGTTCGGGCGTACGTCGGACGGCGAGATCGTGCTGGCCGACGAGTTTTCGCCCGACACGTGCCGTCTGTGGGACATGACGACCCACGAACGGCTCGACAAGGACCGTTTCCGCCGCGATCTGGGTCGTGTGCGCGAGTCGTATGAGGAGATATTGTCACGCCTGAAGAAAATTACCGAATAAGATGAGGATGAATGAGATTTGCGACCGCGAGTTGCACGAGGAGTGCGGTGTGTTCGGCATCTACGGGGTGCCCGAAGCCGCATCACTGACCTATTACGGGCTGCACGCCCTGCAACACCGCGGGCAGGAGGGGGCCGGTATCGTTTCGGTCGACGACAAGGGACAGTTCCGCCGCATCAAGGGGTGCGGACTGGTGACCGAGGTCTTCAACGAGGAGAAACTCGCCTCGCTTCACGGTTCGATGGCTATCGGTCACGTACGCTATACGACGGCCGGAGGCGGTGGTCTGGAGAATGTCCAGCCCTTTCTTTTCCGCCACAATACGGGCGACTTCGCCCTGGCGCACAACGGCAACATCGTCAACTCGGATCTGCTGCACACCTACCTCGAGAACCGGGGCAGCCTCTTCCAGTCGACCTCCGACAGCGAGATCCTGGCCCACCTGATCAAGAAGGAGACGCGCTATCACGACCGTCCGAGAATCTACTCGATCATCGACGCGCTGAACATGTTGGAGGGAGCTTTTGCCTTCCTGATCATGACGGCCAACCGCATCTACGCCTGCCGCGACAAGTACGGACTGCGTCCGCTGTCGATCGGGCGTCTGGGTGAGGGCTGGGTCGTGGCCAGCGAGACGTGCGCGCTGGATGTGCTGGGTGCGGAGTTCGTGCGCGACGTGGAGCCGGGCGAGATCGTCACGATCGACCACCAGGGGCTGCGCAGCAGCGACTACTCGAAGTTCAAGCGTCACGAGATGTGCGCGATGGAGTACATCTACTTCGCCCGTCCGGACAGCGATATCGAGGGGTGCAACGTCCACGCCTACCGCAAGGAGTCGGGACGGCTGCTCTTCCGGGAGGCGCCGGCCGAGGCGGACATCGTGGTCGGCGTGCCGGATTCGAGCCTGAGCGCCGCGATGGGTTATTCGGAGGCGAGCGGCCTTCCCTACGAGATGGGTCTGATCAAGAACAAGTACATCGGCCGTACGTTCATCCAGCCGAGGCAGGAGCTGCGCGAGAAGGGCGTTCGGATGAAGCTGTCGGCCGTGCGGTCGATCGTGCGGGGCAAGCGCGTGGTGCTGGTCGATGACTCGATCGTGCGCGGCACCACCTCGCGGCGCATCGTGGCGATGCTCAAGGAGGCCGGGGCGCTCGAGGTGCACGTGCGCATCGCCAGCCCTCCGATGATCGGGCCGTGCTTCTACGGCGTCGATACGTCGACCTACGACGAGCTGATCTCGGCACGCAAGAACGTCGAGGAGGTCTGTCGTACGATCGGGGCCGATTCGCTGGCCTTCCTGTCGCCCGAATCGCTCTATAAGGCCGGCAACCGCCGGGAGCTGTGCATGGCCTGCTTCACGGGACACTATCCCACGGCCCTCTACCAGTCGATGGAGGATGCCAACAAGGGGAACAAATAAATAATTGCAGGACGAAAATTTTAAAACCACAATAGCTATGGCTCAAAGTTATGAAAAGGCCGGAGTGAACCTCGAAGCCGGTTACGAAGTGGTGCGGCGCATCAAGAAACATGTGGCCTCGACGGCCCGTATGGGTGTGATGGGCAACATCGGCGCCTTCGGCGGGATGTTCGACCTCTCGGCCCTGCAGGTCAAGGAACCGGTGCTGGTAAGCGGCACCGACGGCGTGGGCACGAAGCTCAAGCTGGCCTTCCAGATGGACAAACACGACACGATCGGCATCGATGCCGTGGCCATGTGCGTCAACGACGTGCTGGCCCAGGGCGCCGAGCCGCTGCTGTTCCTCGACTACGTGGCCGTGGGACACAACATCCCCCAGAAGATCGAGGCCATCGTGGCCGGTGTGGCCGAGGGGTGCCGTCAGGCGGGCTGCGCGCTCGTCGGGGGCGAGACGGCCGAGATGCCGGGCATGTATGCCGACGGCGAATACGACATCGCCGGATTTACGGTGGGCGTGGTTGAGAAGTCGAAGCTCATCGACGGCTCGAAGGTCCGTACGGGCGACGTGCTGGTCGGTGTAGCCTCGAGCGGTGTCCACTCGAACGGCTTCAGCCTGGTGCGCAAGATTCTGGCGGACAACTACCTGGATCTGCACAAGTGCTATCCCGAACTGTCGAACAAACTGCTGGGTGAGGTGCTGCTCACGCCGACTAAGATCTACGTCAAGCAGGTTCTGGAGGTGATCCGTCAGTGCGACGTCCACGGAATCAGCCACATCACGGGCGGCGGTTTCGACGAGAACATCCCGCGCATCCTTCACGAAGGCCAGGGTCTGGAGATCGAAGAGGGTACGTGGGAGATCCTGCCGGTCTTCCGCTTCCTGGAGAAGTACGGACAGGTGGCTCACCGCGAGATGTTCAACATCTTCAACATGGGTATCGGCATGGTCATCGCCCTGAATGCCTCCGAGGCGCAGAAGGCCATCGACATCCTCACGGCGCAAGGCGAACGCGCCTCGGTCATCGGCCGGGTTACCGATTCGGGAAAGGTTGTTATCCGGTAGGGGCATGCATCGTCTAGCAGTCTTTGCCAGCGGCAACGGAACGAATTTCGAGGCCATCGTGACGGCCTGCGAGCAGGGGAAGCTGCCTGCCGAGGTGGTGCTGATGGTCTGTGACAAGCCGGGTGCGACGGTCGTCGAACGGGCCGCGCGCCACGGTGTGGAGTCGTTTGTCTTTTCGCCGAAGCAGTACGCCTCGAAGTCCGACTACGAGCGTGAGATCGTCGCACGGCTGGATGCCGCCGGGGTCGAACTGGTCTGTCTGGCCGGTTACATGCGCATCGTGGGCGACGTGCTGCTGGGGGCCTATGGCGGGCGGATCATCAACATCCATCCGTCGCTGCTGCCGGCCTTCCGCGGGGCGCATGCCATCGAGCAGGCGCTGGAGTACGGTGTGAAGGTCTACGGCGTGACGATCCATTATGTCGACGGCGAACTGGACGGCGGACGGATCATCGCCCAGCGGGCCTTCCCCTACGAGGGCGACAATATCGAGGAGTTGGAACCGATGATTCATGCGGTGGAATACCCGCTTTATATCGAAACGATTGGAAAATTATTGAACGCAAAAAAAGAATAGGAATATGCGAGCATTGATCAGTGTAAGTGACAAAACCGGTGTCGTGGAGTTTGCCAAGGGGCTCCGTGCACTCGGTTGGGAGGTGATCGCCACGGGCGGCACGATGAAACTGCTGCGGGAGAGCGGCGTCGAGGTAATCAACATCAGCGACGTGACGGGCTTTCCGGAGATCTGCGACGGACGCGTGAAGACGCTCCACCCGAAGGTTCACGGCGGCCTGCTGGCGCGCCGCGACAACCCCGAGCACCTGAAGGCGCTGAAGGAGAACGGCATCGAGTTTATCGATCTGGTCTGCGTGAACCTCTATCCGTTCCGCCAGACGATCTCGAAACCCGACGTACGCATGGAGGACGCCATCGAGAATATCGACATCGGCGGTCCGTCGATGCTGCGTTCGGCGGCCAAGAACTGGGCCGACGTGACGGTGGTGTGCGATCCGGCGGACTATGAGCAGATCCTCGGGGAGATCCGCGCCACGGGCAACACGCAGCGCGATACGCGTCTGAAGCTCTCGGCCAAGGCCTATACCCACACGGCCGAGTACGACGCCATGATCGCCGCCTACATGCGCAAGCAGGCCGGTCTGAACGAGAAGCTCTTCCTGGAGTTCGATCTGGTACAGTCGCTGCGCTACGGCGAGAACCCGCACCAGAGCGCCAAGTTCTACCGCGAGGAGCACGAGGTGCCCTATTCGCTGGCCTTTGCCCGTCAGCTGCACGGCAAGGAGCTCTCGTATAACAACATTCAGGATGCCAACGCCGCCCTGTGCATCGTGCGGGAGTTCGACCGTCCGTTCTGCGTCGGTCTGAAGCACATGAACCCCTGCGGCGCAGCCGTGGGCAAGGATGTCGTCGAGGCCTGGACGAAGGCCTACGAGGCCGACAAGGTTTCGATCTTCGGCGGTATCGTCGCCACGAACTGCACCGTGACGCGCGAGGTGGCCGAGCTGATGAAGCCCATCTTCCTGGAGATCATCATGGCGCCGAAATTCGACGAGGGGGCCCTCGAGGTGCTCTGCACGAAGAAGAACCTCCGCCTGCTGGAGGTCAACATGGAGAAGGGCACCGTGGATCAGAAGCAGTACGTGAGCGTCAACGGCGGTCTGCTGGTGCAGGACCTCGACGTCGCGACGAAGAGCGTCACGGCCGACATGTGCGTGACGAAGGCCAAACCGGCTCCCGAGCAGATGGACGACCTGAACTTCGGCTGGCATATTGTCAAGCATGTGAAGTCGAACGCCATCGTGGCCGTGAAGAACGGTCGCACGCTGGGTGTCGGGGCCGGTCAGATGAACCGCATCGGCTCGGCCGAACTGGCGCTGAACCAGGCCCGTGCCGCCGGCGAGACGGAGGGCATCGTGCTGGCTTCGGACGGCTTCTTCCCCTTCGACGACTGCGTGACGCTGGCCGCCGAATACGGCGTGACGGCCATCGTGCAGCCGGGCGGATCGGTGCGCGACGGCGATTCGATCGCCAAGGCCGACGAGAAGGGTATCGCCATGCTCTTCACCGGCGAGCGTCACTTCAAACACTGATCCCTCAAAGACGACGACTATGAATGTGCTGGTGATCGGCGGCGGAGGCCGCGAACATGCCATCGTCGATGCGCTGTCGCGTTCGGCGAAGGTCGGCAAGATCTACTGCGCTCCGGGCAATGCGGGCATTGCCCGGCAGGCGGAGTGCGTCTCGATCCGCGAGACTGCGGTGGAGGAGTTGCGTGATTTTGCGCTGGAGAAGGGGATCGGTCTGACGGTCGTAGGTCCCGAAGTGGCTCTGGCGGCGGGGGTTGTCGACTGCTTCCGCAAGGCGGGGCTGCGGATCTTCGGCCCCACGAAGGCCGCCGCGCGGATCGAATCCTCGAAGGAGTTTGCCAAGGAGTTGATGGCCAAATACGGCATTCCGACGGCCGGTTTCCGGGCCTTCACGGAGTACGGTGCGGCGCGTGACTACGTGGCTGGCCGTTCGTTCCCGGCGGTGCTGAAGTACGACGGTCTGGCCGCCGGCAAGGGGGTGGTGATCGCCCGGACGATGGAGGAGGCCGACGCCGCGCTGAAGGATATGCTGCTCGATGACAAGTTCGGCGAGGGCAAGGTCGTCATTGAGGATTACCTCGAAGGTCCGGAGTTCTCGTTCATGTGCTTCGTTTCGGGCCGCCGCGTGTGGCCGATGGCGCTGGCGCAGGACCACAAGCGGGCCTACGACGGCGACAAGGGCCCCAATACGGGCGGCATGGGGGCCTACTCCCCGCTGCCGTTCATCACGCCGGAGGACGAGCGTTTCGCGCTGGAGCGGATCCTGCAGCCGGTGGCCGATGCGATGGTGGACGAAGGGTGCCCGTTCGAAGGGGTTCTGTACGGCGGTCTGATGAAGACGGCGCAGGGAATCAAGGTCATCGAGTTCAACGCCCGCTTCGGCGACCCCGAGACGGAGGTGGTGCTGCCGCGTCTGAAGAGCGACATCGTCGATATCTTCTGCGCCGTGGCCGAGGGGCTCGATACGCAGTTGGAGTGGCACGACTTCGCGACGCTGGGCATCGTCCTGGCCTCGAAGGGCTACCCCGGAAGCTATGAAAAGGGCCACGAGATCAAGGGGCTGGATCGCGTCGAGGGAACGGTCTACCACATGGGAACGAAGGCCGACGGCGGACGGATTCTGACCAACGGCGGACGGATTCTGACCAACGGCGGACGGGTGCTGTTCGTCGTCGGACGCGGGGCCACGCTGGCCGAGGCCCGCGTGGCGGCGCTGCGCGACGTGGCGCGCATCGAGTGCGACAACCTCTTCCACCGGACTGATATCGGCCATTGGGCATTTGACAAATAGAAACGGTAAAATAAAAGTATGATAATTAGCGGAAAGGAACTGTCGGCCAAACTGAAGGCCGAAATGGCCGAGCAGGTGAAGAGTTTCCCGGCCAAATACGGGCGCGTGCCCCATCTGGTGGTGATTCTCGTGGGGGATAACCCGGCGAGTGTGAGTTATGTGACGGGCAAGGCGAAGGCGTCGGAGGCGGTGGGAATCCGCAACACGACGATCCGCAAGCCCGAGTCGATTACGGAGGCCGAGTTGCTGGACATCATCTCGGCGCTGAACCTCGACGACGGGGTGGACGGCATTCTGGTGCAGCTGCCCCTGCCCAAGCACATCGACGAGAGCAAGGTGATCGAGGCGATCGACAAGTCGAAGGATGTGGATGGCTTCCATCCGCTGAATGTGGCGGCGCTGTGGCAGAAACAGCCTTGTACGCTGCCCTGCACGCCGAAGGGAATCATCAAGATGCTGAAGGTTGCCGGGGTGGAGATCGCCGGCAAACGGGCCGTCGTCATCGGCCGTAGCAACATCGTCGGACTGCCCGTCTCGAAGCTGCTGCTGGACGAGAACGCCACGGTAACCATTGCCCACAGCCGTACGCGCAATCTCGGCGAGGTGACGCGCGAGGCGGAGATTCTTGTAGTGGCCATCGGACGCCCGAAGTTCGTGACGGCCGATATGGTGGCCGACGGGGCGGTGGTGATCGACGTGGGTGTGAACCGCGACCCGGAGACGGGCAAGCTGTGCGGCGACGTCGACTTTGCCGCCATCGAGCCCAAGGCCTCGGTCATCACGCCGGTGCCGGGTGGTGTCGGTCCGATGACGATCTGCTGTCTGATGGAGAACACGATCGAGTGTTTCCTCAAGCGCCGCAAATAGCCCGGGGCGAATAAGGGGGGGGAGAGAACAAGTAACCCAGGGAGGTGAGAGAGTCCGGAGTGAAAGAGAACCTGGGGTGAGCGAGCCCGGAGAGGAGGTGAGCTCCGTTGGGAAAGAGCGGCCCCGTGTGCCTTGCTTCGTCCCGAAGAGGATCTCTTGTGAAGAGGAGAAAGAGAGGGCGAATGTGTCTTGCTCCGCCCCGGATCAGGCATGGAGAGGGTGCACTCCCCGAACCGTATATGGAAAAGTCCGGAACCGGTAAGGTTCCGGACTTTTTTGTGCCGGTGTGGCGCTCTGCTATTTGCGATAGGTGGCTGTGAGGGTCTCGGGCAGCGGAGCCGACGCATCGCGCCGCCAGATCATGGCCCGGTCGGTGGCCGCATCACCCGTTCCGAAGTCGAATCCGTCCTCCGAGACGAACGTCACGAGCGTCTCTTCGGCAAGTCCGAACCCTGCGTAGAAGTCGCGGAGCCACTCCTTGCCGGGGGTTGGGATCAGGAAGGCCGCCGCATTGCCGCGCTCCTCGATGAGCGCCATGGCCTGCCGCATGAGCTGCGAGGCCAGACCGCGGTGACGGTGGCTCCCGGCCGTGGCAACGCCATAGATGTAGGTCGTGGGCCCGAACTCCGTGTCGAAGGGGAGCAGATGGAGCATGGCCACCGTGCGCCCCTCCTCCTCGATGGTCAGGGTCCGGTGCCGCGAGTAGTAACGGATCAGGAACGAGTCGACGAAATCGTCGTCGTCGCCGAAGGCCTCCTGCCACAACTGCTTGCAGGCCAGTTCGTCGGGATGGAGGTGGATGGCCATGAACTTGTGCTGCAGGAAGGCCGGATGGTAGGAGAGTTTGGCGCGCCGGAGCCCTTCGAGACCGAGGTCCTCCTCGCGGTTGATGAGCGTGAATCGCTCGGGAAGGTGCTCGGCGAAAAGCTTGTTGATGATCGTGAAGGCGCCGTCGTACTCCGTGTCGGCCTTCTCCATGTGGGTGTCGAAGGTGTGGTCGTTGACCGCCGAACCGAAGGTGAAGGCCACCAGCCGGTCGCCGACATAGATACAGCCGCCGATAAGCCCCAGTTCGTCGAAGTGTTCGAATCCCCGTTGCATGGCCCGCTGTTCGGCACTCAGCTCCGAGGTGTGGCCCGTGTGCTCCTTCCGCCAGACGCGTTCGAGCGTCATGCACTCGGCCGACCGTTCGGGTGTCAGTACTTCGTAGCGGTAGTTGGGGTATTCGGCCATGAAGCGGTTGATGTGGTTGCGCTTGGGCTGGTAGCGGCGGCCCGGGAGGTCGCGCAGATCCGAGGCGTTGTAGACATAGTCTTCGAGGGCGCGATCCGACTCGAAGGCGAACTCGCCGGGGTGCATGCGGCGGATCATCTCACGCCCCTCGTCCGTCAGGCCGATAATGCGCAGCCGCTGCCCGTGGGCGTGGGCATCCTCGCGCAGCAGCGGGATGATCGGCCCGAAATCGCCCTCGCCGACCGGCTGCATGTAGCCGATGCGGGGTCCGCCGTCGATCTGGAAACGGATGACCAGAAAGCCCTCGATCTCGGCCCACGCGCTGTGATAGACCTCCTGCCAGCAGTACATGTTGGCAAAGGCCAGGTCGCAGTTGCAGATGCCCGACGGCATCGTGTGGCGCTCGATGACGCTGCGGTCCTCGAGACGCACGGGGTGGAATTCAATCATGAACCGTGTAATTCTTGTTTTCGATATGCTGGTAGTACTGCTGCAGCAGGGCCTGAAATCCCCGGCGCAGCGAATCGACCGTAGGCGCCGCCGCCGGATCGTTTGCCGCCGGATCGTTTGCCGCCGGATCGTTTGCCGCCGCCGGGACGGACGGGTTCTCCGCGTCCGCCGTGTCAGCCGGAGCGGTGACTGCCGTCGTGTCAGCACCTGCCGGGGCCAGCTCGACGGGTCGCACTCCGGCCGGGACTCCCGCATCGTTGAGCAGCAGGGCGCCGCGGTCGGTCAGGGCGCGGAACTCGCCGTCGTAGCTCACCGACCAGCGCGGACGCCGGGGTTCGTTGAGCACGTCTCGACCGAATGCGAAGTAGGGCTTGCGGTTGCCGATCAGCCCCAGCAGGGTCGGCATCAGGTCGAGCTGTTGGGTGATCTCCCCGACCTCGCCGCGCAGGACGCCGTCGGGCGTATGGATGAAGGCCAGGATGTGCATGTTGCCGGGGTAGGAGCGGGTCCGGTCGGCAAATTTCTCCGAAGAGACGTGGTCGGCCACGAAGACAAAGATCGTGCGGCGGAACCACTCCTCGTTCTGGAAGCGTTCGTAGAAGTGACGGAAGGCCAGATCGTCGTACGCCACGCCCGGGTGGATCTTCGTGTAACCCTGCGGCAGCATTGCGGCATACTGCTCTGGGACGACGAACGGATGGTGCGACGAGAGGGTGAAGAGCGTGGCGAAGAAGGGTTCGGGCATTGCCGCGAGCTCCTCGCCCATGAATTGCAGGAATGGCTCGTCCCAGATGCCCCAGTAGCCGTCGAAATCGCCGGTTCCGTGTCGCTCCTCGTAATCCTCGCGGCTGACGAGGCGCTCGACCCCGGCCGAACGGGCGTAGGCCCCGAATCCCATCGAGCCGCGCTCCGAACCGCAGAAGAAGGCGGTCGAGTAGCCCTCATCGGCCAGCATGGCCGGCAGCTGGCGGCTCTCGCCGAGCGATTGCGGCATCAGTACGAAGGGGGTGCGGAACGAGGGAATGCTTCCCAGCACGGAGGGCATGGCCTGAATCGAGCGCGTGCCGTTGGCATACATCCGGCGGAAGGTCAGCCCCTGACGCATCAGCGAGTCGAGGAACGGCGTGAAGCCCTTCTGCGGCAGATTGGCGTAGATTTCGGGGCAGAGGTGGGCCGAGTGTTCGGCCGACATGCTTTCGAGAATGAAGACGACGATGTTCCGGCGTCCCAGATCGACGGCCGTAGAGTCGGCCGGCTGGTGGACGGGGGTGAAGCGCTGTGGCAGCTCCTCGTCCGAGAAGTAGCGGGGAAACTGGACGCTGGATGAACTTCCGGCCGTGCGCAGGATGCAGAACGGATTGCTCAGAATGAGGTTGGCCTTGGCGCTCTCCGAGGTGTAGAGCGTGGCGTTCGAGAGGGTGATGGGCCGCGTCATGCGGGTCATGCCGCCGCGCATGCCGGCGATGCTCAACCCGGCGGCCACGGCCAGCAGCACCACTCCGCCGGTGTAGTAGGGCCAGCCGCGGCGCAGCAGACTCTCCTCGTGTACCCGGCGGCGGTAGCCCCAGGCCAGCAGGGCCGTGAGCGCGGCCCAAAGGAGGACGAGGTGCCAGTTTTCGGCCATGAACTTCCCGACGAGCTGCAGCGAGTTGTCGTTGTCGGCGAAGAAGATCTCGTCGGCCGTGAAGCGTTTCTGCGTATAGCGGAAGTAGACCGTATCGGCGAGGTTCGCGGCCACGACGAACAGCGAATTGACCGCGACGTAGTAGCCGAACATCACGCCCCGGTACCAGCGGCGTTCACGCACATGGAGGGGCAGCAGCGACAGCAGGATGAACAGTCCGTCGGCGTAGACCACCGACGAGGTGTCGAACTTCAGCGCTCCGGCCAGCAGCTGGCCGATCTCTCCGCCCGTCAGAGGGCCGATCAGCGCGGCGTTGTAGAGGTAGAAGACCGTGCGGCAGACGAACAGCACGATATAAAGCAGGAGAATCCGCCACACCAGCATACCCGGCGGTGTGCGGATCAGTCGGGGAACCCGTGTCGGACGGTCAGTCGTTCGCTCCATCGTATTCTGTTCTCAGTCCGGATGAGGGCGGGCCCTCTTTCCGGCAGTTCAATCGCTCGTTTCTCTCCTCTTCTTTTCCTTCTCTTCGCTCACTCGCAATCCTCTCCTCCTTCTCCTCGTTTCCTGCCCTCTCTTGTGCCTCTCTTGTGCTTCTCTTCTCCTCTTCCTCTCTCCTGTGTGCCTTTCCGTGGCGTCTCTCTTCAGCAGGCTTTTTTTTCTTTTCTTTTTTTTTCTCCCCCCCCCTCTCTTGGGGCCCCGGGCTATTCGCAGGCCTTGAGCGACATGTCGAGCGAGCGGATCTGGTGGGTCAGCGCTCCGACGGAGATGAAGTCCACGCCGCATTCGGCGTACTGGCGCAATGTCTCGAGGGTGATGCCGCCGCTGGATTCGGTTTCGCATCGTCCGGCGACCTTTTCGACAGCGCGGCGCGTCATCTCGGGCGTGAAGTTGTCGAACATGATGCGGTCGACGCCTCCCGCGGCGAAGACCTCGTCGATGTCCTCCAGCGTGCGGACCTCGCATTCGATCGGGAGATTCTTGTCGTGGGCCTTGAGGTACTCGCGGGCGCCGGTGATGGCCTTGCGGATACCGCCGGCGAAGTCGATGTGGTTGTCCTTCAGCAGGATCATGTCGAAGAGCCCCATGCGGTGGTTTTCGCCGCCTCCGAACTTGACGGCCATCTTGTCCAGCACGCGCATGCCGGGTGTCGTCTTGCGCGTGTCGAGGACTTTGGTGTGGAGCCCTTCGAGCCGCTTGACATAGACGGCCGTCTGGGTGGCCACGCCGCTCATGCGCTGCATGATGTTCAGAACGATGCGCTCGGCCTGCAGCAGCGAGCGCAGGCGTCCCGAGACGTAGAAGGCCACGTCGCCGGGCTTCACGCGGTCGCCGTCCTGCAGCACCTGTTCGAAGTGCATCTCGGGGTCGAGGCGGTGGAGGACGATCTGCGCGATCTCGATACCGGCGATCACCCCCTCCTGCTTGCACAAGAGGCGCATGCGTCCGTGTTCGTCGGCGGGGATGCAGCAGAGCGACGTGTGGTCGCCGTCGCCGATATCCTCCTTGATGCAGAGTTCGATCAGTTCGTCCACAAAGGGTCTGTATTCGGGTTTCATCTTTCGTGCTTGTTTAATGGTTTTGCCTGCAAAGTTAACACTTCGCAGGCAAACTCCATCCCCGTGAGGACTATTTTTTTACCAGCAGGAGCCCTTCGTACTCCATGCGGTAGCTTCCGAGCTTGGGCACGCTGCAGGTGAAGGCCATGCGGCAGACGATGTCGTTGACCGATCCCTCGACGCCGGTAAGCGTGTAGGCGGGCATGTCCTGGTAGCTGTAACCGCCGCCCACCTGATTCGGGAGCCGGACCTGCGGTATGAGGCTCTCCGACGAGAAGGAGAGCGAAGCTCCCTCGCCTCCGGTGTAGGGGATGCGGAAGATGCGCATATCCAGTTGAGGCATCTTTTCGGCAAAACGCGTCTGGTGCATGTAGATGACCAGCGTCTCGCCGCCGCCGGCGAATTCGAACCAGGCTTCCGGGTCTGTGAAGACGTTGCCCTCCGAATCGGTCACCTTGGCTGTTCCGTAGAAGTGCATGTTCCGTCCGGAGTAGATGCCATTCACAATCTCGGGGTTGCTCGAGGCGTACTGGATTCCTTCGTCGGCATCGTCGTTGCAGGCAGCCAGCGCAAGGGCCGCCAGGCTCATCATCAGCAGTTTTTTCAGCATGTCATTGAAAGTTTAGGGTGAATGTGACGCCGAAGGTCCGGGGTCGTCCGCGCTGGACGAACTCGTGCCCTATCGACTTGAAATAGAATACGTTGTAGGCTGATCCCGTGAGGTTGCGGCCCCACACGCCGATCGACCAGCGGCGGTGTTCGAGCCGTACGGAGGCATTCATCAGTGCGTAGAAGGGCTCCGTGAGCGAATTCTGCTCGTTCCACGCAATGGGGCCCGCCCCCTGGACGCCGGCCTCGACGACCACGTCGCCCAGCCACTCGACGCCCGTCGGACGGCTCCACGTGGCGCGGGCCGCGAAGGTGTGCTCCGGGGCATAGGGGACGCGCCGCCCGGCGTAGTCCTCCACACCGCTGCGGTAGCGCACGAAGCGGGCGTCGGTGTATCCGTAGTTGAGGTTCAGGTCGAAATCCTTGCAGGGCGAGACCTGCAGCGAGAGCTCGGCACCGCGGCTGCGCGAACGTCCGGCGTTGGCCATCATGCGGCCCGTGGCCTGCCCTTCGGGGAAGACGGTCAGCTGCTGGTCGCTCACCTCGATCCAGAAGAGGGCGAAGTCGCCCCGCACGGCGCCGTCCAGACACGAGAAGTGGCCGCCCAGTTCGAAGTTCCAGCTGTACTCCGGACGGTAGGACATCCGCTCCGGATCCACCTCGGGGATGCCCGAGACCATCGCCCCCTGGAGCTTCTCCTGCAGAATGTCGGAGAACATCTGCGTGTTGAAGCCTCCGGCCTTGTAGCCGCGTGCGATCGAGAGGTAGAGGTTGCGCATCGGGTCGAAGGCGTACAGCGCCGTCACCTTCGGAAGCACCTCGAGGTAGGAGTGGGCCAGCCGGTCGCGGTCGTCGATTGCGATCCGTTGCGGGGAGAGCTCCCCGCCGTTGATGCTAAGCCGGTAGTCCAGATCGGCGCGGCTGCGGTAGCTCATCCGCGTGCGTTCGAAGTCGGCCCGCACTCCGGCCGTCAGTAGCCACCGCCCCAGTTGGAGTCGCGATTCGTGATAGAGGGCCGCGCCCCACGTCGGCGTGCGGAACTCCGACGAGAGCAGCAGTTCGTCGGCGTCGATCGTGTAGTAGAGGACCTCGGGCGACGTGTTGGCATTGTCGAGGATCAGCCGCTCGATGCCCGTGCGCTTGAAGGTCACCGGGGCGTCCATCCGTTGGTTGCGGTAGAATCCGAAGGCGCCGAAGAGCCATCCGTAACGCTCCGTGCCGCGCGAACGGATGACGAGATCCTCCGTCAGGGCGTGTTCGCGGATGGCCTGCCGCAGCGTGAAGTAGGAGAGCGGCGTGAAGTCCTGATCGAGCGTCATGGCGTCGTCGAGGTACTGGTAGCTGGTGATCGACGAGAGGCTGTAGCGCGGGGCGTCGTAGCGCAGCGTCAGCCCGTCGCTCAGCGACGTGCGCAGGTAGCCGCTCGGGTCGTTGTAGGCGATCTGTCCCGGGCGAAGCAGCGTCTCTCCCCCCTCGACGATCGGTTCGCCGGCGTAGGCATAGGGGTAGCCGCCTTGTTCGAGCCGGGCCGCGGAGAAGGTGTTGTCCAGCCGCAGTCCGCGGCCGTTGTCCCACTGCACGCGCCAGCGTCCGCCGGTCTGCCACTCCCAGTCGCACTTGCGGCCGCTCCAGTCGTTGGTGAAGAAGCCGTCCGAACGCGTGTAGAAGCCCGTCACGGAGAATCCTACGTCCTGCCGCGGCCGCCAGTAGGCCGAGGCCCGCAGTCGTAGCGTGTTGCCGCTGCCGTACTCGGCCAGGGTGCGCACCCCTTCGTACGTCAGGGGCGAGAGGGTGTAGACGTTCACGACGCCGCCCATCGTGTTGCGACCGTAGAGGGTCGACTGCGGGCCGCGCAGCACCTCGATGCGTTCGATGTCGGCCAACTCCGCATCGAATCCGTTCTTGTTGAGTACCGGCACGTTGTCGACGTTCATGCCGATGACCGGCTGGTCGATCCGCGCGCCGAGTCCCCGCACATAGACCGACGAGGTCATGCGCGAGCCGTAGTCCGGGACGTAGAAGTTGGGGGCTAGCGAGGAGATCTCCTTCAGCGCGGAGATGCCGCGGCGTTCGACGACGCGGCTGCCGAGGATCGACGACGCTACGGCCGTCGAGCGCAGCACGGGACCCTGCTTGATGGCCGTCACTTGCACGCGGTCGACGACGATCGTCGTGTCGGCCATCTCCGCATCGGGGCCCTCCGCCGCCACGGCGCGGTGCCCCGCCCCGAGAAGGATCGGGAGGATCAGCAGCGGAATGAGGTGTCTGTGGATCGGCATCGGGCAGTCGGATACTTTTTCAGCGGTTTTGCGATGCAAAGTAACGCTTTTCCGGCGAAAGCTGCAATCCTAATTTATGAGGAGCGGGTTGTTTCAGGATGCGGTGGTGCGCTGCCGGTGCGCTGTCAGCTCTCTGCCTGTCGGCCAAGGGCCCGGTCGTGGGTTTTGTTGCAGCGGTCAGTCGTGAGGACGGTTGCGGCGGTCGGTTGTGGGGTTCCTGTCGTGACGGTCGGTTGCGTCGTCGGTTGTCGTCGGCCGCGGCCCCCCCCCTTGTCAGATCTCGTCGGCGTCGACCAGCCCGGAGGTCAGCGCATAGACGGCCAGCCCGGCCACCGAGCGGATGCCGAGTTTCTCCATGATGTTGCGGCGGTGGGAGATGACCGTCGTCAGCCCGATACCCAGCCGGTCGGCGATCTCCTTGTTGATCAGCCCGCGGGCGATGAGCGTCAGCACCTCGGTTTCGCGTTCGGAGAGGGGCTGTGCGGCGGGTTCGCGGTCGCTGAGCGTGTGCTCGGGGCGCCGCACGTGCTGCTGCATGCGGACCAGCGCGTGGACGAACTCCTCCTCGTCGGTGTCGACGTCGAGTGCGTGCATCCCCGGACACGGGCTCCCGTGGGTCAGCACGATCGTGCGGTGGCAGCGTTCGCGGAAGAAGGCACTGTGGGCCCGGAAGACCGGAGCCGCGACAAAACAGTGAACATAGCGGTCGGGTCCCGCCTCGAGGTAGGCCTCGAAGGTGCGCAGCAGCTCGACCGAGGCCTGCGGAACCATCTTTTCGAGCATCGAACGCAGCCCCGCACCCACGAGGATGTTGGAGGTCAGGACGGCTATTGCGGGGGTCGGCTGCATGGCGTTATTCGTGGTGATAGGGTTCGTTGTTGAGGATCGTGAAGGCGCGGTAGATCTGTTCGGCGAAGATCGCCCGCACGATCTGGTGCGAAAAGGTCATGCGCGAGAGCGACAGCTTTGCATCGGCCCTCTCGTAGACCTCGTCGGAGAAGCCGTAGGGGCCCCCGATGACCAGTACGAGACGTTTGACGCCGCTGTTCAGCCGCTTCTGCAGCCACAGCGCAAACTCCACCGAGCGGTATTCGGTGCCCCGTTCGTCGAGCAGCGTGACATAGTCCCCGTCCGAGAGCTGGCGCAGGATGGCTTCACCCTCGGCCGTGCGCTGCTGCTTGATGCTCAGACTCTTCGTGTTGCGCACGTCGGGCAGTGTCGTTACGGCGAAACGGCAGTAGTGGTTCACCCGCCGGGCGTAGAGCTCGACCAGCGCGGCGACCTCCTTCGAGTCGGTCTTGCCGATCAGGATCAGTTCGATGTTCATGAAGCGTCAGAGGTCGCTGTTCCACTCGCCGTCGGCGTCGGAGTAGATCACCGGCCGCGACTTCTCCACCGACTTGAGCCACTCGTAGGCCTTGTACATGTTGTAGCCGTTTCCCGAGGGGCAGCCCAGGTCGTAGGCCACCACGCAGGTGAAGTTGCGCGAGCGGTAGTACATCGACTTGACGCGTTCGATGTACTCGTCGACCAGACGCGGATCGTTCGACGGCGTGCCGCCCACGCGGCGGTCATCGCGCTTCTCGGGGGCGTCGATCGCCGCACGGTCGATGACGTAGAGCCCCAGCTGGTCGCACAGTTCGTAGAACCACACGGGCTGCGGATAGCTCGGGCAGATCGTATTGTTTCCCTTGGCCTTCAGTGCCTTGAGCTCCGAAAGGGTCGTCTTGCGGTCGGCGGCGGCGTTGTATTGGGCCTTGACCAGCCGCAGCTCCTTGCCCAGCCGCATGAGTCGTCCGTCGACGAGTTCCGTCTTGCCGAATCCGATCTTCAGGGGCATGTACTCCTTGTAGACGCCGTTGCGGCGCGTGAAGAGCATCACGCTGTAGAGGGGCGGATTCTTGCTTCCGGCCTCCCACCTGTGCTCATAGGTGTGGTAGATCAGCGGCGTGTAGCGCACCGTATCGGTCGAACGGCCCGGGATGGTGATCTCGGTCATGTTGAACTCCTGCAGTTTGCCGTCCGGCGAGTAGATGTCGTACCCCACGGTGACGGGTTCGTCGTAATTGTAGGCGTTGCAGGCGATGATCTTCAGATCGAGCATGCCGAATTCGCGCCCCAGCGTGTCGGGGACCAGGGCGATCTCGAAGTCGGCGATCGAACGCCGGTTCTGGTAATAGAGGTAGCTGTTTTCGAAGAGCGGACGCTGCACTCCCTGGCCGTCGATCGCCAGGCGCCGGGCGTGCATCAGCACGCGGAACGAGTTGACCCCCTGTCGGACGTAGGGCGTCAGGTCGAACTCCGCGGGGGTCAGCGGATCGTTGACCTCGGCCACGGGCCGGTCGTTGAGCCACAGCGAGTAGCCGGCGCCCGTATTTTCGAGGTGGAGGAAGACGCGACCGTCGGTCCATTCGAACGGGATGTCGATTTTCGCGCCGTAGAAGGCGCTGATCTCGCCCTCGGAGCGGGTGATCAGTTCGGGACGGAACTCCATCCAGTAGCCTCCGGCCTGGCGGTTGCGGGCATCGGCGTCGTGGCGGGCGTTGTAGGGGACCACCTCGGTGCGGAAGATGCGGCCACCCTCGGCCAGGGGGCGGGCTGCGGATTCCTCCTGGGCAGCAGCCGTCAGCGTGCAGGCTGCCAGCGCAGCCGTCCATAACGTTCGTTTCATCGTATGCTGAGATAGATAAGCACGACAAAGGTACTTTTTTTTTGTCAAATCGCAAATAATGGCTAACTTTGGCAATTCGGAAAAACGTGTGAACTGAATATCCTATCTATATCCTATGAAAACGCAGAGAATCGCAGAAATCCTCAAGTCGGGAGTCGTGGACAGCGACATCGTCGTCAAAGGTTGGGTGCGCACCAAGCGCGGCAACAAGAACGTGGCCTTTATCGCCATGAACGACGGGTCGTGCGTGAACAACATACAGGTGGTGGTCGATCTGTCGAAGATCAGCGAGGAGCAGCTCAAGCCCATTACGACGGGAGCCTGCATCCGTGTCGACGGCCGGCTGGTTGCCTCGCCCGGGGCCGGTCAGGGCGTCGAGGTGCAGGCCGAGCGGATCGAGATCTACGGTACGGCCGACCCCGATACCTATCCCCTGCAGAAGAAGGGCCACTCGCTGGAGTTCCTGCGTGACATCGCCTACCTGCGTCCGAGGACCAATACCTTCGGCGCCGTGCTGCGTATCCGCCACGCCATGGCCTACGCCATCCACGAGTATTTCAACAGGAACGGATTCTACTACTTCCATACGCCGATCATCACCGCTTCGGACTGCGAAGGGGCCGGCGCCATGTTCCAGGTCACGACGCTCGACCTGAACAATCTGCCCAAGACCGAGGAGGGAAAGGTCGACTATACGAAGGACTTCTTCGGCAAGTCGTGCAATCTGACCGTTTCGGGACAGCTCGAAGGTGAGCTGGGCGCCCTGTCGCTGGGCCGCATCTATACGTTCGGCCCGACGTTCCGCGCCGAAAACTCCAACACGCCGCGCCACGCCTCGGAGTTCTGGATGATCGAACCCGAAGCGGCGTTCTACGACCTGGAGGACGATATGGAGCTGGCCGAGGATTTCCTCAAGTACTTGATCCAGTATGCGCTGGACAACTGCAAGGAGGACCTCGAGTTCATGAACAAGATGTGGGACAAGGGGCTGATCGACCGGCTGAAGTTCGTGCTGCACAACGATTTCAAACGCCTCGACTACACCGAGGGTATCGAGATCCTGAAGGCTTCGGGCCGCAAGTTTGAATTCCCGTGCGACTGGGGCTGCGACCTGCAGTCGGAGCACGAGCGCTACCTGGTCGAGGAGCATTTCAAGCGTCCGGTGATCCTGATCAACTATCCGAAGGATATCAAGGCCTTCTACATGAAACAGAACGACGACGGAAAGACCGTGCGCGCCATGGATGTCCTCTTCCCGGGCATCGGCGAGATCATCGGCGGCTCGGAGCGTGAGGCCGACTACGAGAAGCTGAACCGCCGCGTCAAGGAGCTCGGCATGAACGAGCGCGAACTGTGGTGGTATCTTGATACGCGCCGCTGGGGATCGGCTCCCCACTCGGGCTTCGGTCTGGGCTTCGACCGTCTGCTGTTGTTCGTCACCGGTCTGACCAACATCCGCGACGTACAGCCCTTCCCGCGTACACCGATGCACGCCGATTTCTGATCGGTCGGCTGCCGTACTTGCGGCCGGTACGCCTTGGACGGCGACCGGCCGGCAACAAACCCTCCCCGGTCAGGGCCGGAGGCTGCGGTGACGCGGCTTCGGACACCGATCGCGGGAGACGGGCTGGCCCGGTATTGAGCGCCCCGAAGGGTGTGTGGGTATTGGCCTTTGTGAGTCTGGAGCAGGGACGGTCATCGGAACCCGGCAGTGGGAGAAGTTGGCCTTAGCGAGCCTGTAGCAGGGGCATCGGGACTTTGGGGCGAGGAAGTTTATCCCCCGGAGTCCGCTGCTCGAGCGGCGATCGACCACCCCTAAATGTGGAAAACCCGAACAAACCCGAAATGAAGAAACCAAATTGGAAGGAGATTCTTATTCTTAATTTGGATTCGATATGGCAATCAATCAGAAACAGGTACTTTCGCTTCAGCAGAAGCTCTCTCCGCAACAGATTCAGATGATCAAGCTGCTGGAGTTGCCTACCGTGCAGCTCGAACAGCGCATCAAGCAGGAGATCGAAGACAACATCGTCCTCGAGGAGGAGGAACGTCCCGCCGAGGACGAAGACCAGCAGCCGCAGGAGATCTCCGTTGACGAATACCTGCGCGAAGACGATACCCCCTCCTACAAGAGCCACATCAACAACTACTCGAAGGACGACAAGCAGCGTCCGGTCTACCTGACCGAAGGACGCTCGCTGCAGGAGTATCTCATCGAGCAGTTGAATTTCCGCAACCTCTCGGAGCGCGACATGCGTCTGGCGACCTATCTGGTCGGAAGTCTCGACGAGGACGGCTACCTGCGCCGCGACCTGGAGTCGGTGGCCGACGACATCGCCTTTACGGTGGGTATCGAGACCTCGGCCGAGGAGCTGGCGCGTATCCTGGGGATCATCCACGAACTGGAACCGGCCGGGATCGGGGCCCGCGACCTGCGCGAGTGCCTGCTGCTGCAGATCGACCAGCTGCCGCTCAATACGCGTCCGCGCCGGTTGGCCCGCCGGATTCTGGCCGACTACTTCGACGAGTTTGTCAAGAAGCACTACGAGAAGCTGATGGCGCGGCTGCAGGTCTCGGAGGATGAGTTCCGCGAGGCCATTGCCGAGATCAAGCACCTTTCGCCCAAACCCGGCAACCTCTATGCCGAGGGGGGAACGGATACGACACCCTACATCATTCCGGATTTCATCCTCGACTATCAGGACGGTCATTTCAACCTCTCGATGAATTCGTACAACGTCCCCGAGGTGCGGATCAACCGCCGCTACGTCGACATGATCCGCGACATGGTGGGTCCCGACGGCAAGGTCAAGGAGCAGGACCGGGAGGCGCTGCAGTTCGTCAAGAACAAGATCGACTCGGCCAAGTGGTTCATCTCGGCCATCAAG
Organism: Alistipes sp. An116; assembly: GCF_002161005.1. Lineage (NCBI taxonomy): Bacteria > Pseudomonadati > Bacteroidota > Bacteroidia > Bacteroidales > Rikenellaceae > Alistipes > Alistipes sp. An116. The sequence goes on from NZ_NFLR01000003.1 coordinate 197,576, forward strand.
CAGCGCCACGACACGCTGATGCGCACGATGCAGACCATTCTCGACTACCAGCAGGAGTACTTCAAGGACGGCGACCGTTCGAAACTCCGCCCGATGATCCTCAAGGACATTGCCGACCGCACGGGGCTCGATGTCTCGACCATCTCGCGCGTGGTCAACAGCAAGTACGTGCAGACGCAGTTCGGGATCATCCTGCTCAAGTCGCTCTTCTCGGAGGCGATGCAGACCGAATCGGGTGAGGAGGTCTCGAGCTATGAGATCAAACACATCCTCCAGCAGTGTATCGACGGCGAGGACAAGCGCCACCCGCTGACCGACGAGACGCTGATGGACATCCTCAATTCGAAGGGATACCGCATTGCGCGGCGTACGGTGGCCAAGTACCGCGAGATGCTGGGCATCCCGGTGGCGCGGCTGCGCAAGCAGATCTGACCCCGGCGGAGGGGGGGGGACTAAAGAACGGGGCTGAGTGATGCTCGGTCGCGTCGGGGCGGCCTTAAAAAGCATGAATGCAATGAATTATCGGAAAATAGCCAATACGCTCTCGTGGGTGCTGCACCCCTTTCTGCTGCCGGTCTACCTGATGGCGGTGCTGCTCACGATGACCACCTTCGCCCACTACTCCACGCAGGTGAAGTTCTACCTCATGTGGGTGGTGGCGCTCTATGCGATCGTCATTCCGTTCCTGGTGCTCGGCGTGCTGCATTCGTTGGGGCGGATCTCCAGTTTCAAGGTGGACAACCGTCGCGAACGGTGGCTGCCCCTGGCGGTCGGAATCGTCTGCTACGTCCTTTGTGCCATCACCTTTGCGAAGATCCCCTCGGCCATCTTTCTGCGCAAGTTCATGGTGGCGGCCGCCTGTTGTGAGGCGATGTGTCTCGTGGTGTCGTTGTGGTGGAAGATCAGTCTGCACCTGACCGGCATGGGGGCCGTGGTGGCTCTGCTCGTGGTGATGAACATCGTCGGAGTGGGCAATATGCTCATCCCGCTCATGGTCGCCATCCTTGCCGCCGGAGCACTGGCCTCGGCACGTCTCTACCTCGGCTGTCACAACGGCGCGCAGGTGCTGGCCGGATTCTGCGGCGGTTTCGTGGTGGCCATGCTGGCCGTACTCTTCCTGTAAATCCGGAACCCGATCTATTTCAGCTTCGGCAGTCTGCGGTCGGCCGGAGCGGCCTCCCGCAGCGAGATGGCAAATCCTCCGCCGCGGGCCATCCACACCGACAACCGGCTGCGGGCTGTGACCCGTCCGCTGCGGATGCGGTAAGCCTCCGGATTCTCGGCATAGTCGGCATCCGGCGCATCGGCCGTAGAGCGTTGCCACGTACTCCGGCCTGGTTTCAGAAAATCGAATCCGATCTCCATCGTCCGGGCCTCTTCGTTGTTTTTTTTTTTTTCCCCCCCCCACGAACCATTCGTTGCGGCCTTTGGTCTTGCGGGCCGCCACGATATAGGCCCCGGGTTCGGCCGCCATCTGCAGCGGTGAATACATCGTGACGCAGAGGGCCAGCTGGTTGCAGGTCGTAGCGTTGGCTTTCGAGGTGTTGCCCGGGGCAAAGGTCGAGAGGTCCATGCCGAAGATTCCCGGCGTGTAGTCCATCGGTCCGCTCTTCGCGGAGGATTGTGTGAGCCTCTTTTGTTCGGGGAATTCGTAGCGGAATCCGAGTCCGTCGTCATAGGAGCGGAAGCAGACGATCATGATGCGGTCCTGCTGTTCGAGGGTGACGGCCAGTTCGTTGTAGTGGTTTCGGATGGTGGCCGTTTCGTCCCAGACGGGTTCCCTGGTCTCGTCGAAGCTGCTGCGCCCGGCCGACTGCAGGGTGAAGTCATCCAGCAGCGCGGGGCGTTCTTGAGTTCGAAGCCGAGCCGGCCGGGGAGCACCGCGGCCCGACCCTTGTAGCTGAGCGTGTAACGTGGTATGCCGTCCGCGACGTCGAACGTGAGGGTCAGTACGTTTCCGGGCGAGGTGAGTTTTTCCCGGGCGGCGAGCGGTTGCAGCAGGAGCAGGGTGGTGAGCAGGAGGAGCAGTCTCTTTATGGATCGTTTTTTTGCGGGTGATTCTTTCAGACAATGATAGCGAAAAACCGCTCCTGAGGAGGATAAAAAAGCCGGTTTTTGGATAAAACCGGCTTTCGGGAGAGAAACTGATGATGGGTTGGAGGGAAGGTTCGTGGGTTATACGCATCCCTGGGCCAGCATGGCGTTGGCCACCTTCATGAAGCCGCCGATGTTGGCTCCGACGACATAGTTGATGTAGCCGTCGGGTTCGGTGCCGTACTGGACGCAGACCGAGTGGATGTTTTTCATGATGGCCTTGAGGCGTGCGTCGACCTCCTCGGGGGTCCAGGTCAGGCGCATTGAGTTCTGAACCATCTCGAGGCCCGAGGTGGCTACACCTCCCGCATTGGCCGCCTTGCCCGGGGCATAGAGCAGCTTGTGGAGCTGGAAGACGCGGATGGCTTCGGGTGTCGAGGGCATGTTGGCCCCTTCGGCCACGCAGATGCAGCCGTTGTCGACGAGCATCTGGGCCTCATCGCCGTTGAGTTCGTTCTGCGTGGCGCACGGCATGGCGATGTCGCACTTCACGCCCCACGGACGCTCGCCCGGATAGTACGTCGCCGAGGGATAGCGCTCGGCATACTCCTTGATGCGGCCGCGGAAGATGTTCTTGAGCTCCATGACGTAGTCGAGCTTTTCGGGGCTGATACCTTCGGGGTCGTAGATGTAACCCGACGAATCGGAGAGCGTCACGACCTTGGCTCCCAGCTCCGTAGCCTTCATGCAGGCATACTGGGCCACGTTGCCCGAACCGGAGATGCAGACGGTTTTGCCCTGGAACGAGTCGCCGCGCGTGGCGAGCATCTCCTGGGCGAAGTAGCAGGTGCCGTATCCCGTAGCCTCGGGGCGCAGCGGGCTGCCGCCCCAGTCGCGGCCCTTACCGGTGAGCGTCCCGGTGAACTCGTCGCGCAAACGCTTGTACTGGCCGAACATGTATCCGATTTCGCGGCCTCCGACGCCGATATCGCCGGCTGGCACGTCGGTATCCTGACCGATATGGCGTTGCAGTTCGGTCATGAACGACTGGCAGAACTTCATTACTTCGTTGTCCGACTTGCCTTTGGGGTTGAAGTCCGAACCACCCTTGGCGCCGCCCATCGGGAGGGTCGTGAGGCTGTTCTTGAAGGTCTGCTCGAAGGCCAGGAACTTCAGGATCGAGAGGTTCACCGACGGGTGGAAGCGGATACCGCCCTTGTAGGGGCCGATGGCGCTGTTCATCTGGATGCGGTAACCGCGGTTGATTTCGATTTCGCCCTTGTCGTTGAGCCACGCCACACGGAACATGATGACCCGTTCGGGTTCGGCGATGCGTTCGAGAATCTTCATCTTCTGCAGGATCGGGCTGGCGACGATGTGCGGAGCCAGCGACTCGGCCACCTCACGGACGGCCTGATGGAACTCCGGCTCTCCCGGATTGCGGGCGATGAGCCGGGCCATGAAATCTTCGACGTATTGTCGGGCTTGTTCGTTCATAGCGTTTCGGATTTACGGGGTTTTCAGGTTTGATTGTGGCTATAAAATTAACAAATTCGCCGCTATTTTGCAAGTTCTTTAAGAATTTCGTAAAATATTTTAGATAAGCCCCCCGCTCATTTGCTTACGGTCCGGGGCCGATGAACGGGCCAGGCTGAGGATCCGTAATAAAAAAAGACGGATTCGCCGTGAATCCGTCAGGGAAAAAATTTCAAAAATTTTGCACTCCCGGGGTTGGAAGTTGCCGTTTAGCGGGAGAAGGCGAATCCGAGGTAGACGTCTTCGTACTTCTTGAGCAGGGTGACGAGGGTCGAAAGCGAAGAGACCTTGCTGCCGAGCGACGTGACCAGATTCACCAGTTTCGTCACCGGGAAGACCAGCTGCAGATCGGAGCCGCTGACGTAGGCATGTCCCTCGACGGTTCCCAGATTGAGTTTGCCTTTGGCAAAGTACAGGGCCACGGTGTGCTTTTCGGCGTCGTAGGAATAGGTTCCCGAGAGCTGGTGCTTGCCCAGTACGGCGGTGAAGGTGCTGTCGGCGCGTTCGAAGGTGAACGAACTGGTTCCGGCCTTGATGCCGACCAGGGAGTAGGCCTTCTCGAGTTTCTCGACGACGGTTGATTCGAGGGCTGCGGCTCCGAGGTCCGAGAGCATGTCTTCGCCTTCGAACTTGACGCCCGGGCCCGTGTAGTTCCACGTTCCGTCAAGGGCATACTGGGTGAGTTTTCCGTCGGTGACTTCGTCGACCGCCGTGGTGGCGATCTTCTTCAGGGCATCTTTCCAGTCCTGAGCTGCGGCCGAGGCTGCCGCGAGCAGGACGACCGTCGTAAAAAGAATCTTTTTCATGCGTTATGTCGTATTTGTCCGACGCCGCTCTCCTCGGGAACAGGTGATTGGTCCCGTGGGGGCGTCGGTGGAGTTCCGGTTATTCGGCGCGGGGCGTTGCCGCACCTTCGCGTACGGGATGATTACAGCCGGTCGAGCTCGCGGAGCCAGACGTCGGCCGAGGCATCCGACGGCATGCGCCAGTCGCCGCGCGGCGAGAGGGTCACCGAACCGACCTTCGGGCCGTCGGGCATGGCCGAGCGCTTGAACTGCTGCGCGAAGAAGCGGCGGAAGAAGATCCGCAGCCACTTGAGGATCGTTTCGCTGTCGTAGCTCCCTTCGAAGGCCACCTCGGCCAGCCGAAGGATCTTCTCCGGGCCGAAGCCCAGCCGCAGGAAGTTGTAGAGGAAGAAGTCGTGGAGTTCGTAGGGGCCCACCAGATCTTCGGTTTTCTGGGCGATGTGTCCGTCGGCATCGGCCGGCAGCAGTTCGGGGCTCACGGGGGTGTCGATGATGTCGAGCAGCGTGGCGCGCGTCGAGGGATCGCGCTCCGTGTCGGCGACCCACTTGACCAGGTGGCGCACCAGCGTCTTGGGTACCGAGGCATTGACGCCGTACATCGACATCTGGTCGCCGTTGTAGGTGGCCCATCCGAGTGCCAGCTCCGAGAGGTCGCCCGTTCCGATGACCAGACCGCCCTCCATGTTGGCCACATCCATCAGGATCTGGGTCCGTTCGCGGGCCTGGGCATTCTCGTAGGCGGCCGAGCGGTCCGCCGGATCGAGACCGATGTCGCGCATGTGCTGCAGACAGGCGTCGCGGATCGGAATCTCGCGTACGGTGACCCCCAGTTCGCGCATCAGCTCCAGGGCGTTGTGATAGGTGCGGTCGGTGGTTCCGAAGCCGGGCATCGTGATGCCGATGATTCCCGTGCGGTCGAGCTTCAGCAGGTCGAACGTGCGGACCGTCACCAGCAGGGCCAGCGTCGAATCCAGTCCGCCCGAGATGCCGACCACGGCCCGTTCGCAGCGCGTGTGGCGCAGCCGCTGGGCCAGTCCGTGCGACTGGATGCGGAAGATCTCCTCGCAGCGTTCGCTGCGGTGCTCCTCGTCCTTCGGCACGAAGGGCATCGGGTCGACGTCACGCTCCGGAACGGCGGCACGCAGCCCTTCGGGGATCTCCATCTCGATGACGGTATTCTCCGAGGCGGCCTCCCTCTGGCGGAACGAGGTGTTGCGGCGGCGTTCGAACTCGAGCCGCTGCAGGTCGACATCGGCCACGACCAGCTGCTCGTCGATCGAGAAGCGCTCGGCCTCGCGCAGCAGCGTGCCGTTTTCGGCGATCAGACCGTTTCCGGCGAAGACCAGGTCGGTCGACGACTCGCCGAATCCGGCCGAGACGTAGACGTAGGCTGCCAGACAACGGGCCGACTGCTGGGCCACCAGCGTGCGCAGGTAGAGGTGCTTGCCGGCCAGTTCGGGCGAAGCCGAGAGGTTGAAGATCACCTTGGCGCCGTTCAGCGCCAGCTGCGACGAGGGCGGAATCGGAGCCCAGAGGTCCTCGCAGATCTCCACGCCGAACTCCGCGCCGTTGACCTCAAAGGTCAGATCGGCCCCGAAGTCGGCCGTTTGTCCGCCGACGGCGATCTGTTCGTCGGTGATTCCGGCCCCGGAGGCGAACCAGCGATCCTCGTAGAACTCCGCATAGTTGGGGATGTAGCTCTTCGGGACGACGCCGAGCAGCTTGCCCTGGGTCATCACTACGGCGCAGTTGTAGAGCGCGGAACCGTGGCGCAGCGGCGCCCCGACGATCACGACCAGCGGCAGTTTGCGCGTGGTCTTCGCCAGCCGCACGAGGGCCTCCTCGGCGGCATCGAGCAGCGTGGGCTGCAGCAGCAGGTCGGCACACGTGTAGGCGGTGATTCCCAGTTCGGGGAATGCCGCGATCTCCACGCCGCGGCGCGCAGCCTCTTCGGCCAGCGCTGCCGTGCGCTCCATGTTGTAGGTACAGTCGCCGACCCGCAGGGAGGGGATCGCCGCCGCCACCTTCAGAAATCCGAAATTGTCCATTTTGTTTCCAGTTTCCGCCTTCGGGGGCTCCGTGCCGGAATCCGTCCGGCGCCATGCCCCGTCCGCCATGCAACTCCTATTCGGCCCAGAGCTGTGCCAGGTTCAGAATCACCTGCTGGGCCTTGCGCATCGTGGTGAGCGAGCAGTATTCGAACTTGCCGTGGAAGTTCATGCCTCCGGTGAAGAGGTTCGGGCAGGGCAGCCCCATGAACGAGAGACGAGCGCCGTCCGTACCGCCGCGGATGGGCCGTACCAGCGGCTTCACGCCGGCCATCTCCATGGCCTTCAGCGCCCGCTCGATCAGCTGCGGATGGGGCTCGACCATCTTGCGCATGTTGAAATACTGGTCCTTCATCGTGAGGGTGAGCACCTCGTCGCCGTATTTTTTCTTCAGCAGGTCGACGCACGCCCACAGGAAGACCTTCTTCTGCTCGAAGCGGTCGGCATCGTGGTCGCGGATGATGTAGCTCAGCGAGGCCTTCTCGACCGTGCCGTTCACGCCGACGCAGTGGTAGAAGCCCTCGTAGCCCTCGGTGAACTGCGGACGCTCGGCCGCCGGGAGCAGCGTCTGCAGCTCGCAGGCCACGTCGATGGCGTTGATCATCTTCGCCTTGGCGTAGCCCGGGTGGACGTTGCGGCCCTGAATTTCGATCTTGGCGCTCGCGGCGTTGAAGTTTTCATACTCGAGTTCGCCCTCCATGCCGCCGTCGACCGTGTAGGCGAAGTCGGCGCCGAAGGCCCGTACGTCGAAGAAGTCGACGCCGCGTCCCACCTCCTCGTCGGGGGTGAAGCCGATGCGGATCTTTCCGTGCCGGACTTCGGGGTGGGTCATCAGATACTCGGCGGCGGTCATGATCTCGGCCACGCCGGCCTTGTCGTCGGCCCCCAGCAGGGTTGTGCCGTCGGTGTGGATCAGCGTGTGGCCCTTGAAGAAGGACAGCTCGGGGAAATCCTCGACGCGCATCGTCAGGTGGCCGTTCAGCACCAGGTCACCGCCGTCGTAATCCTCCACCACGCGCGGTTTGACATCCTTGCCGCTCATGTCGGGCGACGTGTCGACGTGGGCGATGAAGCCGATGACGGGGGCATTCTCACACCCTGCCGAGGCGGGGACGGTGCCCATCACGTAGCCGTACTGGTCCATCGTGACATCGGTCATGCCGAGCGTCAGCATCTCGTCGCGCAGGGCTTCGAGCAGCACCTTCTGCTTCTCGGTCGAGGGGAAGGTTGTGCTCTCCTCCGACGACTGGGTGTCGTAGGAGACATATTTCAGAAATCGTTCCTTGAGATCCATAAATATTCGGTTTTGTTGTTAGTTCGTTTTCCGTTTCCGGAGGTCTGAATCCCGGTTTCAGGGTGTTGCGCCGAGTTTCCGGGCCCTCTCCCGACCTGTGTTACTCCTCTTTTTTGGCGCGCAGCGTGTGCCACGTGAAGTAGCCGATCAGCACCAGATACATCACCAGACCGGTCCACTCGGCTGCATTCGACGAAGCCCATCCCGCGAGGAACCAGTCGACGTTGGCGAACTTCAGGATGGCGCTTACCACGCCCATCAGCGCACCGCCGGCGATGAATCCCGAGGCAATCAGCGTGCCGCGGTCCATGCGGGCCCTGTTCAGCGCCGTATCCTTCGAGCGGTTCGAGACGAACCAGGCGATCAGACCGCCCACCACCAGCGGGGCGTTCAGATCCATCGGGATGAACATACCCAGCGCGAAGGCCAGGGCCGGCACGCCGATGGCCGTCAGCACCAGGGCCAGCGCCGCACCGCAGAAGTAGAGCATCCAGGGGGTCTGGCCGCCGGTCATCAGCGGCTGGATCACCGCGGCCATGGCGTTGGCCTGCGGAGCGACCAGGGCCCCTTCACCCACGAAGCCGTAGGATTTGTTCAGTACGATCATCACGCCGGCCACCGTCGCTGCCGAGACGAACGTGCCGAGGAATTTCCACGCCTCCTGCTTGCGGGGAGTCGTGCCGAGCCAGTAGCCGATCTTGAGGTCGGTGATGAATCCGCCGGCCATCGAGAGGGCCGTGCAGACCACGCCGCCGATGATCAGCGCGGCGGTCATGCCCGTCGTGCCACTCAGACCCACCGAGACGAGCACCAGCGACGAGAGGATCAGCGTCATGAGCGTCATGCCCGAGACGGGGTTCGAACCCACGATGGCGATGGCGTTGGCGGCTACGGTCGTGAAGAGGAACGCGATGATGAAGACGATCAGAATCGCGGTGACCGACTGCACCCAGTTGTCGAGCAGTCCGAAGTGGAAGAAGACGAAGACGCAGACGAGCGTGGCGATCAGGATCGAGAGGATGCGCTTCATCGGGATGTCGCGCTGTGTGCGCTCCGTCGAGGCTGCGGCCGTCTTGCCGCCGCCGAACTCCGAGACGGCCAGACCCACGGCCTGACGGATGATCTTCGACTGGCGCACGATGCCGATGATGCCGGCCATGGCGATACCGCCGATGCCGATCGGCTTGCCGATGAAGGTGTAGAGGTTCTCGGCCGAGAGCAGCGCCGAGGGGTCGGCCAGCAGCTTCTCGTTCGTCACGCCCAGCAGCGAGGCCAGTGCTGCGGGATCCAGCGCTTCGGCCAGCGAGCCGACCACCGGCACGATGACGAACCACACAAGGCACGAACCGGCGGTGATGATCAGCGCATATTTCAGACCGATGATGTATCCCAGCCCCAGCAAGGCGGCCGAGGTGTTCAGTCCGAAGACGACCTTGAACTTGTCGGCGGCGACCTGTCCCCAGGCGCAGATGCGCGTCGAGACGGCGTCGGTCCACAGCCCGAACGTGCCGACCACGAAGTCGTAGAGACCGCCGATCAGACCCGCCACGGCGAGCAGTTTGGCCTGATTGCCGCCCTTTTCGCCCGAGACGAGCACCTCGGTGGTGGCCGTAGCCTCGGGGAAGGGATACTTGCCGTGCATCTCCTTGACGAAGTATTTGCGGAAGGGGATCAGCAGCACGATGCCCAGCAGACCGCCGAAGAGCGACGAGAGGAAGACTTGCCAGAAGGCGGCATCCAGCCCGAGGATGTAGAGGGCCGGGAGGGTGAAGATCGCACCGGCGACGATGACGCCCGACGAGGCGCCGATCGACTGGATGATGACATTCTCTCCGAGCATGTTCTTCTTGCCCAGGACGGTGCCCATGCCGACGGCGATGATGGCGATCGGGATGGCGGCCTCGAAGACCTGGCCGACGCGCAGACCCAGATAGGCTGCGGCGGCCGAGAAGATGATGGCCATCACGATGCCCATTCCTACGGAGTAGGGGGTGACCTCGCGGGGCGAGGAGGAGGCCGGCATGACCGGTGTATAGTTTTCCTCGGGTTTGAGTTCGCGGTAGGCGTTTTCGGGGAGCGACGTGCGGGGTGTTTCTTCCTGTTTCATGAGTCGGGCGCTTTGTGTGGGTGAACGTTTCACGGGGGCGGTTATCGGTTGTCGCCGCTGCCCGAGATGCGGTGGCGCTCCATGCGCGAGCGGAGCTTCTCGACATTCATGCGGGCCACTTCGTCGAGGTCGTAGCCCAGGTCGTGCGACAACGTGGCGCAGTACCACAGCACGTCGCCGATCTCCTTGACGATTTCGAGGCGCTTCTCGGGGGAGAACTCCCGGTTCGAGTCGCGGATTACCTTCTTGACCTTGTCGGCCACTTCGCCGGCTTCGCCCGTCAGCCCGAGCGTGGGGTAGACGATACGGCTCTCTTCGGGGTAGATGGCCGTTTCGAGGGCATGTTGCTGGTATTCGTTCAGTGTCATTAGGAAAATGTTGTTACGTTTGGTCTTTTTATTATTGATGGCAAAAATAGCAAAATAATCGGAAAAACCCACGAAAAAGCCCCGGCACTTGCGGTGCGGGGTCTCTCTTTCCGGGTCGGATGGCCGGATTCCGGTCAATGGATTTCGTACGGGCCGTTTTCGCGGTTTGAGGCGTTCGGCTGCTATAGAAGATCGAGGATCTTCTCCAGACCGATGCCGTGCGAGCCCTTGACGAGCACCAGCGCATCGTCGACGGGCGCCGTCTGCAGCAGGTGGCGCAACTCTTCGCACGAAGGGCAGAGCGTCACGCGGGCCGGTTTTTCCGGCAGAGCCGCATAGGCCCGGGCAAACTCCCCGCCGACGAGGATCAGTTCGGCCTCGGAGTCCCGGGCCGCCTGCCGGATGATGGTGCCGTGTTCGGAGAGCGACCATTCGCCCAGCTCGAGCATGTCGCCCAGAATCAACACGCGGTGTTTGCGTTCGCCGAGCTCCTCCGCAAGGAGATTCTCGATGCCGGCGCGCATGCTGCCCGGGTTGGCGTTGTAGCAGTCGGCGATGACCGTATTGCGACGGGTTTCGATGCGTTGCGAGCGGTGGTTGTCCGGCACGTAGTCGGCCACGGCGCGGTGGATCTTCTGATCGGAGACCCCGAACCAGCGTCCCACGGCCACGGCTGCTGCCACGTTGAAGCGGTTGTAGTTACCCTCCAGACGGGTCTCGAAGCCGTCGGCCAGCGATGCCGGATAGTACTCCACGGCCAACGATTCGCGTTCGGCGGCCATCGAGTTGAGCGTTTCGTCGTCCGAGAGGACGAAGGCGCGGCCGCCGTGTGCGGCCAGATAGTCGAACAGTTCGCCCTTGCCGCGCCGCACCCCTTCCGGGCCGCCGAAACCGCCGAGATGGGCCCGTCCGATGTTGGTCAGCAGGCCGTAGTCCGGTTCGGCGATCGAAGCCAGCTGTGCGATTTCACCTTGGGCGCTGGCCCCCATCTCGACGATGCCGAATTCCGTTTCGGGGGGCATTGCGAGCAGCGTCAGCGGCACGCCGATGTGGTTGTTCAGATTGCCCTGCGTGGCGTAGACCCTGTAACGGGCGGCCAGCACGCGGGCAATGAGCTCCTTGGTGGTGGTTTTGCCGCTGCTGCCCGAGATGGCCAGAATCGGAATGCCGAGCGTGCGGCGGTGCTGTCGGGCCAGCTCCTGAAGGGCCGTCAGTGTGTTGTCGACCAGCCTCATGCGCGGGTCGGCGAGCGCCGCCGGATCGTCGATGACGGCTGCTGCGGCCCCCTTTTCGAGCGCCTCGGCGGCAAAGCGGTTGCCGTCGAAGTTGGCCCCCCTGAGGGCGAAGAAGATCGAATCGGGCTCGATGCGCCGCGTGTCGGTCGAGACGTGCGGATGCGAACGGAAGAGTTCGTAGAGATCAGATATGCTTGTCACCATTGTGGAACTTCACTTCGTCGATGAATTTCTTGATATTCTGCTCCTCGGAGCGGGGGCAGATCATCAGTACGTCGTCCGTGTCGACGACGATGTACTCCTTCAGGCCGCTGATGACGGCGATCTTCCCCTTGGGCAGCGAGACGATCGACGAGCGCGTGTCGTAGAGGTAGCACCCCTCCTCGGGGACGGCATTGGCATAGCGGTCCTTGCGCGAGTGCTGGTAGACGGAGCCCCAGGTGCCGACGTCGCTCCAGCCGAACTCGCCGCAGCGTACGTAGACGTTGTCGGCCTTCTCCATGATGCCGTAGTCGATCGAGATGGCGCGGCACTCCGAGAAGGCGATCTCCACGACGCGGCGTTCGTCGGGCGTGCCGACGGCCTGCGTCACGCTGCTGAAGAGGGCGTGGTGTTCGGGGAGGTACTTCTCGAAGGCTTCGATGATCGAGCGCACTTTCCAGATGAAGATGCCCGAGTTCCAGAAGAACTCGCCGCACTGGACGAAGGTCTGGGCCAGTTCGAGGTTGGGTTTTTCGGTGAAGCACTTCACCTTGCTGATGGGCTTCGAGTCCGAGACCTGAATGTACCCGTAGCCCGTATCGGGGCGGGTGGGCTTGATGCCGACGGTCATCAGGGCGTCGTGCTCCGAGGCGAAGGTGATACACTCCTGAATGATGGCGCGGAAGTCGTCCTCGTTGAAGATCAGGTGGTCCGACGGGGTGACGATCATCTCGGCCTCGGGGTTGAGCTTCATGAGCGTATAGGCGGCATAGGCGATGCAGGGGGCCGTATTGCGCCCGACGGGTTCGCAGAGCACCTGCCGCTCGTCGATCTCGGGGATGTGCTCCAGCACGAGGTGTTTGTATTTGTCGTTGGTCACCACGAGGAAGTTCTCCGGCGGGACGATTTTTGCAAAGCGTTCGTAGGTGTGGCGGATGAAGGACTTGCCCGTTCCGAGGATGTCGAGGAACTGTTTGGGCATCGACTGGCGGCTTTTGGGCCAGAAACGGGTTCCGATACCTCCCGCCATGATGACACAATATTTATTGCTTGCCATAAGTTATTATATGGAGTTAACATCGACAAAGATAAAAATATTTTAGTAACTTTGCCGCCTATTGGAGTGATTAATTTCTGTCCGGAAATGAAGATCAGACTGTTCACGATACCCAATCTGCTCACGCTGGCCAACCTGCTCTGCGGTGCTGTGGCGACCGTTTCGGCCCTGGCATGGGGCTCTCTGACGCTGGCCTTTGCACTCATCGTGCTGGCCGCCGTATTCGACTTTTTCGATGGCTTCGTCGCACGACTGCTGCATCAGGATTCGCCCATCGGGCTGCAGCTCGATTCCCTGGCCGACGACATCTCCTTCGGACTGGCTCCCGCGGCGGTGATGTACGCCCTCTATGGCGCAATGCCCGGATACTGGCTGCCCGACGGTGCCGTGGCGCTGGTGGTCTTCCTCTACGCCGCCTTCGGGGCGCTGCGCCTGGCACGCTTCAATATCGACGACACGCAGCGTTCGGAGTTCCTCGGACTGCCGATCCCGGCCGCCGCGATGCTCTGCGCTTCGCTTGGGTTGCTGGTCGAGCGCTACGGCATGGTCTTTTCGCGCGAGAGCCTCGTGCTGGTGGCACTCGGGGCCGCCTGGCTGATGGTCTCCAACCTGCGGATGTTCGCCCTGAAGTTCCACGGCTTCGGCTGGGCCGGGAACGAACTGCGTTATACGTTCCTGGCCGTGAGCGCCGTACTGCTCGTCGCGCTGGGCGGGCGGGCCATTCCGCTCATCGTCGTGATCTACATCCTGATCTCGGCCGTGAAACACTTCGCGAGCCCCGCAACGGACTGTAGGAAAGAGAAATAGTTGCGAAATTAAAAATTTTTAATTATCTTTGCCGCGGTTTTCCGCTCTTTGGTAGTGATGTCGGGACTTACGAAGCGCATATTGCCCTTGCTGCTGCTCGGTCTGCTGATGGCCGTCCCCGCGGCGCTGCACGCCCAGGGCTTCGATGCCAGCACCCTGCGGCGGGCCATGCAGAACGGACAGAGCGGTGCGCTCTACGGCTCGAACCCCTACGAACAGACCGAGGGCGACGAAGAGGGCCGGCAACAGCAGGACACCACCAAAAAGGAACGGAAAATCCGCAAGCCGTTGGAGTCCTATTTCTTCAACGACTCGATCCGCGCGCTGAACAACTTCATGTGGCACGTGAAGCGCGATTTCAACCGCGTGGAGATCGGCCCGTTGGATACCACCCTGACCGATTACCGGATCGACTATCCGTTCTATCGCGAGGATGTGGGCGACATCGCCCAGGGCGCGCTGGGACAAACGTCACTGCCGCTCAACTACTTCCGACGGCCGCAGTTCTTTGACTTCAGTTTTGCGAGTCCCTACTACGCGTACACCTACGACATGGAGAACGTCCCCTTCTACAACACGAAGCGGCCGATGATCCGGATGAGTTACGCGGAGTCGGGCCAGAAGCGTTACCGCGAGGAGAATTTCGGCATCATGGTGGCCCAGAACATCTCGCCGACGACGGGCTTCAACGTCGACTACAAGTCGCGCGGCACCCGCGGACTCTACCTCTGGTCGCGGACCAAGAACCACAACCTCTCGCTGGCCTTCAGCCATACGGGACGCCGTTATTCGGTTCATGCGGCTTACTACAACAACCACATCGAACAGCAGGAAAACGGCGGCGTGGTGGGCAAATGGGCCATCGCCGACACGACGTTCAGCATGCCCTCGGGCGTACCGATGCGTCTGGCCGATGCCGAGGCGAAGAATGTCTACCGCAACAACGGCTTCTTCCTGACGCAGTCCTACGGTATTCCGCTGCAGCGTCTGACCGAGAGCGACTTTTCGATGGCCGGTCTGTCGGCCGTCTACATCGGCCACTCGTTCGAGTACAGTTCGTGGAGCAAGATCTATACGGATCTGAACAAGCCCTACACCAACGAGCGCGACCATCGCGACGAGAACGGACAGTTCGTCTCCGCGGAACACAACTACTACGACCACTGGTACATCAATCCGGTGGAGACGCGCGACTCGATCTACGAACGGGTCATCTCCAACCGGGTCTTCGTCCAGGCGCAGCCCTGGGACCGGAACGGCGTGGTCGGAACGATTGACGCGGGTGTGGGCCTCGACCTGCACACCTACTCGCAATTCAAACTGGACGATTACCTGACGGGGCGTTATACGACCGAACGCAAGACCAGCTGGTTTGCCTACGGCTCCGTCAGCGGCAAGATAAAGAAGTATGTCGACTGGGACGGGAACCTGAAGTTCTACCCGTCGGGATACAGAGGCGGAGACCTGAGCGTGGGAGCGCACCTCGCTCTGACGGGTTATCTCCGCGGACACCCCCTGATTCTCGAAGGCCGCTTCACGATGGAGCGCCGCTCGCCAACCTACTGGCAGGAGAATCTATTCTCGAACCATTATATATGGGACACTCCTTTGAACAAGGAGAATGAGACTCGGTTGGAGGTCAAGTTTTCGGTTCCCGACTACGCATTCGAAGTCGGAGCCTGGCAGGGCGTCGTGACGAACAAGATCTACTACGGATCGGACAGCAACGTCGCCCAGGACAATGGAAGCATAAGCCTCACGAGCGTGTATGCCCGCAAGGATTTCCGCCTCGGCGGACTTCATTTGGACCACAGGGTATTGTTGCAGTGGAGCACGAATCAAGAGGTTGTGCCCGTGCCGCTTCTGAGCGCCTTCCTGTCGTATTACTACGAATTCTGGGTGGTGCGCGACGTACTGCGCCTGCAGATCGGACTCGACGGACGCTATAACACGCGTTACTATGCGCCCGGCTACAATCCGGCACTGTCGGTGTACTACAACCAGCGCGAAGAGGAGGTGGGAAACTATCCCTACCTGGACGCCTTCGTGATGGCGAAGTGGAAGAGAATGCGGATCTTCCTGAAATATCAGCATGTGAACAAGGGACTGTTCGGAAACGGAGAGTATTTCTCGGCAGCCCGTTACCCGCTCAATCCGGGTATGTTCAAGATCGGCATCTCCTGGGGATTCTATGATTAGCGTGCTGTTCTGCGCGGTATAAGCTGCCCGCAAAACAACATTTTATGCTGAAAAAGACGGTTTTAACGTTTGCGTTCTTAACCATTTTTACGACATTTTACGGCTTTAATGCCCACTTCAGCGCTCCCGTGACGGATCAGTCGCTGAACGATGAGGCCGAAATCGGCTATGTACCCCTTGCCGAGGGCAAGTATGTGATTTCGGCCTATGACAACCTGATTCGCCGTATCAGCGAGGAGGAGGGTCATGACTGGCGTTTGATGAGCGCCATTGCCTACCACGAATCGCGCTTCATGCCCGACCTTACGTCGCGCAGCGGGGCGTGCGGACTGATGCAGATCATGCCCTCGGTGGCCCGCCATTTCGAGATCCCGACCGAACGGATCGCCGATCCCGCAACCAATATCTGGCTGGCCAACAAACTGATGACGGAGATTCAGTCGACCCTCCGACTCCCGGAGGGGACCCCTGAGAAGGACCGTATGAGCATCGTGCTGGCCTCCTACAACGGAGGAATCGGCCATGTGAGCGATGCGCGGCGCCTGGCCCGCGTGCACGGCGAGGACCCCAACTCGTGGGAGGTGGTGGCTCGCTATCTGACGCTGAAGGCCGAGCCCGAATACTATGAGAACGAGGTGGTCAAGTGCGGCCGGTTTACCGGCAGCCGTCAGACCCTGGCTTATGTGGATGATGTGTTAGGACGCTACGACAAGTACTGTCGCATTGCCGGGAGGTAATCCCCGACAGATAATCGAAAAGGCAGCGCTTCGGATTTCCGAAGCGCTGCCTTTTTTTGTACTCGGCCGGGTGTCGTCGGGGACATCCCGGTCGCCGGGCCTCGGGACGGTTTACTCGAGGCTCTCGACGGGGGTGTAGATCAGTTCGATGTCGTCGACCCAGAGGGTGCTTTCGCTGCTGCCGGTGAAGTAATCGCCCCAGCGCGAAGCCGAGCAGACGACCATGATGTGCGTCGGGACCTCGTTGGTCGACCGATAGTCGATCGGGATGGTGATCTGTGTCCAGTCGGCGACACTCTCGGAGAAGAATCGTGCCCCGTAGCCGATCACATCCTCGCCCTGCGGGTTGAAGAAGGTCTTCACGTCGCGGGTGTCGATGCTCACCGGGCAGGCGTCCGTTCCGAAGGGTTTGCCGCCGTTCTTATCGTCGCCGGCCCCGTTCTTGCCCATGCCGTATTTCTCCTTGGTCCAGGTTCCGAGGGCGATGTAGATGGCGGCATTGTCGGGATCGCCCGTCTGGATCGTCTCGCCGGCAGGCATGTTCGACCCCACGAAATCGATCTTTCCACTGTTGTATTTCATCCATACGCGCAGGGCCGTGGGGCGCAGCGTGAAGGGCCGGCCGAAGTTGACAATGCCGTCCGTACCTCTGGTGGCGGCATATTCTCCTGTGAAGAGGTTGCCGGCGGCCAGTTTGATGAGGACCTTTCTGCTGGAAAGTTTGGCCGATTTCGTGCCCGTGGATCCGGGCCGTACGGTGCTCTCGTCGGGGGTGGTGACGTTGTCCTTTTCGCTCAGGGCGGTCGAGCCGTTGTTGCCCGTGTCCCAGAAGGGTGAGATCGGTTTGCCGGTCTGGTCGGAGAGGAACGGCAGCCACGGTTTGGCGGGCTGAGACCACTCCTCCAGACCGCTGTTGGGGAGTTGTTCGGCCCGTTCGGTGGTGACGGTCGTGGGGTCGCTCTCGTCGTCGCCGCAGTAGGACTTGAACTGATAGGTCGTCAGCGGTTCGGCGGCGAAGGCGGCCGAGAAGGTTCCGCCCTCGATCTTCACGCCGGGGACTTCGGCCCATTCGCCCTCCTCACCGACGCGGTAGCGGAAGCCCATCGGCTGTCCCGAGACGCCCGAACCGCGCAGCCATACGACACCCGACCAGGCATCGACGGCTTCGGTCTGCACCGTCTTGTCGGTCGGCAGTACGTAGAGCACCCAGCGTTCCGTGCGGCCGTGGCAGGTGACGTCGACGAAGTGGGGTGTCCCGGCCGTCGGATCGTCGGCCTCGGGCGAGCTGTAGTCCAGCGTGGAGAGCTCCTCCAGGGTGGGGGAGTAGGTCGTGGTGACGGCGTCGGTCGAGGCGGGTCCGAGCTTGAGTTCGGTGATGGTCACGCGGCTGCGGTCGGCATCCTTGGCGACGTAGGCCGTGGCGATGCGGTTCTGAAGGTCGAACTCCGAGGCTCCGACCTGCCCCTCGACGCGGAAGCTCCGCGTGATCTCCTGCTGGGCGACGATCTGCCACTCATAGTCCTGATAGAGGTGCAGGGTGACGTAGATCGGCATGCGCAGATCGAACGTCCCCGTGAGCGGGCGCGACGGGCGGATGTTGTCCATGAAGAACTGACGGTCGATGTTGGTGTTGTGGGGGGTGACGGCGTAGGTCACCTCGTCGATGCGGACCTGCTGGATGTCGGTGGCCTCCTCGAGCGAGAGGGTCACCGTGCGGGTTGCCAGATCGATGCTCGCGACCGTAAAACCTTCCCCCGAGAGGCTGTTGATGGCCACCTCGACCGTCGGATAGGGAATATCGTTGGAGATGCACGACGTACCGGCGAACATCGCTCCGGCGAGCAGATAACTGATGAGTCGTTTCATGCGTTATTTCTTTTTCTTGTCCCACATGTGGAAGGTCATACCGATGTTGATGGCCAGGATGTTGAGTTTGAACTTCATCTTCGAGGCCTCGCGGGTTCCGATCTTGTTGCCCAGTTCGTCGTGCTGGTTGACGGTGGTGTACTGGATGCCGCCGAGTCCGAACGAGAGCGTGGCGCAGACATTCGGGAAGATGTAGACCGCGGCTCCGGGGTTGAAGGCCAATTTGAGCTGCGTGTTGTCGCTGTAGGTCTGTTTGACCTTGCCTTCGGATTCGTAGGAGAAGCGCGACGTACCGGTCGAGACCGAGAGTTCGAGTTCGGCGAAGAGGCCGAAGCGCCCCTTCGGGTCGAGCCCCGCATAGGAGCGGTGGAAGATGCCGAACGAGTAGTTGCTGCTCTTGAAATCCAGATAGGGGATGTTGAGCGAGACGTTGTTGTTCTCCCCCAGGTCGAAGAGTCCGCCCTGGTCGAGTGTACCGCTCATGAAGTTGTATCCGAATCGGGCGCCCAGACAGCGGTTGTCGCGGTAGAAGTATCCGACGAAGGGCTTGATGGTGGTCACCGATCCGTCGGCATTGATGTTGTCCAGAATGAGCAGAACATCGGTGTCGTCGCTCGACAGCGTGCCGTAGGAGGCTGTCAGACCCATGATCACCTCGCCCTTGTAGGCGAACTTGATCTTGTTGATTTCACGGTCGATGCGCCGGCGTGTGGGCAGGAAGTGCTGTTTCTGCGTGATGACCGACGCGTCGGTGAGGGTTTCGCCCGACAGCGGGTTGGCCGTCGGGGTTTCGGCTGCGGTGAAGGAGTCTTCGGCGCGGCTCTGGCCCAGGGCTGGGAGTGCGATGCAGAGAGCGGCAAGTATGTGGAAGATACGTTTCATGGCATTCCGGATTTAGAGGTAGAAGGCCACACCGAGGCCGATCGAGAAGATGTTGATCTTGAAGTTCATCTGGCTGATGTTGCGTTCGCCGACGGTGACCTGGTTGTGGACCTGTTCGGTGTGGTCGTAGGTGATACCCATCACGCCGACGTTCACCTCGACGGCCATGTTGTTGGTGGCGAAGGCGATGATGCCGGGTGAGATACCCAGCGAGAAGGAGTATCCCTTTTGATAGGTGCCCTTCACGGGGGAGTCGTTGGCGAAGCGGGCTTGGCTGCCGCCGCCGGCCAGCGACATTTCGTTGTAGAGGGCGAAACGCTTGTTGCTGCCCAGGGGAATGTACTGCCGCCAGATGGCCGCTATCTGGTAGTTGTGCTGCAGGGCATAGTAGTCGCGGACGTTGAGTTCGACGCCCGAACCTTCGTCGCCGAAGTTGATCGAGGCCTTGTCCAGCTTGAGCAGCGTGCGCGAATAGATGAATCGTCCGCCGAGGGCCATGTTGTTGCGGAAGGCGTAGGCGATCATCGGGCTGACCTTGAAGGTATAGCCCGTCGAGTTGATTCCCTCGATGACCAGAAACTGGTAGCTCTGATTGGTATGGGTCGAGTAGGAGGCCGTACCGCCGAAGATCCACTGACCTTTGGGGATGAAGAGGTTGTGGGTGTCGGTCAGGCCGCGCTGGCTGCGCATTTCGTTGACCGTGAGGGTACGGTGCGGCTGTTCCGACGTCCGGGTATGGGCGAGCGGGTCCGTTGCGGGAGTTTCCCGGAAGCGGATCGTCTGGCCCGACGCCTGCAGACCCACGGCCGCAAGAAACAGAATGCTGAGTATATGGCGCATCGTGAAGCGTTTAATCGTTAGTAAACCCATTGGAAGTCATCGACGTAGAGGACATTCGACGTGCAGCCGTTCATGAAGTCGCCGTAGGCGCTCGTGGCACACGAGATGACCAGCGTGTAGCTGCCCGACGGTTTGGCCGAGGTGTCGTAGAAGTGGAACGGCAGGTCGATCGTGATCATCTTGCCGCCCGACGACTGCTCGGTGATCAGCAGCGAGGCGTAGCCGATGATCCGTCCGGAGGCTTCGGTGGTGTTGTCACCTCCGTAGATGCCCTTGGCGGGATCCCAAACCCCCTTCGGGGAGCTTGATCCCGAGGTGACGCTGTGTTGAGCGTTCCAGTCGACGATGGCGGCGAAGATGCGGGCCTGGTCCTGCGATCCGATGGCCAGCGGACCGCTGTGCTGGTTCTGGTTGACCGTGCCGAGCGTTTCGGCGTAGTAGCGCAGGCGCATCATACGCGGGCGGGCCTGCCAGTCGTAGGGTTGTCCGAAGGAGACTGTACCGCTGGTCCCCGACTGGTTGAAACTGCCCGTGAAGAGGTTGCCGGCCGCCAGATTGACCAGCAGAATCGGTTTGTTGGCCTGCAGACGGGCACAGTGGTTGCCCTCCATGCCGTTGCAGGTGCTCGGCACGCAGAGCGGGCTGCTCATCGAATTGTTGCCGCTGTCCCAGAACGAGCCGTGGTTGTTGTTGAAGCAGCTCATCGAGCCGTCCTCCATGTCGCCGCCCGGAATGGTCTGCCCGGCGGTTGTGGTCAGCGAGGCGAGGCTTTCGCTGCCGTCGATCACGGCACGGCATTCGTATTCGCTGCCGGCCCAGATGCCCGTGCCGGCTTTCGGGGTATAGATCGTCTGTCCGTTTTCGTTGACCGATTCCTCCCATTCGGCGCCGAACGTGGCGCTCCAGGTTCCGTCGCCGGTGTTCGAACCGGCCGTCTCCTGCCACTGGCCCCCTTTCGAGCGCAAGCCGAACGTGACGGACGATACGGCCGGATCGAATACCAGGGCCCGCAGCGTGACGGTATTGTTCCACAGATTGCAATCCGCGGCGGAAGGAGTCAGAACGCCCTGCAGCGTGAAGATGCACTCCGCATCACCCTGTCCGCCGCCGTTGTCGGTCACCTCCAGACGCAGCGGATGGTCGCCGCCCGGACATCCGGCGAAGAAGGCCTCCGAAAGGGTCACCGTAAGGGCGTTTTCGGCGTTCTTCACCACGGACAGCCCGGCCGTTGCGAGCGTCGAAGCCTCGGAGAGCAGGTCGTACTGCTTGCCGTTGAAGTTCATCCGGGCCGAGGTCGTCGGCTTGACGGTTGTGATCTGGAATCGTTTTTCGCCTCCCGTGTACTGTTGTTTCTCCGAGAGTTCGAACCCGTCGCCCTTGATCGTGGGATCGGGGCTCCAGATGATCGTATCGTCGAAATCGTCGGTCGTATCGTCGACGCGGATGGCCACCGCATCGATGAATCCCGGCAGATCGGGCGAGTACCGGAACGTCAGCGTATAGCGGCCCGGGGCCTTCACGTCGGTGATTGTGCCGCTCTTTTCGATCGTGCCGCGCGAGGGGTGCTCGCCGCGGAACCGCCACGAGAGGCTGCTGACCCCCTCGCCGAGGGTGAAGTAACCGGTCGCATCGCCCGTGTAGCGGAGCGTCGAGGCGGCGTCGATGCGGTCGGCGTCAAAGGTGTCGCCCGCCATCACCCGCACCTCGAACTCCGAGCCGAAGTTCTCGGTGACACTCTCCTCGAAGAGCGTGGCCACGGCCGTATTCTGCAGAGTGCACTTCACCTCGACGGGCGTATTCTCGCCGGCCGTCACGGTGAAGGGCTCCTCGCCTTTGTAGAGGCGCTGCGTGAACGAGGCCTCGACCGCCTCACCGGCCTCGACCGCCACGCGGTACTGCCCGGCGATAAGCTCGAGCCGCTCCGGGAGATCCTCCTTCGACGTGTATTTGCGGATCAGTTCGCCGTTGCCGTTGTAGATCCGCACGACGAGGTGCGCCATCGGGTCATACGAACCGTCGCCGGCGGCCTCCGCACGGGTGGAGATCCGCATCGTGAGGGTTCCGGCCGAAGTCTCCGGGGCGAGTTCGTCGCCCTGCTTCGAGCAGGCGCCCAACATCAGCGCCATGGCCGGAATCAGGTATGTCAATAATCGTTTCATGCTACACTATTTGGCAGGTTGAACGAGCGTCAGCGTGGCCTCGGTCGAGGCACCCGCGTTGTCCGTTACGCGCAGATGGAACTTGTAGGTGTTCGGCTCGCCCTCGACATCCGACGGAATTTCGTTCCCGGCGAGGATCCCGACGAACGTGGCGCCCACCTTGAAGAGGATCGAGTTCTGGTTGAGCACCTCGTCGCCGACGGGGAATCCGACGACCGAACCCAGTACCTCTTCGGCCGTCTTGTCGGGGTGGCAGAGGTCGACGCCTGGTGAGATGAGCGACGAGAGCCCGATCTGCTCGAGCAGCGTGCCCAGCGCCTGCGACTCGGCCGTGACGAGCAGTTCGCGGATGCCGCCGTTCGGGGCCGCGATCGTGATCTCGATATCCTTGATTTCGTTCATCACGTAGGGCTCGGCCAGATTGTGGCTGTCGGTCAACATGACGATCGAGGGGGCATTGCCTGCACCGCCCTCTTCGTGGGCCTTGTCGACCAGCAGGGTCAGCGTGGCCGAGGCCTTCTGTCCCTCCTCGTCGGTCACCGTGAAGGCGAAGGTGTGGGTTCCCTCGAAGGCGTAGAGCATCGAGGGCAGCTGTCCGCCGATGTTGAGGGTCTTGGAGGTCAGCCCCTTGATCTGGTCGCCGACCGGAAATCCAAATCCCTGAAGCATGGTGGCCTCCATTCCGCTGATCGAGCAGAGGTCAAACTGCTCGATCTTCAGTTCGCGGAGCGAGGCCATGAACTGCTCGTTGGTCGACGAGATGGCAATATCGAAGCGGGCCACCTTGCCGGGGACCGTGGCGACGATCTCGAAGGGTTCCGAGCAGAGCCCCTCCTCGTCGAACATCGAGGCCTTCAGTTGGAACGTCTCCCCGAAGTCGTGGCCTGTCCACACCATCGAGGGGGCTTCGACAAGCGGTTTCTCGACGTAGAGCGGCTCCCAGAGCCCTTCGGTGCCGTTGATGGTGATCGTCTGGTCGAGGACGAAACTGTCGACCTGAATGTCGAACTTCACGTTGCCCTGATCGGCATAGGCGATTACCAGTTCGATCTTGCGCCACTGACCGGCCTTGACGCCCGGGATCGTGCGGGTGAAACCGGCCTCCCCGCCGTCGGTGAAGGTTCCGGTGAGGACGAAGTCGAGCGTATTCTCTTCGCCGGAGGGCAGGAAGAAGGCGGCCTGGCTGCCGTCCCAGTGTGCTTTGTCGAACTCCAGCGCGGCATCGCCCAGCGAGATGACGACTTTCGTGTCATCGGCCAGCTGCTCGGCCAGATCCGCCGAGCAGAGCAGCGTCACCTTGATGTTCTGCAGCGTGCAGACGATCTCTTCGAGAGAGGTCGTGGCATCCTTCGTGATCGTGAAGGAGCGGGAGGTGCCGTATACCGGCATGTTCCAGGCTGCGGCCTGGAGCTCTTCGTCGCGGTGCGAACGGACCGTCAGATCGTAGCTTCCGATCGGCAGCTCCATGGGGCCTTCGGCGAGTCGGCTCTTCAACTCGGCATAGGTGCCGTCGAAGGCCGGGCTTTGGTCGCCCGAGTTGACGATCGTCACGTGGTAGTTGTCCGTCGCGACATCGGCCCGGGTGGCGGCGTTTGCCTGCGGCGGAGTCTGGGTTGCATCCTCCGTGTCATCGGGGCGGACGTCGGTCTGGCTGTCGGCAATGACGCGCAGCGAGAGCGTCTCGCCGCTCAGATAACCCGTTGTTCCGGCCTCCGCGGAGCCGTTGTCCGTGCTTTTGTAGGGCGGTTCTTCGTTGACGCAGCCCGTCAGCAGAAGGGCGCTCAGGGCCAGGGCCGAGCATAATCCGGTAAAGAATTTCATATTTCGAGTCGTTTTCATGCGTTGGAATCTTTTTGGGAATCGTCGTTCAGTTCGACCTCGAAGGTGCGTTCGTCGAGGTATTCGTCGTAGAGGTTGATCGTCACCGTGGCACTGCCGTTGTCGCGGGCGTCGAAACAGAAGGTGTGACGCGTGCGGGCGACGGTCTGCTCGAGGGTCTGCTCGGGAAAGGTGTACGGACGGTCGAAGGCCGTGCCGGTCTGGCTCTGGAGCATGGCCTCACCGGTGAGGGTGAGCCGTGTGCCGGCCGCCACGAAGACCGCCTCGTCCTGTGTCCCGGCCCCCGGCTTGAAGGTGAAGCGGTTGCCGGCCGACGTGGTGACGGTGAAGACGGCGTCGTGGAAGTAGGTGCGGAACGCCTCGGTCGAGGTGACCGTCACCTGTGAATTGACGATGCGGGCCTCGATCTGTTCCGAGATGCTTTTGCGCGGGAGAATCTGGAAGGTTTTTGTTCCGTGGTAGCAGGGTTTGCCGGCCCCTTCGGCCGCAGGGTCGCCGAAGGAGACCTCGGCGGTGTATTCGCCGGTCGGCAGAAGCGGCTGCGCCTCGTTGAACTCCGTAACGCTCGTCCACGAGTGGTCGTAGTCCGTTCCGGTGATGCGCAGGGCGAACGCTCCGGCCTCGGGTACGGGCGAGGTGGCGATTTCGGCGCGGGTCGTGATGGCGGCATCGGGCGTGCAGAGGATCCGGAGGGTTCCGTATCCGTCGGCCGATGCCGGAGATTCGTTTTTCGAGCATCCTCCGGCCATCAGGACTGCCGATGCCAACAGTGTGAACAGGAAGTTTTTCATGGCGGTGTCGTTATTGGGCGATGGATACGCGGATGTTGTCGATATAGACCCAGTTGTTGGAGTAGTAGTAGGTCAGGGCTTCGCGGGGTTCGCCGCTCTTCATGTAGACCTCCCAGACCAGATGGTGGTTGGCTGTAGCCGTGGCCTGGAATTCGCCGTGCTGCCGGATTTGGTCGAACGAGCCGTCCAGCGCTCCGTTGTCGTTCAGATCGTAGACGTTTGCCGGAATGTTGTATTGCAGAATCGTGCCGGGGTTGCCTTCGCCCGAGATGAATGACCCCCAGCGGTTTGAGGAGGCATTGCGCTCTCCGGAATCGGTGACGCCGACCGCGAGATAGGGTTGCAGGACGTTGCCCTGGTTCGAGGAGCGAGAGATGGCATAGTCAAAGCGTACGACCACCGGGCAGGAGCCCTTCAGAATGCCGAAGCTCGGGCCGTCGATCCGGCCGTGATAGCTGCCTCGGGTCAGAGCGGCGCATTCGTTGCGGCTGCAGATGCGGACAGCCTTTCCGGCGGCGCCGCCACAGCGGGCTCCGGTCCACTCCTGCAGACCGTACCCGCTCAGGTCGTGGGCCGAGTTGTCTCCGCTGGAGGTGTTGGCCAGCGTGTTGTTGTCGCCGTTGCTGAAGTTCGTGACCGTGCTGAAGTCCTCCTCGAAGAGGTACGGCACGCGGAATGCGGCGGCCAGGTTCAGCGTCTCGGGGGTGACTGCCGGCAGCGTGAAAGTCTCGGTCAGAAGGGCGTGCTCCGAATCGTACGTCACCTGGAATCCGGACGTTTCGGCCGTCTGGTTGGGGTATTCGCGGAAGCGGATCAGGTAGTCGCCCGTGCCGGTGACGTCGAACGTCCGGCTGCGGGTGCCGTCCTCGAAGACCCACCCTTCGGGAGCCGTGACCGTGAAGGAGTCGATCTCTTCGCCCAGCGTGTTGGCTCCCGCCTCGTCCAGCCGGAAGTTCAGACGGGTGAACATGCGCCCGAGCCCCGGAACATTGTAGTTGATCGGGGTGGTATGGCCGGCGGCAAAGGTGCGGTCGGCGCTGGCGGGTGCGAAGGTCCGCGACTCCGATTCGCAGCTCTCACCGATGGCCAAAATCGAAATCTGTTGTCCCTCGTCGAGTGTCACGGGGGCGATCATGGCATAGACTACATCGCCGGCATCCTTTGGCTCGGCAAAACGCAGCGTGAGCGTCTTGCTTCCGCCGCTCAACGTGGCGTCGGCCTCCGGATTCGAGGCATCGACCGTCAGACGGCCCGTAACGGCCGTCGGGAAGGTCAGCTCGATCTCCGTGATCGGCTCGCCCAGATCGTTCTTCGGCAGTGTGATTTTCAGCACGTGGATCTTGTGGGCGAATTGCAGGTTGACGATGTCCGAATTGTCGCTGATGCCGTTTGCATCCTTGCGGTCGTGTTCGCGCAGTGCCTCTCCCGTGACGGGCTTGGCCACCATCACGTCCCACTCGCCGTGGAACGTTCCGTCCTGTACGGCCGGAATGTCGTACGAGGCCTGCAGACCGTCGGTTGCGGCCGGGACGGGCGAAACGGCATAATAGGAATAGGTATCCTCGGCCAGGGCGGGAATCGAGCCCCGGAAGCTGGCCGAATTGTAGGAGGCGTTGTAGTGGTAGAGACTGAAGGTGGCGGCTTCGATCACGCGCTGCGAGGCGGAGTTCACGGCCCAGAGTGCGAGTTGGTCACCTGTTTGCCATTTCACCTGCGTGCCCTCCTCGTCCAGCGTGGTGCGGGTGGCGGACTGAGTGGTGATGTCGAGCCGCGGGCCCGAACCGATGGCGACCTCGATGGTTTGTGCTGCCGGATCCGTCGCGACCTCCGGGGCCTTCGAACAGGCGGCCAGAAGCGGCAGGAGCAGCAGGGTTGTCCAACGTTTCATCATGTACGAATTCTTTTATCTGAACATTTGCAAAAATAGGCGCGGGAGGCCGTTTTTGGAAATAAATTCAACGAACGCCCGGTTTTTCATCATGAAACCCTCCCTTTTTCGGGGTTTCCCGGCGACATTTCGAACAGAAAAGGCTCTCCGATCCGGCGGTCGGAGAGCCTTTTACGGGGAAGATTATCAGCCTATTCGGCCTTTTTGACGTAGCGGTCGAGCCAGCCGAAGAATTCGCGGTTCCAGACCATCGAGTTCTGGGGTTTGAAGACCTGGTGCGCCTCGTCGCGGAACTCCACCAGCCGGGCCGGAATGCCCCGTACGCGGGCTGCCGTGAAGGCTTCGAGCGACTGCGTATAGGGGATGCGGAAGTCCTTTTCGCCGGTGAAGATCAGGATCGGCGTATCCCACTTCTCGACGAACTTGTGGGGCGAATTGGCATACGAACGCTGGGCCGTGGCGTTGTCTCGGTCCCAGTACGGGCCGCCGTAGTCGTTGTTGACGAACCACAGCTCCTCGGTTTCGCCGTACATCGAGTCGAAGTCGAAGATGCCGCAGTGGGCGATGAAGGCCTTGAAGCGCTTCTTGTGGCAGCCGGCCAGGAAGTAGACCGAGTAGCCGCCGTACGAGGCGCCGACGCAACCCATGCGCTCCTCGTCGGCCCACGGTTCACGGGCCACGTCGTCGATGGCCGAGAGGTAGTCGCGGATGTTCTGCCCCGAGTAGTCTCCCGAGATCTGGTCGAGCCACTCCTGGCCGAACGACGGTACGCCGCGGCGGTTCGGGGCCACCACCACATAGCCTTGGGCGGCCATCAGCTGGAAGTTCCAGCGATAGCTCCAGCCGTTGGCCACGACACTCTGCGGGCCGCCCTCGCAGTAGAGCAGCGTCGGGTACTTTTGGGCCGGATCGAAGTCGGGCGGCAGGATCACCCACGTGAGCATCTGCTTGCCGTCGGTGGTGCGCACCCAGCGCTTCTGCACCTCACCCATGCGGATGTTTTTGTAGATGGCGTCGTTGATGGCCGAGATCTGGGTCAGCGAGCCGTCCGAGGTGTTGACCTCGAAGAACTCCGTGGCCGACGAGATGGTCGAACGCTCGGCCACCATGCGGCCGCCGCCCGTCGTGAAGGCCGTCAGGCTGTGGTCGCCCTTGGTGAGGACCTCCACCTCGCCGTCGGTCGCGGCCACGCGGCAGATCTGGTACGTGCCCTCGATCGGGGCGATGAACCATACGCGGTCGTTGCCCTCCCAGACGACGTTCTGCGCGTTGTAGTCGAACGCCTCCGTGAGGTCGCACATCTCGGCCGTCGAGCAGTCGTAGAGGAACAGCCGCGACTTGTCCGACTCGTTGCCGGCGCGGCGCTGCGAGAGGAAGGCGATCATCCGGTCGTCGGGCGACCAGACGGGGTATTTGTCATAACCCGGGAGGTTGTCCCGGGACGATTCGATCAACTCTCCGGTGTTGAAGTTCGTGGGTTTGCAGATGTTCTGCGTCTGTCCCGAAGCGACGTCGTAGACGAAGATGTCCGAATCGGTCGAGACGGCGTAGGCCGTGCCGGTGAGCGGTTTGCAGGTGTAGGCCAGCATCGTGCCGGCGTTGTTCCAGGCGATCTCGGCCATGTCGAAGTAGGGGGCCAGCGGAGTGTCCCACGCCGCCTCGGCGCCGATGATGTCCGTGCCCGGCTTCAGCCCCTCGGTTCCGAAATCACCGACAAAGAGGTGCAGATACTCGCCTTCGTCCCAATAGTCCCAGTGGCGGGCCATCAGATCGTCGTAGATGCGGGCCTGAGACTTGTCCATGTCCTTGTGGATGTCGGCCGAACGGCGGTCGGCGGCCTGCACGCGCTGTACGTACCACGCCTTGTCGCCGCGGGGCGAGATACCGAATCCCTCGATGCCGCCCTTCAGATCCGAAAGCTGGCGCACGTTGCCGCCCGTGGGCGACATCTCCCACACCTGCATCGAACCGCTGCGGTCCGAGAGGAAGTAGATCTTCCCGCCGTCGGCGCTCCAGCGCGGCGCGAGGCTGTTTGACGTGAAGTCGGTCAGGCGCGTGACGGCCTTCGAGGCGAGATCCTCGACCCAGAGGGTCGTTACGCCGCGGTTTTCGGCCACGTTGTAATCCGTTTGCTGATAGAGGAGCGTGCGCCCGTCGGGCGAGAGCGACGAAGCGGCCGCACGGCTCATTTTCCACATCACTTCGGGAGTGAACCGCCCGGCGGCGATCTCCTCCGCCGTCAGTGCATTGTCGATCTTCAGGGCTTCGGGACGCTGCCGGTCGCAGGCGCCCAGCCCCACAGCTGCAAGGGCCATCATCAGGATGATTTTTTTCATTTTCGTTGAGGTTGTCCTATTTATTCGTAATTTTGGATTCCGAAAAAATCGTTCACACCATGAATCGTACGGTCTATTTTGCCGACAAGGCGGTGATTTTCACCGCTTCGGCCCCCGACGCGGGGTGGTATGCCGTGGCGGCCGAAGCCGACGGCGGCATATCGCGCACCAAGATACTGAATTTTCTCGAATCGCACAACTCCGTGGCGGTGGTTTCATCCTCGCCCGAGATGACTTTCAAGGCCTTTGCCGGGCAGTTCGCGTGGGTCGAGGCGGCCGGCGGAGTGGTGGTCGATGACGTGGGACGGTGGCTGCTGATTCATCGCAACG
The DNA here is from genome assembly GCF_002161005.1 of Alistipes sp. An116. Taxonomy (NCBI): domain Bacteria; kingdom Pseudomonadati; phylum Bacteroidota; class Bacteroidia; order Bacteroidales; family Rikenellaceae; genus Alistipes; species Alistipes sp. An116. The sequence goes on from NZ_NFLR01000003.1 coordinate 226,936, forward strand.
GCCGCTGGGACCTGCCCAAAGGGCACCTTGAGGCGGGCGAAAGCCTCGAGCAGTGTGCCGCCCGCGAGGTGGAGGAGGAGACGGGTGTGGCGTGCCGGGCGGTGCGGCCGTTGTGCGCGACGCTGCACGCCTATTGGTTTCCGAAGACCGCACGCTGGGAGTTGAAGCAGACCCACTGGTTCGAGCTCCGCCCGACGGCTCCTGCGGCGCTGCAGCCGCAGACCGAAGAGGGAATCGAACGCGTGGTGTGGTGTACGCCGGCCGAGGCGGCCGAACATCTTCGCACGGCCTTTCCGACCGTTCGCCGCGTGGCCGAGGCGATGCGCGGCTGATTCCGGCCGCCCCTTCCATCCGCCCGCCGGCTGCCCGGACCGATGCCCTGCTCCTGGGTCCGTCCCGATTCCGTCGACGGTTCGCTGCCCAGCCGGCGGCGGGCCTCCTCCTTGTATCTCCGCGAGATTTCGATCAGTCGCTCGGAGACGAAGCGGAGCGCACGGCCGTAGGGCCGACGGTTTTCGAGGTGGTGTTCGATCAGCATCTCCGGGAGGCGGAACCGTCGCTTCTGTATCCGATCCCGGACGGGATCAGTACTGCGGGGCGGCGTTCATCGCCCGGGCAATCCCCTCGGCAATCTGGTCGATGGCCCTCTGAAGTTTCGAGCCCAGCATCATCTTCATCATCATGTTGAGTTCGATGTGCAGCACCAGCCGCATGCGGGTGTCCGTCTCCGATACCGGGTGCAGCTGGATCCAGAAGGCGAAGTCCATCGGCACACCCCCCTCGTCTCCGACGATCTTGACGTGCTTGGGCTCGACGCGCTCCTCCATGCGCAGCTTCACCGTGAAGCCCTTGGCCTTGAACGAGCAGCGGTCTTCCGTGGCCTGCCACTCCTCGACGCGGTCGGCCAGGGCCGGCGTGAGATTGTCGAAGCGGCTGATCACCGCATAGATCTGTTCTGCGGGGCGCAGAATCTGGTGTTGTTTCGAGATGTATTCCTGCATTTTCATGGGTGTTTTGACGGGTTATGTGTGTTTGTCGCCCGCACACGGCCCTTCGGCCTCCTCCTGCGGGCGGATGTTGCCTTTCTTCCCGGACGGGCGGGTTGTGCGGCAACGGCCGCTCAGTCGATTTCGAAGGTGCGGGCCGTTTCGCTGTCGACGGTGATGCGTACCGTCATGACGTTGTCGGGCAGCAGCTGTTCGATCTTCTCGGGCCACTCCACCAGGCACAGGTCGCCCGAGTAGAAGTACTCCTCGTATCCGAAGTCGAAGGCTTCGCGCACGTCGTTGATGCGGTAGAAGTCGAAGTGGTAGATGAGGCGGTTGCCCTGTCCCTTGTACTGGTTGACGATGGCGAACGTGGGGCTGGTGACCGTGTCCGTGGCGCCGAGCTGGGCGGCGATTTCGCGGATGAGCGTTGTCTTTCCGGCACCCATCTCGCCGCGGAAGGCCACCACCGTGCGGCGTCCCAGCGATTCGATGACCGCGCGGGCCACGTGCGGAAGCTCCTCCTGCGAGGTGATATGGATGGTTCTCATGGCGTGTTATTGTTTCGGTTTCAGAACGATGTACGGCACGATCATCTCCTCCATCGAGATGCCGCCGTGCTGGAACGTATTGCGGTAATAGCGGATGTGGCGGTTGGCGTCGTTGTTGTAGACCAGGAAGTCCGAATTGTAGGCGAAGATGTAGCTCGAGGTGAGGTTGCTCGACGGCAGCTGGATGTCCTCGGGGCGCAACACCTCGTAGACTTCGCGCGAGTTGTAGGCCAGGTTGCGGCCCGTTTTGTAGCGCAGGTTCGACGAGGTTTCGCGGTCTCCGGTCACCTTCACCGGGTTGTCCACGCGGATGGTGCCGTGGTCGGAGGTGATGACCACCGTATGGCCGCGTTCGGCCAGCAGCCGCAGGATGGTGTAGAGATCCGAGTGTTCGAACCACGAGCGGGTCAGTGAACGGAACGCCGCTTCGTCCTCGGTCAGTTCGCGGATGATGTCCGTCTCGGTGCGGGCGTGCGAAAGGATGTCGAGGAAGTTGTAGACGATCACCGAGAAGTCGGCGTCGTAGACCTTCTGGATATTGTCGACCAGTTTGCGGCCCTGCTCCGGGCGGACGAGCTTGTCGAAGGAGAATTTCCATGTCTTGCCGTTCTGGCTCATGAGCCGCCGCAGGAACTCCTCCTCGTACTGGTTTTTGCCGCCCTCCTCGTTGTCGTTGAGCCACTTGTGGGGCATCAGCTTGTCGATGGCCAGCGGCATCAGTCCGGCGAAGATGGCGTTGCGGGCGTACTGGGTGGCGGTGGGCAGGATGGCGCAGTAGAAGTCGTCCTGCTGCACGTCGTAGTAGCCCCGCAGCAGCGACGAGATGGCCCGCCACTGGTCGTAGCGGAAGTTGTCGATCAGCAGCAACGTGGTCTTCGGGTTTTCGTCCACCACGGGGAAGATCTTCGTGCGCATGAGCGTATGCGACATCACGGGTGTATCGTCCGAGCGGCGGTTGATCCAGTTGTAGTAGTTGCGGCGCACGAACTTGCAGAACTCCTGATTGGCTTCGGATTTCTGATAGGTGAGCACCTCCTTGATGCTTTCGTCGGTGGATTCGCCCAGTTCGATCTCCCAGGCGGTGAGCTTGCGGTAGAGCGAGCACCAGTCCGAGAAGTTCTCGGCCATCTGCAGCGAGGCCGAGATGCGTCCGAATTCGGAGCGGTAGTCGGCCGTGGTCTGTTCGGTGACGAGCTGCTGCTGGTGGACGTTCTTCTTGATCGACAGCAGCACCTGGTTCGGGTTGACGGGCTTGATCAGGTAGTCGGCGATTTTCGAGCCGATGGCCTTGTCCATGATGTTCTCCTCCTCGCTCTTGGTGACCATGATGACGGGAGTTGTCGGGCGTACCTCCTTGATTTTGGGGAGGGTTTCGAGGCCCGTCATGCCGGGCATCATCTCGTCAAGGATGATCAGATCGTAGGCATTTTCGGTCGCCATGTCGATGGCGTCGTAGCCGTTGTTGCAGGTGTCGACCTCATAGCCCTTCTGCTTGAGGAAGAAGACATGCGGTTTGAGCAGTTCGATTTCGTCGTCGACCCAGAGTATTTTGACCATGCCAGTGTCGGTTTAGGGATTACAAAATTAGTGATTTTACCATCAAACGCAAAAATCCTGCGCTTTATTGTCGCGGCTGGGATTTCGGGGTGATGGCAGGCGTGTGGAAGTCCGGGCGGCCGACCGAACCCGGGCCGGCGGCGACGCCGCACGGCGTGGACGGGATTCCCGAAGGAGCTGTTCCGCGGAATGCGGGCGCGGTTTTTCAGCGTGCCGGCCGGATTATTGGTCATGTGGCTGCATGCCAGCGTCTTGCCGGGTGTGCTTCCGGTTTTTCGGCCGCCGTTTTCCCGAAGAGGCGGCGGCGTGTTCGGATTTTGGCCCGGGATTTGCTTTTGTCGGGTTATCGTGCTGGCTTCGTGAGCGCTACGGGGTCGAGAAAAAATTGAAAAAAAATGGCCGTTTGTTGGCGGAATTTCAAATAAAGCGTATATTTGCACTCCGAATCAATCGGATGAACTTAATATTTTAATTTATTAACAGATATGACAAAGGCTGATATCGTAAGCGAAATCGCTAAGAGCACCGGCGTGGAGAAAGTGCAGGTGCAGGCTATCGTCGAGGCTTTCATGGAGAGTATCAAGACGTCGCTCACCCAGAAGAATAATGTGTATCTTCGCGGCTTCGGAAGCTTCATCGTGAAGAAACGTGCCAAGAAAGTGGCCCGCAACATCTCGAAGAATACGACGATCACCATCCCCGAGCACAACATCCCCGCTTTCAAGCCCGCAAAGAGCTTTGCAGCGAAGGTAAAATAAACGATAAACAAAGAACCTCTTAAAATTTAACCACTATGCCAAACGGAAAGAAGCATAAGCGTCACAAGATGGCTACCCACAAGCGCAAAAAACGTCTGCGCAAGAACCGTCACAAGAAAAAGTAGGGTAGCACCTTCGTGCTAACGAATAGATAAAGCTAAAGGGGCCCCCGGGTTCCTTTAGCTTTACCTATTTTTCGGAAATCCATCTTTTCGGGGCTTTGGCCCCTCCGGTTTGCGGTCATCCGACGCTGCGGCGTCACCGCCCCGTCCCCCGGTTCCTGCGGGAAAAAGCGGACTTTTCCATTGGAGTTCGCCGCCACTTCATCCCAAAATGCGGCTCTTGTACTAATTTCAGCCCAAACCGCCCCGGACGCCCGGACGCGGAATCAGATATAAATGAACAGAGAGTTAATCGTAAACGTCAACCCTACCGAGATCACCATCGCCCTGTGCGAGGACAAGGTGCTCGTCGAGCTCAACAAGGAGCAGTGTCAGACGGGCTTTGCCGTGGGAGACATTTACCTCGGGAAGGTGCGCAAGATCATGCCGGGTCTGAACGCGGCATTCGTCAACATAGGGCACGAAAAGGATGCTTTCATCCACTACCTTGATCTGGGAACGCAGTTCCCGTCGCTGCAGAAGCTGGTCAACTCGCAACAGCCCGGAAAGCGGGGCATGCGCGTCGAGACCATGAAGCTCGAACCGCCCATCGAGAAGACGGGCAAGATCGGCGACTACCTCCAGGTCGGACAGCAGATCATGGTCCAGGTGGCCAAGGAGGCCATTTCGACCAAGGGGCCGCGTCTGACGTCGGACATCTCGCTGGCGGGCCGCAACGTGGTGCTGGTTCCCTTCTCGTCGAAGGTCTACCTCTCGCAGAAGATCCGCTCGGCCGAGGAGAAGCGCCGTCTGAAGCGCATCGCCACGGAGGTGCTGCCGAAAAACTTCGGCGTCATCATCCGCACGGCGGCCATGGAGGCCAAGGACGAGGATGTTGCCCACGACATCCAGACCCAGATCGACCGCTGGCGCAAGACCTGCGGGGCGATCAAGCGCTGCGCGGCACAGGCTCCGGCCCAGCTGATGAACGAGATGAACCGCGCCAACACGATCATCCGCGACTCGCTGAACGGCTCCTTTTCGCAGATCGCCGTCAACGACGAGGCGATGTACAAGGAGATCCGCAACTACATCCATGAGATTGATCCCGAGAAGGAGAAGATCGTCAAACTCTACAAGGGGACGGTTCCGATCTTCGACAACTTCGACATCTCGAAACAGATCAAGTCGCTGTTTGCCAAGTACGTGTCGCTGAAGCGCGGCGCCTACCTCATCATCGAGCACACGGAGGCGATGAACGTCATCGACGTCAACTCGGGCAACCGCACCAAGGCCGAGGACAACCAGGAGCAGACGGCCATGGACGTGAACCTGGCCGCCGCCAAGGAGATTGCGCGCCAGCTGCGTCTGCGCGACCTGGGCGGTATCGTCATCATCGACTTCATCGACCTGCACAAGGCGCAGAACAAGCAGGCGTTGTTCGACGAGATGGTCAAGCTCATGGCGACGGACAAGGCCAAGCATACGGTGTTGCCGCTGACGAAGTTCGGACTGATGCAGATCACGCGCCAGCGGGTGCGTCCGGTGGCCGTGGAGAATGTCTCGGATGTCTGCCCGACGTGCAACGGTACGGGGCGGATCGAGCCGACGGTGCTGCTGGACAAGAAGATCGAGAACCAGATCTCGTTCCTCACGGAGGATCGCGGCCACAAGTTCATCAAGCTGGTTGTCAGCCCCTACGTGGCTTCGTACCTGCGCAAGGGCTTCTGGTCGCTGCGCCGCCGCTGGGAGTGGAAATACAAGGTGCGGCTGAAGATCGTCGAGGATCAGAGCACCGGCATCGTCGATGTCCATTACCATGACCGCAAGGACAACGATCTGATCGAGAAATAAGGCATGGCAACCCCTCGCGAGCAGTTGGCACAGTTCGCCGCCGGATCAAAAAAACTCGACGCCCTGTGCCGCGAATACCGGAAACGGAGCACCACCGTCCATCTCCAGGAGTTGGTCGGCGGGGCTCTGTCGTTTTATGCGGCAGCGGCCATAGCCCGCTGCGGCGGCGTGCATCTCTTCGTGGCCGAGGACCGCGATGTGGCCGCCTATCTGCTCAATGACTTCTACAACCTGCTCGACGAAGAGCGGGTCTGCTTCTTCCCGTCGTCGTACAAGCACTCGGCGGCCAACGGCGCCGAGGATGCCCAGGGGGTGGTGCAGCGCACGGCCACGATGAATGCCCTGCGGGCCTTCGGCGGCGCAAAGGGGGAGTATCTGGTGGTTTGCACCTATCCCGAGGCGCTGGCCGAACGGGTGGCCGATGCCGAGGTGCTGCAGCGCAAGACGATTGCGGTGCGGGTCGGAGCCCGGATTTCGATCGAGGTGCTCGAACAGGAGCTCGTCGACGGGGGCTTCACCCGCGTCGACTTTGTCTACGAACCGGGCCAGTATTCGCTGCGCGGCGGCATCGTCGACGTCTTCTCCTACTCGGAGAGCAAACCCTACCGTCTGGATTTCTTCGGCGACGAGGTCGACTCGATCCGGCGGTTCAACATCTCGAGCCAGCTGTCGGCCGACAAGCTCGACCGCGTGGAGATCATCCCTGACCTGAACAGCGGCGAGACGGCTGCGGCACGGGTTTCGCTGGCGCGTTTTGCGGGGGCCGATGCGGCGTGGTGGTTCTACGACGCGGATTTCGTGCTGCGCCGGGTGAACGACGTGCGGCGCAAGACGCTGGGCGATCTGGAAGAGCCCGGGCTGATCGACCAGCTGCTGACGAGCCGCAACGGCCTGCTGGAGGATCTGCAGCAGAACCGGCTGTTCGTCCTGCGCGACAATCTGCCCGAACGGCCCGTGACGTCGGGCGTGAAGTTCTCGACCTCGCCGCAGCCGAAGTTCAACAAGAACTTCGAGTTGCTGGCCGACGACATGATCCGCAACGCGCTGCGGGGTTACGAGACGTGGATTCTTTCGGAAAACCGGGCGCAGGTCGAACGCCTCGAGAACATCTTCCACCAGATCGGCCGCGGACAGGCCGTCGTGCGGTCGCTGGCCGTGACGCTGCACGAGGGTTTCGTGGACAACGATCTGAAACTCTGCCTCTATACCGACCACCAGATCTTCGACCGCTATCAGCGCTACCGGATCAACGGCGAGATCCGCCGTGACGAGCAGATGACCGTGGCGGAGCTGAACCAGCTGCGTCCGGGCGACTACGTGGTCCACATCGACCACGGCGTGGGTCGTTTCGACGGACTGGTGAAGATCAACGAGGGGGGCAAGACCCACGAGGCGATCAAGCTGGTCTACAAGGATGGCGACGTGCTGTTCGTCAACGTCCACTCGCTGCACCGCATCTCGCGCTACAAGTCGGGCGACGGCGAGCCGCCGAAGATCTACAAGCTGGGCACCGGCGCCTGGCAGAAGCTGAAGAATGCCACGAAGAAGGCTGTCAAGGACATTTCGCGCCAGCTGATCGCCCTCTACGCCAAGCGCAAGGCCTCGAAGGGCTTTGCCTTCTCGCCGGACAGCTACCTGCAGCATGAGCTGGAGGCTTCGTTCCGCTGGGAGGATACGCCCGACCAGCAGGCGGCCACCGAGGCCGTCAAGCGTGACATGGAGTCCGACCAGCCGATGGACCGGCTGGTGTGCGGTGACGTGGGCTTCGGCAAGACCGAGGTGGCCATCCGTGCGGCCTTCAAGGCGGCGTGCGACGGCAAGCAGGTGGCCGTGCTGGTGCCGACGACGATCCTGGCGCTGCAGCACTACCGCTCGTTCAGCGAGCGGCTGCGCGACTTCCCGGTGCGGGTCGAGTATCTCAACCGCACGAAATCCGCCAAGGAGGTCAGGCAGATCTGCGCCGATCTGGCCTCGGGGAAGATCGACATCCTGATCGGCACGCACAAGATGCTGGGCAAACAGGTCGTTTTCCACGATCTGGGGCTGCTGATCATCGACGAGGAGCAGAAGTTCGGCGTGGCGGCCAAGGAGAAACTCACGGAGATGAGCGTCTCGGTCGATACGCTGACGCTGACGGCGACGCCCATCCCGCGCACGCTGCAGTTCTCGCTCATGGGTTCGCGCGACCTGTCGGTCATCTCGACGCCGCCGCCCAACCGACAGCCGATCATCACCGAATCGCACGTCTTCTCGGAGGAGATCATCCGCGACGCCATCGAGACGGAGCTGGCGCGCGGCGGCCAGGTCTACTTCGTCCACAACCGCGTGGAGGATCTGCCGACGCTGCAGGGGATGATCACGCGCCTCTGCCCGAAGGCCCGCGTCGGGGTGGGACACGGCAAGATGCCGGCCGAACAGCTCGAGAAGCTCATCATGGACTTCATCTACGGGGAGTTCGACGTGCTGCTGTCGACGACCATCGTCGAGAACGGCATCGACATCCCGAACGCCAATACGATCATCGTCAACAACGCCCAGCACTTCGGACTGAGCGACCTGCACCAGCTGCGCGGCCGCGTGGGACGTTCGAACCAGAAGGCCTACTGCTACCTGCTCACCCCGCCGGACGAGCTGCTGACGCCTGATGCACGGCGCCGTCTGCGGGCCATCGAGGAGTTCTCGGACCTGGGTTCGGGCTTCAACATCGCCATGCAGGACCTTGACATCCGCGGTGCGGGCAACCTGCTGGGGGCCGAACAGAGCGGCTTCATCGCCGATATCGGCTTCGAAACCTACCAGAAGATCATGAACGAGGCGATTGCCGAACTGCGTGCCGAGGGACTCCAGATGCCCGATCTGGGCCAGGAGGAGCAGCAGGTCGTCGGCCGCATGAACTTCATCGACGACGCCCACATCGACATCGAGGTCGAGGCGTCGCTGCCGGACGACTACGTTTCGCAGCAGGCCGAGCGTCTGAAGCTCTATCGCGAGCTGGACTCGACGAAGGACGAAGCGGCGCTCGAGGCCTTCGAGAGCCGGCTGGTGGACCGCTTCGGACCGCTGCCGCGTGCCGCGCGTGAGCTGCTGAATGTCGTGCGGCTGCGCTGGGAGGCCATCCGCCTGGGCATGGAGCGTGTCAAGGTCAAGAACGGCCTGATGATCGTGCAGTTCGTGGGCGAAGAGAATTCACCTTATTATAAAAGCGAAACCTTCATGACGCTGCTGCAGCGGGTGACGCAGCATCCCGACCGTTTTGTGCTCAAGCAGCACAATAATCGGCTGGCGATGACCGTTAGGAATATCAAAGACGTGGAGGACGCATACAAAACCTTGCAAGAGCTTTGAATCTGCTTGTGGACATAGGCAATTCGCTGGTCAAGCTCGCCGCGTTCGACGGGGGACGGCTCATTGCCCAGACCAGTACGCGATACCTCCAGCCGTCGGTTTTCGAGGAGATCCTGCCGGGACACCGGGCCGAACGCGCCATCGTGGAGTCGACACGGGGCGATGCCGACGAAATCCTCTCACAGGTGCACGAACACGCGGATTACGTGCTGGAATTCACGCCTCAGACGCCGGTTCCGATCGCCAACGCCTACCGTACGCCCGAGACTCTGGGCCGCGACCGGCTGGCGGCCGCCGTGGGCGCCACGGTGCTCTATCCGGGTCGCAACGTGCTGATCGTCGACTTCGGGACGGCCGTAACGATCGACCTGGTGACGGCTGACGCCACCTTCCGCGGCGGGTGTATTTCGCCGGGCATGCGGACCCGTTTCAGGGCGCTGCACGACTATACGGCCAAGCTGCCCCTCTGTTCGGCGACCGGGAGCGAGGAGCTGCAGGGCCTCTCCACCGAGGAGGCCATCCGGCTGGGGGTGATGAACTCGCTGACCTTCGAAATCGAGGGCTATATGAGCCGGATGCGGGAAAAAATCGACGATTTGTGCGTAATTTTTACCGGAGGAGACGCGAAATACTTTGCGAAAAGAATTAAAAACACGATATTTGCAAATTGTAATCTGGTCTTTTGCGGATTGGATCGAATTTTAGAGTACAATGCCAGTGAAGAACACCTTGAGTAAGCTACTTGTCGCAGCAGCGGCGCTGTTCCCTGTTGCCGTCGCGGCCCAGACAAGCAGTATCAATGCCTTCTCGCCCTATACGATGTACGGAATCGGTGAGGTGAATACCCCCGGAACGCTCCCGATGCGGTCGATGGGCGGCGTGGGCGTGGCCATGCGTTCGACGGGTGTGGTGAATCTGCTCAATCCCGCGGGATTCAGCGCCGCCCCGCAGAAGACCTTCCTCTTCAACTTCGGTCTCGAGGGCCAGAACTACTACAATTCGCAGAAGGTCGCCGGCGAGGCCAAGAGTACGGTTTACAATACGTTCAATTTCCACGATATCGCCTTTCAGCTGCCGGTGGCCAAGCGGCTGGGCCTGGGCTTCAGCCTGACGCCCTACAGCTCGGTGGGCTACCGCACGAAATACTACCACGAGTACGACCCGACGGATCCCGTCTACGGCAACGTGGGCAACATCCAGTACAACTACCAGGGCGACGGCGACATCACGGAGGTGAAGGTCGGTCTGGGCTGGGAGGTCTTCAAGAACTTCTCGATCGGCGTGGCCGCCCAGTACTACTGGGGCTCGATCAACCGCTCGTTCGTGATGACCCCGACGGCCATCACCGGTGACGGGACCTACGTTTCGTCGGTGGGCAGCGACGTCTACAGCGTCTCGAGCATCAAGGGACAGGTGGGCGTACAGTGGAGCCCGATTCTGAACCAGAAGCGGATCCTGACCGTGGGTGCGGCGTTCGACTTCGGCGGCGACCTGAACCCGGAGGTGACCAAGAAGATCTACGTCGGCGACCTCTACAACACGACGGTCAAGGGCGATACGACGCATCTGAAGCTGGTGCTGCCGCATCAGTTGGCCGTGGGCCTCTATTACCAGACGGCCAAATGGGCCATGGGCGTGGATTACGTCTACCAGAACTGGGGCGGACGCAACACGGCTTCCGAAATGACGGGTATGAGCGGTACGGGCGAAAACCGTACGTCGTATCTGGTCGAGTATGTCAATACGAGTACGGTCAAACTGGGCGTGGAGTTTACGCCCAACCGGTATGATATTCGAAATTTCCTGCGGCGGTGGTCCTACCGTGCGGGCTTCCGCTACGGGACCTACAACCAGTCCTTCAACGGCGAACGCCTCGGACAGTGGGCCGTGACGGCGGGCTTCGGTATTCCGGTGAAGCTGTGGGCCGTATCGTCGGTCGATGTGGGGGTTGAGTACGGACGCCGCGCCTACAACGTCGCCGAACGGCTGGGGCTGGTCCGTCAGCAGTATTTCAAGATTGCGGTGGGCTTCACGCTCTTCGCCGGCCAGGAGAACGGCGAGTACTGGTTCATGCGGCCCAAGTACGATTAATCCCCGGACGAAGACTCCAAAAACGATAAAGGCAAACGACAATACAACAAAAAATTAATCTGACCAATGAAAAACGTAAAATTCCTGCTCACCGCTGCATGCTCGCTCTTCGCGTTCGCGGCGCTGGCTCAAGATTTCAGTGATCCGAAGTACGCGATCTGGGGTGATACGCCCGAGGAGCGTCAGCAGAACATTCTGAACAGCAACTTCCTCAAGGAGTCGTGCGACAACAAGGACTACAATGCCGCCGCCCACTATCTGAAAGAGCTGCTGGACAAGTGCCCGAAGGCCTCGGAGAATACCTTCGTGCGTGGAATTACGCTTTACAAGAACAAGATCAACCGCGCCAAATCGCTTGACGAGAAGAACATGTATGTCGACTCGCTGATGCTGATCTACGATCTGCGCAACAAGTATTTCGGCGACCATCCGAAGCGCGGTACGGCCTATATCCTCGACCGCAAGGCCCGTGAATATCTGACCTACAAGCCGAGCGACCGTGCCGGTATCCGCGAGGCCTTCCGCGAGGCCATTGCCGCCGGTGGCGACAACACCGATCCGGAGACTGTCGTGGCCTATTTCTCGAACCTCTGCGACGACTACAAGAATACGGACGAGGTGATGCCGGACGAGGTGCTTGCGGAGTACGAGCGTCTGGAGCCCTTCTTCGCAAAGCATCCCGAGGCTGCCGAGTACAAGGCGCAGTTCGATGCCGCGTTCGGACTGAGCGGTGCGGCCAGCTGCGAGAACCTCGAGAAGCTTTACCGGGCGAAGATCGAGGCTGCACCCGACGATGAGGCGCTGCTGGCCCAGGCCGTGGGGATGATGTCGCGGGCCAAGTGCGACGGCGACTTCTACTTCACGATCGCCGAGAAGTACTATCAGATGAAGCCCTCGTCGGAGACGGCCATGTTCCTGGCCCAGGCCTTCCAGAACAAGGGTGACTATGCCAAGGCCATGACCTACCTGAACGAGGCGCTGGCCGTCGAGCAGGATCCGGCCGAGCGTCAGAAGCTCCTCGTGCGCATCGCCCTGGTGGGTCTGGTTGCCAACGACATTTCGGAGGCCGCATCGGCCGCCCGTCAGGCCCGTGATCTGAATCCGGAGGACGGCGTGCCCTATTTCGTGCTGGCACAGTGCTATGCTTCGTCGGCAGCCGCCTGCGGCGGATTCGCCGGTCAGGCTACCTTCTGGGCCGCCTACGACACGATGGCCAAGGCCGTCGAGCTGCTGCCGAGCGACTCGGAGTACCTCGAGCATGCCAAGACCTCGCTTTCGGCATTCCGCAGCCGCTTCCCCAACTCGGAGGAGTGCTTCTTCAACGAGCTGCAGGAGGGTGCCCGCTATACGGTGACCTGCGGTACGGCAGCCGGCGTCACGACGACGGTCCGCACCCGCTAATTCCGCTCCGGGAGCACGAAACGCATTTCCATGAGGAAACGCATCATTCGATACGCACAGGTAGCACTCTCCGTGGTGGGGAGTGCTATCTTGCTATTCTCGTGTTCGGGAGAGACGCAGGATGCGAAGTCGTCGGCCGAAGAGGCGATGATGACCGAATACAGCGAGGATCTGTCGATCATCAATTCGCAGAACGGACGGCGTTCGTACCATTTCGTCACGCCGCTGCTGGAGGGTTATACGCTGGCGCGGGAGCCCTACCGGGAGTTCCGCAAGGGAATCAAGATCACGACCTACCAGGATGATTCGCTCTCGTCGGTCGATGCGGTGCTGACGGCCAACTATGCCATTTACTACCAGAATCGCGAACTGTGGGAGGCCAAGGGCAATGTCGTGGTGGAGAAGTCCGACGGCAAGACGCTCTATACGCAGCAGCTCTTCTGGAATGCGCGTACGGGGAAGATCTATTCGAACGTCGATTCGAAAATCGTGCAGAACAACGGTCGCGACGTCTTCATCGGCGAGGGATTCGAATCGGACGAGGAGTTTAAGGACTGGCGTTTCCGCAGGATGAAGGGACGCATGGAGGTGGAGATGAAGCAGCGTGCCGATTCGACATCGGCGGACTCTTCGGCGGTACGGCCTGCGGCGGAGCGGCCTGCGGCCGGGCGTCCGGCTCCGACTCCGGTGAAGCCCGTTCCGGAGTCGAACCCCGTCCCGTCGGCCAAACCGGCTCCGGCCGGCTCCGCAGTGGAGGCTCCGCGCCCCGTGCGAAACATCAAGGCCGAATGACTACACAGAAAAGTGGAAAGCTATGGTGCAATCGCTCATACTGATCGTGGTCATGCTGCTGCTGTCGGCCTTCTTCTCGGGGATGGAGATCGCCTTTACGAGCAAGAACCGGCTCAAGCTGGAGATCGACCGCAAGCAGAACCGGATGTTTGACCGCATAGCAGAGGTCTTCGCCCGCCATCCGGGGCAGTACATCACGACGATTCTGGTCGGCAACAACATTGCGCTGGTGGTCTATTCACTGGCCATGTCAATGCTCCTGCGGGAACTCTATGCGGCCTTCGGGTGGGAGGAGCTGGCCCGCGAGGGGTCGGTGGCCATTGATACGGCCGTTTCGACGCTGATCATCATCTTTTTTGCGGAGTTCCTGCCCAAGTCGGTTTTCCGCAACGACCCGAATTTCTACTATCGGGCACTGGCTCCGGTGATCTACTTCTTCTACATCGTGCTCTATCCCATAGCCCGTTTCACGACGCTTTTGTCGCATGGAATTCTGTGGCTTATGGGGCGACGGGTCGAGGAGAAGAACATAGCTCCGGGGTTTGACCGCGAGGATCTGGCCTCGCTGCTCGAGGCCGGGGGGCAGGAGACCCACACCGAACCCGATGCCGAACTGAAACTCTTCCAGAATGCGCTGGATTTTGCCGACCTGCGGGTACGGGACTGCATGGTGCCGCGCGTGGATGTCGAGGCTGTGGATATCGACGAGACGACGATCGACCAGCTGGCCGACCGTTTCATCGAGACGAAGTATTCGCGTATCTTCGTCTGGCGGAAGTCGATCGACAACATCATCGGATATGTCAATTCGAAGAGTCTTTTCACGCGTCCGGAACAGATCTCGGATGTGATGATGGAGGTCAATTTCGTGCCGGAGACCATGCCGTTGCAACTCGTGCTGGAGAATTTCATCAAGCACCGGACGAACATTGCCGTGGTGATTGACGAGTTCGGCGGTACGGCGGGCATCATCTCGCTGGAGGACGTGCTGGAGCAGATCTTCGGCGAGATCGAGGACGAACACGATGTGCCGGATCTGGTCGAGAAACAGGTCGGACCGGACGAATATGTCCTCTCGTGCCGTCTGGAGGTGAAGTATCTCAACGAACGCTACGGTCTGGGCATCGAGGAGAGCCGCGAATACGATACGCTGGCGGGTTTCATCATCTACAATTACGAGGGGATTCCGGCCGCCGGCGAGACGATCGTCGTCGACGGTCTCCAGGTTCGGATTCTCCGCACGACGCGTTCCCGTCTCGAACTGGCGCGGGTGAAAAAATTGTAACGCATACAGGCCTCTATTTGCGAATATTTTACTACCTTTGGCTGATCTAACGAAACAATACGAATAATTAACATTTATATGGCAAGTTTAAACACCTTACGTACCAAGTTCGGCGTCGTGCTTTCGATCATCATCGCATTCGCCCTCTTGGCCTTTATCCTCTCCCTGAAGACCGAAATGGGCTTCTCGGGCAATGATCCCCGTGTCGGCGTGATCGACGGCGAGAAGATCAACTATTCGGAGTATTACGACCAGTACGAGCAGATCAAGGCTCAGAACAACGTGCAGGAGAGCGACGAGCAGCAGTCGGCCATGCTGGCCAACGCCGTCTGGCAGTCGCTGATCGCCAAGTATGTCTACACGCCGGGTTTCGAGCGTCTGGGACTGCGTGTGACCGAGTCCGAGCGTATGGCCATGGCCAGCGGTCAGCAGCCTTCGCAGACCTTCTACAACGCCTTCACCGATCCGCGTACGGGACAGTACAGCGTAGATGCCATCAACCAGTTCCTGGCCCAGGCCGAGACCAATCCGCAGGCTGCCCAGATGTGGTCGCAGCTCAACGAACAGGCCTGCATGGAGCGTGAGATGCAAAAGTTCTTCGGGCTGATCAAGGGAGGTGTTTACGTCAATTCGCTGGAGGTGGCTCAGGGTGTCAAGGGCGCCAACGAGACCTTCTCGGGCAAGTGGATCGGCAAGAAGTTCGCTTCGGTGCCCGATTCGCTGGTGTCGGTTTCGTCGAGCGACCTGAAGGCCTACTACAACAGCCACAAGGATCAGTTCAAACAGACGCCGTCGCGGACGCTGTCGTATGTCGTGTTCGAGGTTTCGCCTACGGATGACGACCTGCTGGCTCTGGAGAAGAACGCTGCGGAGGTGGGCAGGAATTTTGCCGTCGCCGAGGATGTGAAGGCCTTCGTGCGGGGCAATCGCAACGGACATGTTGCCGAGAATTACGTAACCGCCGCCCAGCTTTCCGATGAGGAGGCCAAGGCTCTGATGGCCGGTGAGATGTACGGACCGGTGCTGAAGAACAACGAGTGGACGATGGCCCGTGTGCTGGATTCGAAAGTGGCTCCCGACTCGATCGGTATCCGCCACATCGTGCTGCCCTATACGCAGGAGGCGCTGGCCGACAGCTTGCTGACGGTGGCCCGTCAGGGCGGTGATTTTGCTGCGTTGGCTTCGCAGTACTCGGTCTATGACGCTACGGCCGCCAATGGCGGAGACGTAGGGGTGCTTCCCTTCTCGTCCTTTACGGGTGAATTCGTCGAGAAACTGGCCGGCGTGAAGACGGGTGATATCGTCAAGATCGCCTCGGGCGACGCCATCCAGCTGATGCAGATCTACCGTACCGGCAAACCCACGAAGCATCTCCAGGTGGCATCGATCACCTATCCGGTGGAGGCTTCGGCAGCAACGCGCCGTGACATCCACAACCAGGCCGGATCGTTCATGGTCAATGCCAAGGGGTCATCGGAGGCCTTTGCCGATGCCGCTTCGGAGGCTGCCGTGACGCCGCGTGTGGCTACGCTGACTCAGGGCGATCGGACGATCCGCGGTCTGGACGACTCGCGTGACGTGGCCCGCTGGGCATACGGTGCCAAGAAGGGCGATGTTTCGGAGATCTTCTCCGTAGGCAAGGATTACGTGATTGCCATGCTGACCGATATTGACGACGATGATTATGCTTCGCTGCAGAAGGTTGCGGCTCAGGTTCGGGCCCAGGTGCTGCGCGACAAGAAGTACGACTATATCCTCAACGAGCTTTCGGGATCGACGCTCGACGAGCAGGCCAAGAGCCTCGGCTCGGAGGTCGGCGACTTCTCGGGTGTGGCTTACGGAGCATTCTATATCGACGGCATCGGTGTTGAGCCGCGTCTGGTTGGCGCGATTGCCTCTTCGGAGAAGGGTGCCTTGTCGGCACCTGTGAAGGGTCTGTCTGGGCTCTATATCTTCCAGGTGGATGATATCCAGACCTCGGAGAAGCAGACCGCCGAGGGTGAGAAGGTTCGCGCACAGGCAATGGCCGAAGGAATGGCCCAGCAGTTTGCTCTGCCGGCCGTTCAGCAGATGGCCGATATTCAGGATCTGCGCGGCAAGTACTTCTAACCGCCTGGACCGCAGAAGCCCGGGGTGCTGTAAAGGGGCTGCGGTAAATGGTACGGTAACCGGGGGTGCAGTAACCGGGGCTGTAGTTATTGGGTCGCTGAAACCGGGGTGCATAAATAGTACGGTAGCGGAGGCAGTAACTGGGTCGCTGGAAACGGGCAGTAACCGGAGCCATAGTAGCTAAGGCTGCCGTAAACAATACGGTAATCGGGACGCGCGGTAACCGTGCAGTACCCCGAGAACTCAAATAACCGGAGAAAGGCGGGTGCGAAATCCTGTCGCTCGGTGATCCCTGAGTGGTTTGCGGGAAGAGGCATTGCCTCTTCCCGCTCTTTTATTGCCTGTATTCCAGGTATCTTTCCCGTTTCAACTATGCATCCTCGGTCCGTACCTTGGCTCCTGCCACCGACGCCCTTTGTTCCTGCCACCAATGCGTTTACTCCTGTCTCGGATGTGCTCTGCTCCCGTTGCCTCACCCCTATGGCCTTCTCGTCCTGCCTACAGGCGGCAGATCTCTTTTCCGGCCGCCTTTACGGACCGTTCCCGTTTGGACAGACTCTTTCCCGACCGGTTCTCTGCCCGGTTGTCTGCGCGTCGCATCGTTCGGCTGCGTGGCGCCTTTCTTACGTAATCTTGCGAAAATTTGTTATCTTTGTAACAACAAACCCTCTTTTGTTATGAACAATTTCATCTATCAGAATCCGACCAAACTGGTCTTCGGCAAGGGGCAGATTGCCCGTCTTCCGGAACTCATCCCGGCCGACCGTCGTATCATGATCACCTTCGGCGGCGGAAGCGTTAAACGCAACGGCGTCTATGACCAGGTTGTCAAGGCCCTTGAAGGGCGTGATTTCATCGAATTCTGGGGAATCGAGGCCAATCCTTCGGTGGAGACGCTGCGCAAGGCCATCGCCCTTGGAAAGGAGAAGAAGGTTGACTTCCTGCTGGCTGTAGGCGGAGGATCGGTCATCGACGGTACGAAACTTGTCTCGGCGGGACTGCTCTACGATGGCGATGCTTGGGATCTCGTCCTCAAGGGCAGTTATTCGAAGACCGTGCCGCTGGCTACTGTTCTGACGATGGCCGCCACAGGCTCCGAGATGAACAGCGGTGCCGTCATTTCGCGCTACGAGACCAAGGAGAAATACGCCTTCTACAGCCACTATCCGGTCTTTTCGATCCTCGACCCCGAGACACTCTTCTCGCTTCCGAAGCGACAGATTGCCTGCGGACTGGCCGATACGTTCGTGCATGTGCTCGAGCAGTATATGACCACGCCGGGTCAGTCGCTGTTGATGGACCGCTGGGCTGAGGGAATCCTCCATACGGTCGTAGAGACGGCTCCGAAGGCCCTCTCCGACGAGCGTGATTACGACACGATGTCCGAGTACATGCTCTCGGCGACGTTGGCTCTGAATGACATGATCCGCATGGGTGTGACGCAGGACTGGGCAACGCACATGATCGGCCACGAACTGACGGCCCTGCACGGGCTGACCCACGGTGCTACGCTGGCCATCGTCATCAACGGAACGCTGCGTGTGCTGCGCGACCAGAAGCACGGCAAGTTGTTGCAGTTTGGTGAGCGGATCTGGGGCATTACGGGCGGCAGCGATGAGGAGCGTATTGACCGGACACTGGTCCGTACCGAGGAGTTTTTCCGTTCGCTGGGACTCTCGACGCACCTCTCGGAGGAGGGGATCGGCCAGGAGACAATTGCCGAGATCGAGCGTCGGTTCAATGCTTCGGGCGTCCACTACGGTGAGGCCGGGAACGTCGACGGAGCGATGGCCCGCCGCATCCTCGAGGCCTGCCTCTGACACCTCTTGTTCCTGATCCGATACCATCCCGTACGACCGCGGAGTCGTGCGGGATTTTTTATCGGTGTTTCCCAAAAACACTTTCCGATTCGCCGGGCCGTCGTTCTCCTCACCGCCACAGTGGCGTCTTTCTCTGCACCAACCTTTCACGGGCCATTCTTTCTGATTGCTCCTCCCTGGCGGTGTCTCTCCGTGTTGTCTTTTTCCGCACCGCTCCAGAGGTGTCTCTTTCTCGGCGCCATTCTTCCCGGCGGCGTCCTTTCCCGCGTTAATCTTCCCGGGAGTTTCTCTCCACAAATCCTCCCCACCTCACGAAAAATCCCCTCCGGCCGAGGGGCCGAAGGGGATCGGAAAGTCAATTCAGGGAGGAGTTACTCGCCCAGCAGGATCTCGAGGATCTTGATGGCAGCCGTGGCGATCGGCGTACCGGGGCCGAAGATGGCGGCGGCACCGTCGCGGTAGAGCTCATCGTAATCCTGGTGAGGAATCACACCGCCGACGATGACGACGATATCCTCACGTCCGAGTTTCTTCAGCTCGGCGATGATCTGCGGCACGAGGGTGAGGTGACCGGCGGCCAGCGACGATACGCCCACTACGTGGACGTCGTTCTCGACGGCCTGCTTGGCAGCCTCCTCCGGAGTCTGGAACAGCGGACCCATGTCGACGTCGAAGCCGATGTCGGCATAACCCGTAGCAACGACCTTGGCACCGCGGTCGTGTCCGTCCTGGCCGAGCTTGGCGATCATGATACGCGGCTGACGGCCCTCTTTCTTGGCAAATTCGGCGCACAGCTCCTTGGCGTGCTCGAAGTTCTTGTCGTTTTTCACTTCCGAAGAGTAAACACCTGAGATGGAACGGATAACAGCTTTGTAGCGGCCTACGACAACCTCGCAGGCATCGGAGATCTCACCCAGCGTAGCGCGGACCTTGGCGGCCTCGACGGCCAGCTCGAGCAGGTTGCCCTGCTTGGTCTTCACGCACTCGGTGATGGCGGCCAGGGCCTTCTTCACGGCCTCGTTGTCACGCGTGGCGCGCAGCTCCTTCAGACGCTTGATCTGGCTTTCGCGCACGGCGGTGTTGTCCACGGCCAGAATGTCGATCGGGGCCTCCTTCTCCAGACGGTACTCGTTCAGACCGATAATCTTCTCCTCGCCGGAGTCGATACGGGCCTGCTTGCGGGCCGAAGCCTCCTCGATACGCATCTTCGGAATACCGGTCTCGATGGCCTTGGCCATACCGCCCAGCTTCTCGATCTCCTGGATGTGCTCCCAGGCCTTGTGCGCGATCTCGTTGGTGAGGGTCTCGACATAGTAGGAACCTGCCCACGGATCGACCTCGCGGCAGATCGAGGTCTCCTCCTGGATGTAGATCTGCGTGTTGCGGGCGATACGTGCCGAGAAGTCGGTCGGCAGGGCGATGGCCTCGTCCAGGGCGTTGGTGTGCAGCGACTGGGTGTGTCCCAGAGCGGCGCCCATGGCCTCGATGGCCGTACGGGCCACGTTGTTGAACGGATCCTGCTCCGTGAGCGACCAGCCCGAGGTCTGCGAGTGGGTACGCAGGGCCAGCGACTTGGGGTTCTTCGGGTTGAACTGCTTGACGATCTTGGCCCACAGCATACGTGCGGCGCGCATCTTGGCGATCTCCATGAAGTGGTTCATGCCGATGGCCCAGAAGAACGACAGACGCGGTGCGAAGGCATCGATCGACATGCCGGCATTGATACCGGCGCGCAGATACTCCAGACCGTCGGCCAGCGTGTAGGCCAGCTCGATGTCAGCCGTGGCACCGGCCTCCTGCATGTGGTAGCCCGAGATCGAGATCGAGTTGAACTTCGGCATGTTCTTCGACGTATACTCGAAGATGTCGGCGATGATCCGCATCGAGAACTCGGGGGGATAGATATAGGTGTTGCGCACCATGAACTCCTTGAGGATATCGTTCTGGATCGTACCCGAGAGCTGATCCAGCGTGCAACCCTGTTCGAGACCCGTGACGATGTAGAAGGCCAGAATGGGCAGCACGGCGCCATTCATGGTCATCGACACGGACATCTTGTCCAGCGGAATGCCGTTGAAGAGGACCTTCATGTCCTCGACGGAGCAGATCGAGACACCGGCCTTGCCGACGTCGCCTACGACACGCGGGTGATCGGCGTCATAGCCGCGGTGCGTAGCCAGGTCGAAGGCCACCGACAGACCCTTCTGACCGGCGGCGAGGTTGCGGCGGTAGAAGGCGTTGGACTCCTCGGCGGTCGAGAATCCGGCGTACTGACGGATCGTCCACGGACGCATCACGTACATCGTCGAATAGGGACCGCGCAGGAACGGTGCGATACCGGCGGCATAGTTCAGGTGCTCCATGCCTTCGAGGTCTTCGGCCGTATAGGTTCCCTTGACGGGAATGCGCTCGGCCGTAAGCCACGGTTCCACCTGACCGCAGCCTTTCGAGGCGCAGCAGCTCTTCTGCTGGGCGCCTTCGTATTTGAGTTCTGAAAATTTAGCTCTCATCGTTAGATTCCCATCTCTTTAAGGTAAAACTTCAGCGTTTCGAGGACATTGGACTTCACGTTGATGAAGTTCTTGATGCCCTTCTCCTCGAGTTCGGGCATGCAGGCCGGGGCACCGGCAACCACCAGGATGGCCTTGCCGCCGAGCAGTTCCTTGACTTTCGGGGCAACCTCGGCGTAGTCGTCGTCCGAAGCGCAGACCACGACGATTTCGGCTTTCGACTCGAGAGCGGCCTTGACGCCCTCCTCCACCGATTTGAAGAAGGTGTTGTCAATTACGCGGATACCGGCGCAGCCGAAGAAGTTGCACGAGAACTGGGCGCGGGCGCGGGCCATGGCCAGGCTGCCGCAGGTGAGCATGAAGGCCTTGGGCTGCTTGCCCGAGCGGTCGACGTGCAGACGCATGGCCTCGAAAGCCATGGCGCCGCGGTAGGGAGCCAGCGTGTTGCCTTCGGCCATGTGGCGCGTAACGGCCTCCTGGGTGATCTCCTTTCCGGCGACCTCCGTGAAGTTGGGGTACTGGTTGGCGCCCAGCAGGATCTGGCGGCGCGTAGCGATGGCCTTGTCCTTGGCTGCGGCCGAGGCCTCGATGCGCTCCTTGATGTAGCCGGCCTTGTAGGCTTCGGTATAACCGCCCTTCTCCTCGAGTTCGAGGAAGAGCTTCCAGGCCTCGTTGGCGATCGACTGGGTGAGGTTCTCGACGTAGTACGAACCGCCGGCCGGGTCAACGACCTGGTCGAAGTGGGCCTCGTGCTTGAGCAGCAGTTCGACGTTGCGGGCGATGCGCTTCGAGAATTCGGTAGGATCCTCGAACGAGGCGTCGAACGGCGTAACCTCGAGCGAGTGAACGCCGGCGATAGCGGCGGACATGGCCTCGGTCGTACCGCGGAGCATGTTGACATAGGGGTCGTAAACCGTCTGGTTCCAGTCGGCCGTGCGGGCGTGGATCATCATCTTGCCGGCGCACTCCTTGGCGGGGTTGTATCCCTTGACGATGTTGGCCCAGAGCATGCGGGCGGCGCGGAACTTGGCGATCTCCATGAAGTAGTTCGACGTGACGGCGAACGAGAAGCGGAGCTTGCGGGCTGCGGTGTCGGCATCCAGACCGGCGTCGGTCAGACGGGCCATGTAGTCGTTGCCGGCCGAGAGGGCGAAGGCGAGCTCCTCGACGATCGTCGAACCGGAGTTGGCGAAGATGCCGGCCGAGACGGTGACGATGCGGATATGCTTGTATTCACGGGTGCGCTCGATGAGCGACTTGATCTTGGCGAAGCACTTTTCGCCGTTGGGCGAGCAGAAGTCGCCCTTCTGGGAGAGACCCTTGACGATGGGGTCGATGCAGAAGGCGACGTTGGCCTCGGCGGCGATGCCCTCCTTTTCGAGTTTGTCGATCACCAGGCCGGCGATGCGACCGGTGTGCATGCCGCAGAAGGTGATCTCGATGGCCGGGATGTGGATTTCGGCGAGCAGCTGATCGAGGTCAGCGGCCGAGAAGTCCTCCCTGGCGATGGAGAAGCCCAGCGAGTCGACGCCCGAGTTGAGGAGCTTGAGCGCCTCGGCGTTGGCCTCCTTGGGGCACTTGACCTCGATGGTCTGATGCACGTGCCAGTGGTTGTTGGCGCGCGTACCTCTCACGTAGGGGAACTCGCCTGCCTGCGAGCCCAGGAACCGGATGCCCTCGAGGTTTTCGGCACGGTAGTAGGGGCGGACGTTGAATCCCTCGCCCGTACGCCATACCAGTTTACGCTCGTAATCGGCACCTTTCAGGTCGGCTGCGATCGCCGCTTCCCATACTTCGGTCGGGACCGGGGGGAACTCGGTGAACAGCTTTTCACGTTTGGTATTTGCCATAACTGTTTAGAGATTAGTATGAGTGTTCTTGCTCTTAGTTTCAAATTTGCACGTAAAGGTACGAAATAATTGGGGATTTGTAACAAGAAATTGTTAACAAAATAACATCACAATTGTCTCCTTATTAAATAGAGTTATGTTGCCGAAGGGGGAGGATCGGTCTTGCATCGGTGGGGGAGGAGCTTGATTGAGGAGCTTAATGGTTGAATAATGTTCTTTATATCCTCGAATTCGAGAAAAAATCAAAAAGTGCTGATTTTGGCTGTTTGTCGATTTTTTGAGGCTGTTTTTCGGAAAACTGCCCTCAAAAAACGAGTATTGCTCTGAAAAATGGGGTTATTTTCCGGAAAAATGCCTTAAAAAATGCAATTTTCTCGAAAAAATACATTTTTTGAAAAATAACGTAACGGAAATATTTTTACATTTGCATCCAGAACAACCGATATACCGGAGCGGGAGAATGCCCGGGTTAGTTAGGTCGGTGATTTCTGCCGGGAGGCAGTGGTCCGGAAAATTTCAGGTTAGGTTTTAGTTTGCAATTATCGCGTCTTTCTCCCGCTCCGTTTTTTTTGAGAAAACTCATTTCAAACAGATAGGTATATGTCATCATTGCTCAGATTCAAAATGGTCGATGCGGCGATCAACCATACCGCCGTTGAGGTGAAGGCCCCGGAGGGTCGTCCCTCGGACTACTTCGGAGAGAAGGTCTTCGGACGTGCCGCCATGCGCAAGTACCTCGACAAGCGGACCTACGCCGCTCTGCTCGACACGATGGAGAACCGCACGCCGCTGACGCGTGAGGTCGCCGACAGCATTGCCGCCGGTATGCGGCAGTGGGCCCTGGAGCACGGCGCCGACCACTATACGCACTGGTTCCAGCCGCTGACGGGCGGTACGGCCGAGAAACACGATGCCTTCGCCGAGCCCGACGGCAACGGAGGCGTACTGGAGGAGTTCTCCGGCAAACTGCTCGTGCAGCAGGAGCCCGATGCCTCGTCGTTCCCCAACGGAGGTATCCGCAATACGTTCGAGGCCCGCGGCTATTCGGCCTGGGATCCCACCTCGCCGGCCTTCATCGTCGACACGACGCTCTGCATCCCGACCGTCTTCATCGCCTATACGGGCGAGGCGCTCGATTACAAGGTGCCCCTGTTGCGTTCGCTGACGGCCGTCGGAACGGCTGCCACGGAGGTCTGCCACTACTTTGACAAGAATGTCGAGAAGGTCTTCTCGTATCTGGGTTGGGAGCAGGAGTATTTCCTCGTCGACGAGAGCCTGTGGGCCGTTCGTCCCGATCTGGTGCTGACGGGCCGCACGCTGATGGGCCACGAGTCGGCCAAGAACCAGCAGCTCGAAGACCACTATTTCGGCGCCATTCCGGCCCGTGTGATGGCCTTCATGAAGGATCTCGAGTATGAGTGCCTGAAGCTGGGTATTCCGGTCAAGACGCGTCATAACGAGGTGGCTCCCAATCAGTTCGAGCTGGCTCCGGTCTATGAGGAGGTCAACCTGGCCAACGACCACAACCAGCTGCTGATGACCATCATGGACAAGATTGCCCGCCGTCACCAGTTCCGCGTGCTGCTGCACGAGAAGCCCTTCAAGGGAATCAACGGTTCAGGCAAGCACAACAACTGGTCGCTCGGCACCGATACGGGTGTCAACCTGCTGGGGCCGGGCAAGACGGCTGGTGAGAATCTGCAGTTCATCACTTTTCTGGTGAATGCCATTTCGGCCGTCTACAAGCACAACGGACTGTTGAAGGCTTCGATCATGAGCGCCACGAATGCCCATCGTCTGGGCGCCAACGAGGCACCCCCGGCCATCATCTCGACCTTCCTCGGAACGCAGGTTTCGGCCGTGCTGGACAAGCTGGAGGCCTCGAAGAGCGACGACGCCATCCGTTTCGATGCGAAGAACGTCTTCAAGATGAGCGGCATTTCGCACATCCCGACGCTGCTGATCGACAATACCGACCGTAACCGCACCTCGCCGTTCGCCTTCACGGGTAACCGCTTCGAGTTCCGTGCCGTAGGTTCGTCGGACAACTGCGCCGAGGCGATGATTGTCCTCAATACGGCCATGGCCAACGAACTGACGGAGTTCAAGAAGAAGGTTGACGCCAAGATCGAAGGCGGCATGAAGAAGGAGAAGGCCATCTACGAGGTGCTCAAGGAGATGATCAAGGCCTGCAAGGCGATCCGCTTCGACGGCAACGGCTACTCGGACGAATGGAAGGAGGAGGCCGCCCGCCGCGGTCTGGACTGCGAGACTTCGACGCCGCTGATCTTCGACCGCTACCTGGATGCCGAGAGTCTGAAGATGTTCGCCGACATGGGTGTCTTCTCGAAGGTTGAACTCGAGGCCCGCACCGAGGTGAAGTGGGAGACCTATACGAAGAAGATCCAGATCGAGGGACGTGTGCTGGGCGACCTGGCGATGAACCACATCGTGCCGATCGCTTCGAAATACGAGGCCGAACTGCTGGACAAGGTCTACAAGATGTCGCAGATCCCGGGTCTGAATGCGGAACCGGACATCCGTCTGATCAAGAAGATTCAGGACCATACGGCCGAGATTCAGCGCCTGACGGGCGAGATGATCGACGCCCGCAAGGTGGCCAACAAGATCGAGGATCAGCGCGAAAAGGCGATTGCCTACCACGACACGGTATCGGTCTATTTCGATCAGATTCGTCGCCACATCGACAAACTCGAGGAGATCGTCGACGATCAGATCTGGCCGCTTCCGAAATATCGCGAACTGCTGTTCATCCGGTAATTTGCCGCAGATGGATTTTGGATCGGGTCCGGTGCTTGCACCGGGCCCTTTTTTGTGGCCGCGCGGGGACCGTGCGAAAAAAAGGCCGGCGGTGTGATGCGATGGGGACGGTGTGAAACGGAGACCGGCGGTACAAGGTGGCGGCGGGCCGTGCACAAAAAAGGAGGGTGCAATGCCCTCCCCGGATAAAAAGAGGGGGGGGAGATGATTTTTTCTCCCCCCCCCTGTCTCGTTGCCGAGTGCTTAATCCTGGTCGCGGTACATGTGCTCGACGTAAATGGCGTGCTGCATCGCCTCGCGCTTGGCCACCGAAGGTTTGGTGAAGTACTGGCGACGACGGAGCTCCTTGAGGACACCCGTACGCTCGTATTTACGTTTGAACTTCTTCAGGGCGCGCTCGATGTTTTCGCCCTCTTTTACCGGCATGATGATCATAGTATTCTGTGTTTTTTTGTTGTTGTAATCGTTTTTGGTCCGGCCGTTGCCGTTCCGTGTCTGTTGGTTCTGCGGGGGACGTATCCTCGATGCGTTTTTTTTTTTTTTTTTCCCCCCCCCTCCCCGATGGGTTGTCTACTTGTCGGCTGATCCGCTGTGCGACCCGAATTGCAGATAGGGAGCCAGCCGTGCTGCCTCCTCGCGGGTCAATATGTTCTGTTCGATCAATTCTTCAGCGGTACTCCAACCTCCTTTCAACTGTCTTTGCTTGAGTAGTCTCCTCAACGTCTGCGGCGCGATGTAGGGATGGCGTCCCAACGTTTTCGGACTTGCAAAGTTAATATCAATTTTCCGAATTTTGCAACTGTCGCAGTAAATTTGTTTCAAAATTTTTTCGTAATTGCTCTCCGTGACTCCCGGAACCTCTGCGAGTTGCTCGACACGGACGAATCCGCCGAGGCGTTCGCGGTAGCGCATGATGGTTTCGACGGTGCGCGAGCCGATCCCCACGACGGAGCGCAGCGTGGCCGAATCGGCCGAATTGATCTCGATGGGTTCTTCGATGGGCGGGGCCTTCCGTTCGGGGAAGATGACGTAGGGCTCCAGCGCCTCGGCGACCGAATCGCTGACGACGAAGCATTCGCGCAGCTCCTCCATGTCGTAGATGCCGTGCAGATCGCGCCAGCGGATGAACGTCTCGGCCTGCCGTTTCGACAGGGCGCCGATGGCCCTCAGGTAGCGGGCCGAGACGGTGTCAATGCGGAAGGGGACGGGAGCCAGCGGTTCGGGGAGAATGCGCCCGCTGCGGAACTCCTGCGGGGCGATGGCGTATTTGCGGCCGATGCGGATCCAGGGGCGGAGCCGGCGGTAGAGCGAGTCGTTGATCCCGTAGCAGAGGGTCAGATCCTCGGGGATGCGGAAGACCTTGCCGGCGGCGCGGTACTTGAGCAGGCTTACGGCCTCGTATTTCGAGAGTCCGAGAGCGAGCAGCTCGTCGAACGAGGCCGTGTTGGGATCGAAGTGGCGCATGACGATGCTGTCGGTCGTCTGCTGCCGTTTCTCGTATTCGCGTTCGATGCGCCGGGCGGCCTCCGGATCGGCCTTCGGGCGGATCAGCACCACGGCCGCAATGACGAGGACGGCCAGCGGCAGAAAGACGGCTACGGCGCGGATCTCACGTTCGGAAAAGAATCTGGGCATGTTTGTCTCTTTTTATCGGGATTTCAGCTCTTCGATCGCGCGTTTGACCGATCCCCATCGGAGCAGTGCCCCGCGTGCCTCCTCTTCCGGAAGGCTGGTGGTTTGGGCGACCATGCGGGTTCCGCGGTCGACGAGTTTGTTGTTCGTGAGCTGCATGTTGACCATGCGGTTCCCCTCGACCCGCCCCAGGCGGATCATCACCGTGGTCGACAGCATGTTGAGCATCATTTTCTGTGCCGTTCCGGCCTTCATGCGGGTCGAGCCGGTGACGAATTCGGGTCCGACGACCGCTTCCAGCGCGTAGTCGGCCTCGGCGGCGACGGGCGAGCGAGGGTTGCAGACGACGGCTCCGGTCAGCAGGCCGTGGCGCCGCGCCTCGCGAAGTCCGCCGATGACGTAGGGGGTGGTTCCCGAGGCGGCGATGCCGACGAGCGCATCGTCGGCCGTGGGGTGGTAGGGGGTCATGTCGCGCCAGGCGCCCTGCAGGTCGTCTTCGGCGTGCTCGACGGCGCGGCGCAGGGCTCCGTCGCCTCCGGCGATCAGCCCGATCACCCGATCGAACGGTATGCCGAACGTCGGCGGCAGCTCCGAGGCATCGGTTACGCCGAGACGCCCGCTCGTCCCGGCGCCGATGTAGAAGAGCCTCCCGCCGCGGCGCATCCGTTCGACGATGCGCTCGACGAGCTGCTCCATCGTGGGGATGGCCTTCCGTACGGCCTCATGCACGTGGGCATCCTCGCGGTTGATGGCGACCAGCAGGTCGTGGGTCGACATCTCCGGCAGGTTATCGTATTCCGAACTCTGTTCCGTAATTCGCTTCTCCATGGTGATAGCGGATGAGCCCTTCGGCGGGCGATTCGACAATGGTTCCGACGCGAAGACCCTCGTCGGCGAGCGCCTCGCGCAGCGGTTGCTCGAAATGGGCGGCGATGCCGCCGAGACACGCGACGGTGAGCCCTGCGGGGTAGCGTTTGAGGTTTCGGCGGGCAAACTCGCGGAATGTCTGGCTGACCATTTCTCGTATCTCGGGACACTCCATCCGGCTGTGGACAAAGGGGGCCAGCGAGGCGAGGAAACGGTTGGCCGAGGGTTCGCGGTAGACGCGGCTGATGATCTCCTCGTAGGTGAGGCGGCTCTCGGCCAGGAACTCTTCGCGCAGCGGAATGTGCCCCTTGAAGAGTCCGTTGAGCAGGGCTCGCCCGAGGGCCGAGCCGCTTCCTTCGTCGCCGAGGATGTATCCGAGCGGGGGCACCTGGCTCAGGATCACCCCGTTGCGACAATGGCAGGAGTTCGATCCGGTCCCGAGGATGCAGGCGATTCCCTCGCCGTCTCCCCACAGGGCGCGGGCCGCGGCGGTCAGATCCGATTCGATCGTGATGTCGGAGATACCGAAGCGTCGCTCCAGCTCGCGGCGGAGGCGTTGCGAGGCCTCCGGAAACGAGGCACCGCAACCGGCGCCGTAGAAGCGGATGCCGTGCAGCGCCTCGAAGTCGGGCAGCTCGTCGAGGATGCTGCGGATCTGCACGTCGGAGTACTGTACGGCATTGATTCCGTGTGTGCGTATCTCGTGCGTGCGGAGGCCGTCATCGGCAATCCACGTGCATTTGGTCGAACCGCTGTCTGCAAGAAGTATCATCGTTCGTTGGAATTCGGGCCGTAAATATCCCCGCCCGGTCCTGCAAGCGACCTTTCGGGGGCTTTTCCGCTCCTCCGTCCATTGAACAAAGATACATATATTCCATGGATTCTGGAAGAAAACGCGAAATAACTAAATTTTTTAGTTGGATAACTATAAAATATAGTTGCATGTGAATGTTTTTTAGTTACCTTTGTGACGAGGGCGGAACGGAATCGCCCGCCAACGAAACGAAGGATTGAAAAAACAACGACCATGGAACGCTTGACACGACGTGAAGAGGAGCTGATGCACTGCTTCTGGGCCCACGGGCCGCTTTTCGTCCGGGAGCTGGTCGAACTGGCCCCCGAACCCAAACCGCACTTCAATACCTTGTCGACGATGGTCCGCGCCCTGGAGGCGAAGGGCTACGTCGGCCACCGGACATTCGGCAACACCTATCAGTATTACCCGCAGGTGAGCGAAGCGGAGTTTTCGCGTCGCACGTTGGGTGGCGTGATCGACCGCTATTTCGGCCGTTCGTACCTGGGGGCCGTTTCGGCGCTGGTCGAGGAGGAGAAGATCTCGGTCGAGGAGCTGCGCGAACTGATCGACCGCATCGAACGACAAAATCCGAAACAGCCATGAGCTACGCACTTCTGATCTACAGCCTCAAGGCCGGGGCGTGTCTGGCGGTATTCTACCTCTTTTTCCGGCTGCTGCTGAGCCGCGAGACTTTCCACGCTTTCAACCGTCTCGTTCTGTTGGGCGGAGTGGCCGTATCGTTTCTGCTGCCGTTGTGCGTGATCACCGTATGGCGGGAGTTGCCGCCGCTGCCGGCCGATTGGCTCACCGGGACGCTCCCCGCAGCGGAGACTCCGCAGACGCCTGGGGCGTTTGACTGGCGGAAGCTGTCGGGTGGGATTTATGCCGCCGGAGTTGTCGTAACCCTGTTGCGGATTTTGTGGTCGCTGGCTGCCGTGCGTCGGCTGATCCGTCGGGGACGCTGCGAACGACTCGATGACGGTACGATTCTCGTCCATGTGACGGAGGGCATGACACCCTTCAGCTGGGGGCATTGGGTGGTTGTTTCGGAGGAGGATCTGACCGGAGACGGCGCTGCGATCCTGGCCCACGAACGGGCCCATGTGCGTCTGCACCACACGGCAGACCTGCTTCTGATCGACCTGGCCGGCTGTCTGCAGTGGTTCAATCCGGCCGTCTGGCTGCTGCGGCGCGAACTGCGCACGATCCACGAATACGAAGCCGACGAAGCCGTGCTCCGCAGCGGAGTTGATCTGCGGAGCTACCAGCTGCTGCTGGTCCGCAGGGCTGCCGGCGGAAGAGAACTCCCGATTGCCAACCATTTCAACCCCAGTAAACTTAAAAAACGTATTGCCATGATGTTGCAAAAGAGATCGTCGCGGCGGGCTCGGGCACGCATACTGCTGCTCCTGCCGCTTGTGGGTCTGGCATTGGGAGCCTTTGCCCGGACCCGTTATGTCATTCCGGATGAAAAAGAGACGAAAGAAGTCCGGACAGTCCGCATCGAAGGGTCGCGGATCTCAACCTCGGGGATCGAGGGACATCCGCTGATTCTGGTCGATGGCGAGCGCGTCGGTTCACTCGACTCGATCCGTCCCGGGCAGATTGCTTCGGTGACCGTCCGCAAGGACTCGCTGGCCCGGGCGACCTATGGTGAGGAGGCCCGTGACGGCGTGATCCTCGTCACGCTCCGCAAGTCCGGCAAAGAGGCTACGGGAGCTGCGGTCGACAGTCTTGCCGGCGCCCATACGTGGATAGAGAGCTCGTCCGACGGCACGACACGCCGGATCACGCTTTCGGGATCGCCGTCGACCCTCTCCGGCTCGACCTCCGCATCCGAAGGCCAACCGACGGTTCTCGTCGACGGCAAACCCTTCCACGGGGATCTCAACACCCTCTCGCCGGATCGGATTGCTCGCATAACGGTCTACAAGGGGGCGAACGTTCCGGAGGAGTATCGCCAGTACGTCGGCACCGGGACTCAGGACCTGATCGTCATCGAGATCAAATCCTCGGAGCCGTACAGCTTCGACGACAGCTACTTCCGGAGTGATGTCTGGAAACGGGCGCAGAAGCGGTTGTCCGACCTGGAGAACTACTTCGAGAGCGATGCCTGGCAGGAGGCGCAGAAGCGTCTCTCCGAACTGGACGCGGATGACGCGGAGTGGAAGGAGGTGCAGAAGCGTCTCTCCGAACTGGACGCGGATGACGCGGAGTGGAAGGAGGTCCAGAAACGCCTCTCCGAGCTCGGAACCTATTTCCAGAGTGACGAGTGGCAGGAGGCGCAGCGCAGATTGCGTCAACTTCCCGATCGGATGCTGCCTCCTTCGGAGAGCGCTGCTCCCGGGACGGAGCCCGATCCCCGGGTTTCGTACAATACGATTGTCGGCGGTCGTGGCGGCATGGTGGTTACGGGGCCGGAGGTGATGTCGAAGAGCCGTACCGAAGAGGGCCGTTCGGTCTCGATTGCCCGCGGTCGTGTGACGGCCGACTTCTCGGAGATCGACGAGGCGGATTACCGCATCGAGATCGACGGCCGTCCTGCTACGATGGCCGATCTCGAAAGAATCGAACCCGGCAAGATCCGGCGTGTGGAGTCGACCTCGCCGGATGCGGCTTCCAACCGGAAGGGCCTTTTGCGGGTGCGGACCCGCAAGTGACGGTTGCCCGGAGAAACAAGGAGGGGGCGGAGAGATCCGTTCCCCTCGTTTTTTTGCGGACGGATGCGATGCGAAGACTCCTGCCGCCTCTACTCGAATTCCACGATTTCGGGGCGTGTCGGACGGTAGCGGTAGGGTTCGACGCGGGTATAGTTCGAGAGACGGACATATTCGCTGTCGACGGGACCGTTTTTGCCGAAGGCGATTCCCAACCGGATCTGGATCGTGTTGAAGACGAGCCGCTCGTTTCGCAGACGCACTCCGAGACCGAACGACGTGTAGAACTCGTTCTTGAAGATGTTGGGCGAATAGCCGAGCAGGCCGAAATCGGCAAATCCGAAGAAGGCGATGCGGAATCCGAGGGGCTGATAGGGGGAGAAGAGGACGGTTTCGGTGTTGAGGATCATGCGGTTGGTGCCGATGGCGTATTCATTGAGCGCCTGCAGCCCGTTCATGCGGGTGAACCGGATGCTTTCGTCGCTACCCTCCCAGCGGTTCCATCCCTGGGTGTAGTTGAACGCGAGGAACTGCCGGATCCGGCTGCGGCGCAGAAGAAAGAGGTTCGAGAACCAGCGCAGGTCGATATCGACGGCGCTGCGCTGCCACATGCCGTTGCCCGGTTCGATGTAACTGCCGAGCGTGGCGCCGCCCATGACGTAACCCAGGGAACAGAAGCCTCCAGCTTCGAAACTCAGTCCCAGATAGGCGTCGTCGCTGAACTCTCCCCAGGAGTATCCCGCCACGGCCTCGGCCTTGAATCCGGCGGCAAGGTACTCGCGGCTTCCGAATCCGTAGATCATGTTGGCGGTATAGAAGTTCTCGCGGTAGAGTCCCAGTCCGACCAGCAGCGCATCCTGATCGTGAAGGGCCGGATTGTAGCGGGGACCGACCTCGGGACGTCGGCTGACGCGGTTGTAGTTGTAGCGTCCGGTGATGTAGATGCTCGCGTTGATTCGTCGCAGGAAGTGCGAATATCCGCCCCAGGCATCGAGGTTTCGCTCCTTGACGAGCAGCGAGGTGTCCTGCTCGATCATGTAGCGTTTGTCCTTGATGTCGTTGTATGTCAGACCGATTTCGTAGTCCGTGGGACGGATGAACTCCTTGCGGATCCCCAGGTCGAGGGTCGAACTGTAGAAACTGCGCCCGGCATTGAATGCGGCCGTGTAGAAGCTCCCCAGCACGTTGGGGATCTCGTACTCGACCATGTTGCCGCCGTAGGAGAAGTCCTGGCGGTTGAAGTTGGTGATGAACTTGAGTTTGTTTCCCGTTCCGAGGATGTTGGCGTCGGACAGGGCAACCATCGTGCGGCCTTCGGAGTGAAGGGCGCCGTCGGCCGTGATGGTCCAGGCGTCGCGGGTGCGGATGACGAGGTTTACGCAGGTGGTGTCGAGAGAATCGGGCCGTACGTCGATATCGATATCCGAGACGTAGTCGCGCGAACGGATCAACTGTTTGGTGCGGACAATGGTCTGCGGGTCGAATTCATCCCCGGGTTCGAAGAGCAGGTCGCGGCGGATGACCTGTTCGCGGGTGATCATGTGCAGTTTGTTGCCGGTGCGCTCCAGCCAGTTTCCGTTTTCGTCGAAGGGTTCCTGACGGCTGATCTCGATTCCGGAGATGGTCTTGCCGGCGAAGGGCATCAGTGCGCGGGTTTCATCGAGGAACTGTCCGTTTTCGGTCGTGTCGAGTACGGGCTTGACGAAGAGCAGGTAGTAGAGCATGCGCGGAACGGCGCGGCGGCTGGTTTTCGATTCGATGCTGTCGTACAAGCGTTTATTTCGGGCCCGGGCTTTGGAATTTCGGATTCGGGCGCTGTCGGGGGTGAATCGTTCCGGGGTGTGTCTGTCCGGCCCGGCAACAGGGGTTGCCGGGTGTGCGGAGGCCAGCAGCCCCGCCAAGGCCAGAATCAGGACCAGGATGGATATGCGCAACCCGAGGAACATGTTTCAAAGATAACGTAAAAATCCCGGAAAACGTATTCGAAAAGCCTTGGAGAGGGCTTGTCGGATAGAAAAAAGGTCCACCCCGATATGGGTGAACCTTTTTTCCGGTATTGCCGGTGCGGTTGTCGGGCGGGTAGCGGATTTTTACCCTCTTGCCGTTTAGAGCGGATTGGTTTTCGGAACCTTGCTTCTCGGCCCTTGCTTCTCGGCCCTTGCTTCTCGGATCCTTGCTTCTCGGCCCTTGCTTCTCGGATCCTTGCTTCTCGGCCCTTGCTCCTTGGCCCCTTGCTCCTTGGCCCCCCCCCCTCTGCGGCCCCGGGTTATTTGCGGCGCTCCTTGGCTTCGATGCATTCGGTGGCGTGGGGCACCTTCATCAGCCGCTCCTTGGGAATCAGCTTGCCGGTGGTTTTGCAGATTCCGTAGGTTTTGTTCTCGATGCGCACGAGGGCCATTTCGAGATTGCGGATGAATTTCATCTGGTGAGCCGCCAGTCGGCCACTCTCCTCCTTGGAGAGGGTTGTAGCGCCTTCTTCCAGCACCTTGAAGGTCGGCGACGTATCTTCGGTGTCGTTGTCGGCCGTGTGGGTAATCGTGGCGCGCAGCAGTTCGTAATCCGCACGCGCGTTCTCAAGCTTTTTCAGAATAAGCTGCTTGAACTCTTCGAGTTCGGCATCGCTGTATCGGGTTTTTTCGTCTGCCATAAGTCAGTCCTCCCTATTTGGTTTTATGTAAAATTAAACAAAAAATCCGATATCACCAAATTTTCCCGATTACAGATGGACTTTTATATCCTCGAAACGGCAATCTGCAGCGGCTCGTCGTCAATGTCGGAATTGACCACTGCGGCACCCTGGGGATGCGGAGCGGTGCGGACCTCGACGGCAAGGGTCTGCGAGGCGATGTAGTCGGCATAGTGGGCGATGGCATCGGCCACGAGGGGCTTCTGCTCGATCTCGACGCGGATCTTGTCGGTGACCTCGAATCCGGAATCCTTGCGGATGTTCTGGATGCGGTTGATCAATTCGCGTGCCACACCCTCGGCGCGGAGTTCGTCCGTGAGGGTGATGTCGAGGGCCACGGTGAGCTTGCCTTCCGAGGCGACGAGCCATCCGGGCATATCCTCCGAGGTGATCTCGAAGTCGGCGGGCGTGACGGTGATCTTCTCGCCGCCGACCTCCAGCGTCGATTCGGGTGCAGCCTCGATGGCGGCGATCTGCTCCTGCGAGAATCCGGCCACCAGCGCGGCGATCTGCTTCATCTGCTTGCCGTAGCGCGGGCCGAGGGTCTTGAAGTTGGGCTTGATGCGCTTGGTGATGATGCCGGTGGTCTTCTCGATGAGTTCGATCTCCTTGACGTTGACCTCGCTCATGATGAGGTTCTTCACGGCGGCGATGTGCTCGGCCATCGAGGGGTCGAGTACCGGGATGAGGATCTTCATCAGCGGCTGGCGCACCTTGATCGAGACCTTGCGGCGCAGGGCCAGCACCATCGACGAGACGCGCTGAGCGAGATCCATCATCTGCTCGAGCCGGCGGTCGATGAGCTTCTCGTCGGCCTTGGGGAAGGTCGACAGGTGGACCGACTCATCGGTGTGGCGGCCGCTGACGGCATTCAGGTCGCAGAAGATGCGGTCCATGATGAACGGTGCGAAGGGTGCCGAGAGCATCGCGACGGTCTCCAGACAGGTGTAGAGCGTCTGGTAGGCGGCGAGTTTGTCCTCGGTCATACCGCCGCCCCAGAAGCGCTTGCGGTTCAGACGCACGTACCAGTTGGAGAGGTTCTCGCCGACGAACTCCTGAATGGCGCGGGCCGCAGGCGTCGGGTCGTAGTTTTCCAGCGAGTCGGTTACGTTCTTGACCAGCGTATTGAGCAGCGAGATGATCCAGCGGTCGATCTCGGGGCGCTTCTCCATCGGCACCTCGGGCTCCTTGCCCGTGAAGCCGTCGATGTTGGCGTAGAGGGCGAAGAACGAGTAGGTGTTGTAGAGCGTGCCGAAGAACTTGCGGCGCACCTCGTCGACGCCGTCGCGGTCGAACTTCAGGTTGTCCCACGGCTGCGAGTTGGAGATCATGTACCAGCGGGTGGCGTCGGCTCCGTAGGTGTCCAGCACGTCGAACGGATCGACGGCATTGCCCAGCCGTTTCGACATCTTGTTGCCGTTCTTGTCGAGCACCAGACCGTTCGAGATGATGTTCCTGAAGGCCACCGAGTCGAAGAGCATCGAGGCGATGGCGTGCAGCGTGAAGAACCAGCCGCGGGTCTGGTCGACACCCTCGGCGATGAAGTCGGCGGGGTAGACCTTGTTGAAGTCCTCCTTGTGCTCGAACGGGTAGTGGACCTGGGCGTAGGGCATGGCTCCCGAATCGAACCAGACATCGATCAGGTCGGGCTCGCGGCGCATCGGTTCGCCCTTCGACGAGACCAGAATGATCGAATCGACATAGGGACGGTGCAGGTCGATGTTCCTGGTCGAGTAGTTCTCCTTCGACATGTCGCCGACCTTGAAATTCTTGTAGGGGTTTTCCTTCATCACGCCGGCGGCGATCGCTTTGTCGATCTCCTGCATCAGCTCCTCGACCGAACCGATGCACTTCAGCTCCGAACGGTCTTCGGTGGCCCAGATCGGGAGCGGCGTACCCCAGAAGCGCGAACGCGAGAGGTTCCAGTCGTTGAGGTTCTCGAGCCACTTGCCGAAGCGTCCCGTACCGGTCGACTCGGGCTTCCAGCGGATCGTACGGTTCAGCTCGATCATGCGCTCCTTGCAGGCCGTCGTGCGGATGAACCACGAGTCGAGCGGGTAGTAGAGCACGGGTTTGTCCGTCCGCCAGCAGTGGGGGTAGTTGTGGACGTGCTTCTCGATCTTGAAGGCCTGGCCGGCGGTCTTCATCTTCATGCAGATGTAGATGTCCAGCGACTCGGCAGCCTGGGCGGCCTTCTCGTCGTACTTGCCGTCGACGGTGAACTGCGGGTCGTAGGCATTCTTGACCCAGCGGCCCTCGTACTCCTTGTAGACCTCGACGTTGACGCACTCACGGACGAAACGCTCGTCCAGCTCGTCGAGCAGGTAGAATTTTCCGGTGAGGTCGACCATCGGGCGTGTTTCGCCCTTTTTGTTGATCATGAAGAGCGAGGGGATTCCGGCTGCGCGGGCCACGAAGGCGTCGTCGGCACCGAACGTCGGGGCGATGTGGACGATACCCGTACCGTCCTCCGTGGTGACGTAGTCGCCCGAGATGACGCGGAAGGCCTTCTGTGAGGCATCGCGCCAGTTGCCCTCCTCATCCAGCTCGACGGGTTTGACCCAGGGCAGCAGCTGCTCGTAGTGCATGCCGACCAGTTCGGGGCCCTTCCACTCGCCGACCACCTCGTAGGGAACGAGCTTGTCGCCGGGTTTGTAGGCGTCGAGGGCCAGCCCTTCGGCCTTCTTGTTGAAGTGGGCGTTCAGCAGCGCCTTGGCCACCACGGCCGTCATCTTCTCGCCGGTGTAGGGGTTGTAGCTGCGCACGGCGACGTAGTCGATCTTCGGGCCGACACAGAGGGCCGTGTTCGAGGGCAGGGTCCACGGCGTGGTGGTCCAGGCCAGGAAGACGGGCGTACCCCAGCCCTCCATTTCGGGCTTCGGGTCGCGGATGCGGAACTGGGCCACGACGGTCGTATCCTTGACGTCGCGGTAGCAGCCGGGTTGGTTCAGCTCGTGGGTCGAAAGACCGGTCCCGGCGGCGGGCGAGTAGGGCTGAATGGTGTATCCCTTGTAGAGGAGCCCCTTGTTGTAGAGCTGCTTCAGCAGCCACCACAGCGACTCGATGTACTTGTTGTCGTAGGTGATGTAGGGGTCGTCCATGTTGACCCAGTAGCCCATCTTGCGGGTGAGGTTCTCCCACACGCCGGTGAACTCCATGACGGCCTCGCGGCACGTGCGGTTGTACTCCTCGATGGAGATCTTCTTGCCGATATCCTCCTTGGTGATTCCGAGTTTCTTCTCGACGCCCAGTTCGACGGGCAGACCGTGGGTGTCCCAACCGGCCTTGCGGTGAACGAGATATCCCTGCTGGGTTTTGTAGCGGCAGAATACGTCCTTGATGGTGCGGGCCATGACGTGGTGGATGCCGGGCATTCCGTTGGCCGAGGGGGGACCTTCGTAGAAGACGAATGTCGGGTGACCCTCGCGGGTTTCGATGCTTTTGTGGAACGTGTCGTGGGCATCCCACTCGCCGAGCACGTCGGCGGCTGTGGCGGCCAGGTCGAGGCCTTTATACTCCTTGAATTTCATATCGGCAGGTAAAAAATATCGTTTCGGTTTTGACAACTGGCAAAGATAGTAAAAAGATTGGAAAACACCGCAATTCCGGTCCGATTCCTCGCATCGGATCGCCCGTGGACGAAAAATCCGGACCGCTCCGCACGAGGGAGCCGGTCCGGATGGGGTTTTGCGGTCGGGGGGGGGTCAGTCGAACGACTGCATCTCGATGAGTTTGGCGTAGATGCCGTTTCGGGCCATCAGTTCGGCATGGGTTCCCTGTTCGGCGATGCGGCCGTGGTCGATGACGATGATCTTGTCGGCGTTGTGGATCGTCGAGAGGCGGTGGGCGATGACCACCGACGTACGTCCCACGAGCAGGTTGTTCAGGGCATCCTGGACGAGTTTTTCGCTCTCGGTGTCGAGGGCCGAGGTGGCCTCGTCGAGGATCAGGATGTCGGGGTTCTTCAGCACGGCGCGGGCGATCGAGAGACGCTGACGCTGACCGCCGGAGAGTTTCACGCCGCGGTCGCCGATGTTGGTGTCGTAGCCCTGGGGGCATTCACGGATGAAGTCGTCGGCATTGGCCACGCGGGCGGCTTCGGCCACCTCTTCGGGCGTGGCTCCGGGGCGTCCCATGGCGATGTTGTGCTCGATGGTGTCGTTGAAGAGGACCGTATCCTGGGCCACGACGCTCATGTGGGCGCGGATGCTCTCCTGCGAGTAGTCGCGCAGCGAGATGCCGTCGATCAGGATGTCGCCCGAGGTGGGGTCGTAGAAGCGGGGCAGCAGTTCGCTGAGGGTTGATTTCCCGCCGCCTGAAGGGCCCACGAGGGCGACGGTCTCTCCGTGGCGGATCTCGAACGAGATGCCGTCGATCACCTCGCGCGAACCGTCGTAGGAGAAGTGTACGTTGCGGAACTCGATCCGGTCCTTCAGACCGGTGAACTCCCTGGCGTCGGGTTTGTCCTGGATTTCGGGGCGGGTGTCGATGATCGAGAAGATGCGTTCACCGGCGGCAATACCCTGGTTGATGTTGGCGAACTGGTCGATGAAGGTTCTTACCGGGCGGGTGATCTGCGAGAAGATGGCCACGAAGGCGATGAATCCTCCGGGGTCGAGCGATCCGGCCGAGACCAACGCGCCTCCGAAGACGAGAATCACGCCGACGGCCGTGATGCCGAGAAATTCGCTCATCGGCGAGGCCAGTTGCTGACGGCGGGCCATCGAGAGGGTCAGCCGGGCGAGGTCTTCGCTGATGGCGTAGTATTTCTGCTTGATGTATTCGGTGGCGTTGTAGCTCTTGATGACCTTGATGCCGGAGAGCGACTCGTCGAGCGTGGCGACCATTTCGCCCATGCGCTGCTGGTTGGTGCGGGCCGGGTGGCGGAGTTTCTTGACGATGTTTCCGATGAGCAGGGCGACCACCGGCAGGAAGAGCACCGAGAAGACGGCCAGCTTCCACGAGATGGCGATCATCATGACGATGTACCCGATGATCAGGAAGGGTTCGCGGAAGGAGACCTGCAGGGTGTTGGTGATGCAGAACTGGACGACGCTGACATCGGAGGTGATCTTCGAGATGATGTCGCCCTTGCGCTGGTCGGAGAAGTAGCCGACGTTCATGTCCATGACGCGGGAGAACATCTCGTTTCGCATCTTCTGGAGCGTGCGGGTGCGCATGTTCTCCATGGTCCAGGCCCCGAGGTAGCGGAAGAGGTTGCTCAGGAAGCTGATGATGATGGCGACGATGGCCAGCAGCAGCAGGACATTCTGGCGGTCATACTCCTGGAAGAGGTGCGAGTAGGTGAAGTTGAAGAGCGTGGTGAGGTACTCCTGGTTGAACTCCACGGGGGGAAGCTTTTCCACATACTCGAACGAGTAGTTCACATCGAACATGGTGTTCAGGATCGGGATGATCAGCATGAACGTCAGCGAGTTGAACAGTGCGTAGAAGACCGAGTAGAAGAAGTATGGAAACGCGTATTTCTTGATCGGGCGGGCGAAGCCCATCAGCCGCAGGTAAGTTTTGAACATTCCGACGTGTTTGGAGGTTACGCAATTTCACGCCGCAGGGATGGAGCCGGTGACCGCAGGGGTCTCCGGCCGCACGAAGCGGAACGGGCCATACCGGGCGGGAAACAATTTCCTGCAAATATAAGCATAATTGCCCGAAAAGCGAAAAAAGCCTGCAAAATCTGGCAATTGTCCCGAAGAATCGGCGAATACTGTCTTTTCGGAGGGAAGTCCGGGGCCTTCGGCGCGGAGGGACAGAGGCCTCGGAGGGCGGAGTTTTCTCACTCGGGGATGTATCCCGTATCCTCGGCCCAGCGGGTGCGGTCGTTGGCGGCGGACACGGCCAGTTGGTCGCAGCGGTTGTTCTCGACCGTTTCGGCGTGGCCCTTGACCCAGACGAAACGGACCCTGTGCCGGTTGTAGATGCGCAGGAAGCGCATCCAGAGGTCGGGATTCTTCTTGCCGGCAAAGCCCTTGCGGGCCCAGCCGAAGACCCAGCCCTTGGTGACGGCGTCGACGACATACTTCGAGTCGGAGTAGATCACCACCTCCGAGCCCTCGAACTTGAGCGTCTCGAGGGCGACGCAGACCCCCATGAGCTCCATGCGGTTGTTGGTCGTGAGGCGGAAACCCTGCGAGAGTTCCTTGCGGTGGGGGCCCGAGAGGAGGACGACGCCGTAGCCTCCGGGGCCGGGGTTTCCGAGGGACGAACCGTCGGTGTAGATGGTGATGGATGGCATCTTGCGGATGGTGGTTTTGCGGTTTGTATGATCCGTTTGCGGAACCCGTTTGCGACAAGCCCCCGCCACATGACGGGCGGGGGGTTGTACGGGATATGCATTTTTGTAAAGCGGGGCGGGTTTTTCAGGCTCGGGTGCGACCGGATATTGTCGGTTCCCGGCCGGCAGCCCTTGGAAACACACCTGCCGGCCCCCCCCCTCCTCTCTTCAGACGGCTATTTCAGGGCGGCCAGCTGCTCCTTGAGAGCGGCGATCTTGGCCTCGGCATCGGCCTGCTTGGCGCGCTCGTTGGCCACGACCTTCTCGGGGGCCGACTGCACGAAGCGTTCGTTCGAGAGTTTCTTCATCACTGAGGCGAGGAAGCCTTCGTAGTAGGTCAGATCGTCCGAGAGCTTCTTGATTGCGGCGGCGGTGTCGATCTTGCCGGCCAGCGGCACGAAGTACTGCGTCGTCTTGACCAGGAAGGCGGCCGCTGCGGGATCCTTCTCCGTGACGGCCTCGATCGACGAGAGGTTGGCCATCTTCCGGATGACGGGGGCGAACTCGGCGGGGTAGTTCTCGTCGACGATGACGTGCAGGGCCAAGGTCTCCTTCTGCGGGAGGTTCTTCTGGTTGCGGATGTTGCGCACCGAGGAGACGATCTCCTTCACCAGTTCGAAGCGGGCGAGCATCGCCTCGTCGACCTGGCCGGCCTGGGGCATCGGGGCCACACAGATCGACTCGCCGTCGCGGCGCGGGGCGAGGGCCTGCCAGATCTCCTCCGTGACGAAGGGCATGAAGGGGTGCAGCACGCGCATCAGGGCATCGAAGTATCCCTTCGTGGCCTGGAGCGTGGCGTCGTCGATCGGCTGTCCGAAGGCGGGCTTGACCATCTCGAGGTAGAGGCTCGAGAAGTCGTCCCAGAAGAGGCGGTAGACCTCCTTGAAGGCCTCCGAGATGCGGTACGAGCGGAAATCCTCGTCGATCTGGCGGAGCGAGCGCGAGAGGGCCTCGCCGAACCAGGCGACGGCCAGGCGGTTGTTTTCGCTCTGCGGGGCGGCGGTGTCGACCGACCAGCCGTTGACCAGCCGGTAGGCGTTCCAGATCTTGTTGCCGAAGTTGCGGCCCTGCTCGCAGAGCGCCTCGTCGAACATGACGTCGTTGCCGGCCGACGAGCTGATGAGCATGGCCATGCGGACGCCGTCGGCGCCGTACCGGGCGATCAGGTCGAGCGGATCGGGCGAGTTGCCGAGCTGCTTGGACATTTTGCGGCCGATCTTGTCGCGGACGATACCCGTGAAGTAGACGTTGGCGAAGGGCTTTTCGTGGCGGTACTCATATCCGGCCATGATCATGCGGGCGACCCAGAAGAAGATGATGTCG
The DNA here is from genome assembly GCF_002161005.1 of Alistipes sp. An116. Lineage (NCBI taxonomy): Bacteria > Pseudomonadati > Bacteroidota > Bacteroidia > Bacteroidales > Rikenellaceae > Alistipes > Alistipes sp. An116. The sequence continues at coordinate 268,980 of NZ_NFLR01000003.1, forward strand.
GGACCTGTGACCAGATCGTTGGTGGGGTAGTAGTATTCGATTTCGGGGTTGTGGGGGTTGCGGATTCCGTCGAAGACCGAGATGGGCCAGAGCCACGACGAGAACCAGGTGTCCAGCACATCCTCGTCCTGGCGCAGGTCCGCGAGCTGCAGCGAGGCGTCGCCGCTCTTGGTGCGGGCCTTTTCGAGGGCCTCTTCGGGGGTCGGGGCGACGACGAAGCCGCCCTTGGGCAGATACCACGCCGGGATGCGCTGACCCCACCACAACTGACGCGAGATGCACCAGTCCTTGATGTTCTCCATCCAGTAGCGGTAGGTGTTCTTGTACTTTTCGGGGACGAAGCGGATCTCGTCCTCCATGACGGCCTTCGTGGCGGGCTCGGCCAGCTCCTTCATCGAGAGGAACCACTGCATCGAGAGTTTCGGTTCGATGGCCACGCCCGTACGCTCCGAGTAGCCGACGTTGTTCGTGTAGGCCTCGACCTTCTCGAGCAGGCCGGCCTCGTCGAGGTCCTTCTCGATCTGGCGGCGGACGTCGAAACGGTCCATGCCGACATACATGCCGACCTTGTCGTTGATCGTGCCGTCGTCGTTGAAGATGTCGATGGTCTCCAGGCCGTATTTCTCGCCCAGCATGTAGTCGTTCACGTCGTGGGCCGGGGTGACCTTCAGGGCGCCCGTACCGAACTCGATGTCGACGTACGTGTCGCGGATGACGGGGATCGAGCGGCCGACGAGCGGCACGATGACGCGGGCGTCGGCGGGCAGATCCTGATAACGCGGGTCATCGGGGTTGACGCAGAGGGCCGTATCGCCGAGGATGGTTTCGGGACGGGTCGTGGCGACGACGATGACGCGGTCGGAACCTTCAACACGGTAGCGCAGGTAGTAGAGCTTTCCGTGCGACTCCTTGAAGACGACCTCCTCGTCCGAGAGGGCGGTCTGTGCGGCGGGGTCCCAGTTGACCATGCGCACGCCGCGGTAGATCTTGCCCTTGTCGTAGAGGTCGCAGAAGACGCGCAGGACGCCTTCGGTGCGGATGTCGTCCATCGTGAAGCAGGTGCGGTCCCAGTCGCACGAGGCGCCGAGCTTGCGCAGCTGTTGAAGGATCACGCCGCCGTACTTCTCCTTCCACTCCCAGGCGTATTTGAGGAACTCCTCACGCGTGAGCGAGGACTTCTCGATGCCCTTTTCGCGGAGCATGGCGACGACCTTTGCCTCGGTGGCGATCGAGGCGTGGTCCATGCCGGGGACCCAGCATGCGTTCTTGCCCGACATGCGGGCGCGGCGCACCAGCACGTCCTGCAGCGTGTTGTTGAGCATGTGGCCCATGTGGAGCATGCCGGTGACGTTGGGGGGCGGGATGACGATCGTATAGGGTTGGCGCTGGTCGGGTTCCGAATGGAAGAGCTTGTGGTTGATCCAGTAGTCGTACCATTTGGCCTCGATCTGCTGGGGTGCGTATTTGTCAGCGATTTGCATGGCTGGTAGATAATTAAACGTTGTTTCCGAGGGGGCAAAGTTATCAACAATCTGTCAAAGATGAAATAAATTCTGCGAAAAAACGTTACCTTTGCGCATTGTATATAGGAAAAATATGAGCAAAAAAGATAAGATCGAAACTGTAGAAGTGGACGACGTGAACCTCGTCCCCGAGCTTCTCGACGGCAAACACCGCGTGATCCCCATCGTGACGGGCGGTGACGAACCGGTCGAGGAGGTCGAAGTCCCGGAGATTCTTCCGATTCTTACGCTGCGTTCGTCGGTGCTCTTTCCGGGCGCCATCACCCCCATTACGGTCGGGCGAGACAAGAGCATCTCGCTGGTCCGCGCGGTGAATGCCGAGGGCGGGCTGCTGGGAGCCGTGCTGCAGCGCGAGAGCGAGGTGGAGGACCCCTCGCCGGACGACATGTACAAGGTCGGCACGGCAGCCCGGATCATCAAGATCCTGGAGATGCCCAACGGCAACCTGACGGTGATCCTGAATGGTCTGGAGAAGATCGAAATCACGGAATATGTCGCCACGGAGCCCTATTTCAAGGCCCGCGTGGTGGCGCTGCGCGATTCGACGCCCGATCTGAAGAGCATCGAGTTCGAAGCCCTCGTGGACTCGATCCGCGACGTGGCGCTGGGAATCATCAACATCTCGCCGTCGATGCCCAAGGAGGCGGCCTTCGCCATCAAGAACATCGACTCGAAACGCGGCTTCATCAACTTCATCTGCTCGAACATGGAGCTCACGGACGAGGACCGGCAGTCGCTGCTCGAAGCCCCCGGCCTGCTGGCCCGTGCGCGCAAGCTGCTCGAGATCCTGATCCGCGAACAGCAGCTTGCCGAGTTGAAGAACCAGATCCAGGAGCGCGTCAAGCAGGAGATCGACAAGCAGCAGCGCGACTACTACCTGCAGCAGCAGATGCGCACGATCCAGGACGAACTGGGCGACGGCCCCGATGCCGACATCGAAAAGATGCGCGAGGAGGCCAGGAAGAAGAACTGGCCGAAGGAGGTCGGCGAGACCTTCGAGAAGGAGTTGCAGAAGGTCGAGCGGCTGAACCCCGCCGTGGCGGAGTATTCGGTGCAGATGACCTACCTGCAGCTGTTGCTGGAGCTGCCTTGGAACGACGTGACGAAGGACAACCTCGACCTGAAGCAGGCCCGCGAACAGCTGGACCACGACCACTTTGGACTGGACGAGGTCAAGGAGCGTATTTTGGAACACCTGGCCGTCATCAAGCTGAAGGGCGACCTGAAGTCCCCGATCCTCTGCCTGTACGGACCTCCGGGCGTGGGCAAAACCTCGCTGGGCAAGTCGGTGGCCACGGCCCTGGGCCGCAAGTTCGGCCGTATCTCGCTGGGCGGACTGCACGACGAGTCGGAGATCCGCGGACACCGCCGTACCTACATCGGCGCCATGCCGGGCCGGATCATCCAGACGATCAAGCGGTGCGGTTCGTCCAATCCGGTGATCATCCTCGACGAGGTGGACAAGGTGACGGTCTCGAACCACGGCGACCCCTCGAGCGCGCTGCTCGAGGTGCTCGACCCGGAGCAGAACACCACCTTCCACGACAACTACATCGACATGGAGTACGACCTCTCGAAGGTGCTCTTCGTCGCCACGGCCAACAACGTGGGCAGCATCGCCCCGGCGCTGCGTGACCGTATGGAGATGATCAACATTCCGGGCTACCTGATCGAGGAGAAGGTGCGCATCGCCCAGGATCACCTGCTGCCGAAGCTGCGCGAGGCCCACGGCATCAAGCCCGACGAGCTGACGATGAGCGACGCGGTGATCGAACAGGTCATCTCGGACTATACGCGTGAGGCGGGCGTCCGCTCGCTGGACAAGCATCTGGCCAAGATCGCCCGGGCACGTGCCAAGCAGATCGCCTTCGACGAGGAGCCCCGGCCGGAGATCACGGCCGAGGATGTCGAGAAGATCCTCGGCATGCCGAAGTTCCTGCGCGAGGAGTACGAGGTGGGCGGCATGACGGGTGTCGTGACGGGTCTGGCATGGACCGAAGTGGGCGGTGACATCCTTTACATCGAGTCGTGCCTGACGCCCGGCAAGGGGCGCATCAGCCTGACGGGCAACCTGGGCGACGTGATGAAGGAGTCGGCGACGATTGCCCACGAGTGGGTGATGGCCCACTACAAGGAGTTGGGCATCGACCCGAAGATGTTCGAGACGAACGACATCAACATCCACGTTCCGGAGGGTGCGATCCCGAAGGACGGCCCCTCGGCGGGCATCACGATGGTCACCTCGATCGTCTCGACCTACACGGGCCGCAAGGTGAAGGAGCGGATCGCCATGACGGGCGAGACGACCCTCCGCGGACGGGTGATGCCCGTGGGCGGCGTCAGGGAGAAGATTCTGGCGGCCAAGCGGGCCGGCATCACGGAGCTGATCCTTTCGGACGAAAACCGCAAGGACATCGCCGAGATCAAGCCCGAATACGTCGAGGGTCTGACGTTCCACTACGTGCGCACGAACGACGAGGTGCTGGCGCTGGCACTGGAGCCGAAGCCGGCCTCCGACGCAACGACCGTTAAGGAGTAAATATCCGGGGAAATGAATATCGAGGATTTCCGTCGCTATTGTCTGTCGCTGCCGGGCGTGCATGACGACTTCGCCTTCGGGAAGGCCACCTCCGAATACGACCGCAATCTGCTGGTCTTTTACGTGGTGGACAAGTGGTTCTGCTTTGTGAATGCCGAAGCGTTCGACTTCTGTACGATCCGCTGTGCTCCGGAGGAGATTCCCGTGCTGATCGATCGCTACGAGGGGATCACCCCGGGTTGGCACATGGACAAGCACCACTGGATCAGCGTTCGTTTCGACGGGGATATTCCGGCGGAGGAGATTCTCGACCTGGTAAAAAAATCGTACGGGCTTGCGAAGGCGAAACTGACGGCGCGTCAGCGCCGCGGGCTCGAGGCGGATGCAACCGAATAGCAGTGAAGGTATGAAATTCATCGCAATCATTCCGGCGCGCTACGCGTCGACGCGCTTCCCGGCCAAGCCGCTGGCCCGGCTGGGGGGCAAACCCGTCATCCAGCGGGTCTACGAACAGGTGGCCGGCGTGCTGGACGACGCCGTGGTGGCTACGGACGACGAGCGGATCTGCGAGGCCGTGCGGTCGTTCGGCGGACGGGTCGAGATGACCTCGACGGCGCACCGCAGCGGCACGGACCGCTGCTGGGAGGCCTACTGCAAACAGGGCCGGACGTACGACGTGGTGGTCAACGTGCAGGGCGACGAACCCTTCATTCGCCGCGAACAGCTCGAGGCGGTGAAGCGCTGCTTCGACGACCCCTCGACCGACATCGCCACGCTGGTGAAGCCCTTTGCGGAGTCCGACGGCCTGGAGGCGCTGGAGAATCCCAACTCGCCGAAGGTGGTGCTCGACGCGCAGTCGCGGGCGCTGTACTTTTCGCGGTCGGTGATCCCCTACCTGCGCAACGTTCCGCGCGAGGAGTGGCTCTCGCGGCATACCTTCTACAAGCACATCGGCCTCTATGCCTTCCGCACGGAGGTGCTGCGTGCGGTGACCGCGCTGCCGCAGTCGCCGCTCGAGCTGGCCGAATCGCTCGAACAGCTGCGCTGGCTGGAGAACGGCTATAAAATAGGTGTGGGCATCACGCCGGTCGAGACCGTGGGAATCGACACGCCGGAGGATCTGGTGCGCGCCGAGGAGTTTTTGAAACAACACCCCGAATTCAACCGATAACGTTATGATACTGATTGCCGGACCCTGCGTCATCGAATCCGCCGAACTGCTGGACACGGTGGCCGAACGCCTCGTGGCCATCAACCGCCGCCTGGGCACGCAGATCCTCTTCAAGGCCTCGTTCGACAAGGCCAACCGCACGTCGATAGCCTCGTTCCGGGGCCCGGGTCTCGAGAAGGGGCTTCGGATGCTTGCCGACGTGCGCGCGAAGTGGGGGTTGAAGCTCCTTACGGATATCCACGAGTCGTGGCAGGCCGCGCCGGTGGGCGAGGTGGTGGACGTGATCCAGATCCCGGCCTTCCTGTGCCGGCAGACCGACCTGGTGGTGGCCGCCGCGAAGACCGGACGCACCGTGAACATCAAGAAGGCGCAGTTCCTTTCGGGGGCCGACATGCGCTATCCCTACGAGAAGGCGCTCGATGCAGGGGCCCGCGAAGTGTGGCTCACCGAACGCGGCAATTCGTTCGGCTACAACAACCTGGTGGTCGATTTCCGCAATATCCCGGACATGCTGCAGATCGCGCCGACGGTGATCATGGACTGTACCCACTCGGTGCAGCGTCCCGGTGCGGCGGGGGGCAAGACGGGCGGCAACCGCGAATTCGTTCCGGCGATGGCCCGGGCCGCGAAGGCCTTCGGCGCTACGGGTTACTTCTTCGAGGTGCACCCCGATCCGGACCGGGGTCTGAGCGATGCGGCCAACATGCTGCGGCTCGATGATCTGGAACCTTTGATCGAAACTCTGCTTTGAGCAACAATATGACCGATACAGCAAAAGAGCAAATTCTGGAGGTGGCCCGCAAGGCGGTGCATACCGAGATGTTGACGCTCCGGCATCTGGAGGAGTCGCTGGACGACTCGTTTGTCGAGGCCGTGGAGATGATTCTTTCGAGTCACGGCAAGTGCATCGTGACGGGTATGGGCAAATCGGGCCTTGTGGGGCGCAAGATCGCCGCGACGCTCGCCTCGACCGGCACGCCGAGCTTCTTCCTCCACCCGGGCGAGGCCTTCCACGGTGACTTGGGCATGATCTCGAAGGAGGATATCATCCTGGCACTCTCCTATTCGGGCGAGACGGACGAGATTCTGAAGATCGTCCCCTTCATCCACTCGAACGGCAACCGCCTGATCTCGATGACGGGTAACCCCGACTCGGCGCTGGCCAAGAATTCGGACGTGCACCTGAACGTGCGGGTCCAGAAAGAGGCCTGCATCCTGCACCTGGCCCCCACGTCGTCTACGACGGCACAGATCGCCATGGGCGATGCGCTGGCCGTCTCGCTGATGCAGCTGCGGGGCTTCACGAGCGTCGATTTCGCACGCCTGCATCCGGGCGGCAGCCTGGGACGGCGCCTGCTGATGACCGTGGGCAACGTCATGCGCGACCACGACCTGCCGGTGGTGGCTCCCGACTGCCCGGCCACGGAGATGATCCACGCCATCTCGAAGGGCGGGCTGGGGCTGATCGTCATCTGCGAGGGCGACCGCATCGAGGGCATCGTCACGGATGGTGACGTGCGCCGGGCCATGGAACGGCTGCGGGGTGAGTTCTTCAATATCAAGGCAAAAGATATCGCCACGCCGCACCCGAAGACGATTGCTCCGACCGAGAAGCTGATCGAAGCCGAGAAGATGATGACGCGCAACAAGGTGACCTCGCTGCTCGTTACGGACGAATCGGGCAAGCTGGTGGGCGTGATCCAGATCTACGACATCAAGCTCTGACCGGGGGCGGTTTTCGCCGTCAGAGGCGGGAGAGACAAAGAGGGTGGCTCGGAGATCCGGGCCTCCCTCTTTTTGGTACGGGTTCGGCGGGTCATTCACCCTCCTCCAACTGGAAGAGCTTCTCGACGGGCTTGCCGAATGTCCGTGCGATTTTCAGCGCCAGCACGGTCGACGGAACGAATCTCCCGGCCTCGATGGCGTTGATCGTCTGACGGCTCACGCCCACGGCCTCGGCCAGTTGTTGCTGGGTCATGCGCACCTCGGCGCGTTCGACCCGGATCCTATTCTTCATGCGCCGCCTCCTTTCCGAGTCGCCAGAGCATCACCCGTTCGATCACGAGGAAGAGCACGGGCAGCAAGAACAGGTTGAAGATCATGAAGTTGATGTAGGCGAAGTCGTAGAGCGCCAGCGCGGAGAGTACGGAGACACCCACGGTGACATAGAGCGCCGCGAGCAGGGCGTTGAGACGGATGCGGGCGATAAGTTCGTCCTCGATGCGTTCGCGCGAGCAGCCGATGAAGAGGACACCGAGCAGGATGCCGATGATGACGATGTTGTTCCAAAGGCGGGTGAAGTCCCGGGCCGGAGCGAATGAGTCGGGCAGCAGGAACGAGGGGAATCCGTTGAATCCGTCGAAAAACATCAGTGCGCCCAGCAGGGCCGTCGGGATGAATAGCACCCATCCGATCCGTTTGAACGCATGGGGCAGCAGCAGGATTTTGTTCATGACTGGTTGTTTTTTGTCGGTTTATGCAGACTGCCGGAGGTGCGCACTTCTCCCGTCTGCTGCTATAAATGTAAAATAAACTTTACAAAATAGCAAGTAAAAGCGACAAAAAAATAAGTGTATCCCGAAAAAATGGGCCGAACCATGCCGCTCCGAACCGGGCCCGCGCTGCTCCGGGTGGGGATGAACCCCTCCCTTCCCGCTGTTCAGAGCCGGGCGATCAGCGCGTCGATCTGCTCGTCGGTGGTGGCCCAGCTGGTGACGAACCTCACGACGGACTCCTCCTTGCCGCGCGGCCCCCATAACTCGAAGGTGGCGTACTGACTGAGCCGGTCGATCTCGCGGTTCGGCAGGACGAAAAACTGCTGGTTGGTCGGCGAGTCGATGTGGAGCCGGTATCCTTTTGCGAGCAGGGCCTCCTTCAGCCGCCGGGCTGTCGAGATGGCCTGCCGGGCAATCCGCAGGTAGAGCTCTTCGGTGAAGAGCGTCTCGAACTGCACTCCCAGCAGTCGACCCTTGGCCAGCAGGGCGCCGTGCTGCTTGACGAGGGTGAAGAAGTGCGGCAGCAGCTCGGGCCGCGTGATGACGACCGCCTCGCCGAAGAGCAGGCCGGTCTTGGTGCCGCCGATGTAGAAGACCTCGCACAGCCGGGCGATGTCGCGGAGCGTGAGGGTATTCTCCTCCGAGGCCAGGGCGTAGCCGAGCCGTGCACCGTCGAGGTAGAGCGGGATCGAGTAGCGTTGGCAGACGGCATGGATCGCCTCCATCTCACTGAGCGTGTAGAGTGTCCCGAATTCGGTCGGGTGCGAGAGGTAGAGCATCCCGGGGGCGACCATATGGGGCCACGTTTCGTCGCGGTAGAATTCCTCGATCCAGCGGTCGACCTCCTCGGCGCGGACCTTGCCTTCGTGCGAGGGGAGCGTCAGGACCTTGTGGCCGGCAGCTTCGATGGCTCCGGCCTCGTGAACGTTGATGTGACCCGATTCGGCGGCCAGCACCCCTTCGTGCCGGCGCAGCAGACCGTCGATGACGGTGGCGTTGGTCTGCGTGCCGCCGACCAGAAAATGAACCTCGGCCTGCGGGGCGCCGCATGCCTGTCGGATGAGTTCGCGGGCCCGCTCCGTATGGGGGTCGCAGCCATATCCGGGAGTCTGTTCGAGGTTGGTCTCCAGCAGGCGGCGCATCACCTCGGGGTGGGTCCCCTCCATGTAGTCGCAATCGAAATGCAGCATCTTCTTCTTACTTTAAGTGTTTTTGTCATGACCGGACGTAGTGGGGCATCTCGTCGGGGAGCTCCATCGAGAACTCCACGAGTCCGCCGATCCGTTCCTCGTCGTACCAGACGGTCTGGTAGATCAGCTTGCGGATGCCCTTTTTCTGAATGGTGTAGACGTTTCGGCCGCCGTCGTCGAGCAGCCGTCGGATGATCTCCCGCGAACGGTCGTTGTGGCAGGGGAGGAGCGAGCGGCCCCTCACGTCGCCGTTGACCTCCACGGAGCGGCGGTTCTGGTAGCAGACCATCCCTTGCGTGTCGCAGAGCGTGACGGCGCAGTCGAGCGCATCGGCCCACGAGGGGCTGTCAAAAGAGATCATGGTATATGGTGTTGGTTTTGGGTTTTCGAGTGTATCGGAGGCGGTGAATGCCACCGGCCGCGGGGCTTCGGCTTTCCGCGTCTCCCCATCCGCCCGACGGGCCTCTTCTCCGTCGGCTCCTTCCGAGCTCCGGCCTTCCGTGTCTACCCATCCGTCCGACGGGCCTCTTCTCCGTCGGCTCCTTCCGAGCTCCGGCCTTCCGTGTCTACCCATCCGCCCGACGGGCTTCTTCTCCGTCGGCTCCTTCCTACTGCTGGATCTTGACCAGCTGTTCGCGGTAGGCGTTCAGGATCCGCGACTTGGAGATGAATCCCAGATAGTGGTTCTGCTTGTCGACGACGGGCAGCATCCAGGTGTGCTTGTCCTCGAACTTCTCCATGACACTCTGAATGGCCTCGTGTTCGAGAATCTTGTCCGGGGGCGGGATCATGTAGTCGGAGATCGGACGGCCGTATTTCTGGGGCTTGAACATGTCCTCACGCAGGTCGTCGAGCTGTACGACGCCCAGCAGGCGTCCGAAGTTGTCGATCACGGGGAAGATGTTGCGCCGGGCCGTGGAGATGATGTGGACGATGTCGCCCAGTGTCATGTTCTCCTTGATGCGCAGGAAATCGGTCTCCATCAGATCCTCCAGCTTCAGGAAGACGAAGACCGACTGGTCCTTGTCGTGGGTCAGCAGTTCGCCCTTCTTGCGCAGCTGCT
>NZ_NFLR01000030.1:0-19229 GCF_002161005.1 Alistipes sp. An116
GCCTCCGGAGGACATCGGGAATCAACCCCCGAAAACTGCATTACCTTGCAGGCAAACGTCCAACAATCCATCCATGAAACTGCTATTGTATTTGTTCATTGATCCTGTTTTTCAGGATTTCGGGAACAGTTTCCGCCATCTGTTCCTTCACGATGAGATACTTCCCTTTGTTCGTGCCGGACCCTATTCCTGAATTCACGAACTCGGGAGTTCGTGCGTGAACGCACTCTTGAACAAACCTGTTAAATCGCGCCTTACAGAAGAAACAAATTATGGAAAACACACCTGTAAGCATTGCCGTATGCAATCAAAAAGGCGGCGTCGGAAAATCAACCTTCACCGTTCTGCTTGCCAGTCATCTCCACTATACCTTGCAGTGGGGCGTGCTGGTTGTCGACTGCGATTATCCCCTAATCGTACCCAAGAATCGGATATCAAATTTATTGGATCTTATTTTGAGATGAGAAACATATAACGTATCTTTGCTTTGTAGCAAGGGAAAGTATTGGGACGTAAAATTACTCCAACAAACCAGTGACCCGACAACAAAGAATCAGCTATAACACATTGATATATAGAGGCAAATAATTTTAGGTTCGAGCCCCTTCTTCCACCCGCAAGGGCCTCTTGAAAAAAAGAGGCCCTTTTTGTTGTCTATTGGCAGGAGAAGAGGGGGGGGGCTTCGAGGCTGCCTCGGGGTTGCTCCGGAAAGCCCGGCCCCGGCAGGTCGCCTCACTCCGCCGCAATACGCAGCTCGGCCGGCTTCAGCCCCCGGGCCGTTACCCGGACCAGAATCTCTCCCGGACGGTCGTCGTTGCCGACAATCGCCGTCAACTGACCGCTAAACAGATGCATGCGGGGCTCGCAGAAGGACTCGAGCGACGTAGGATCGCCATTGGCCATGGCCCGGAAATGGCCCGCTCCCGAGACCTCGACGCGCACCTCGCGCCGATCCGTCGGCACCGGATTTCCCGCAAGATCCACTATCCCGACCGTCACATATGCCAGATCCCGTCCGTCGACGGCCAATACCGTCCGATCGACCGACAACTGCAGGGTCCGCGCCTCACCGGCCGTACGCACGACCCGTTCGGCCGCCTTCCGCCCCTCGGCATCGCAGGTCACGACACGCACCTCGCCCTCGCGTCCCGGCCAGGTCCAGTGCGGCAGGAGGTGCAGCGTGGGCGACTCCCGGTTCCAGACGCTGCGGTAGAGCCAGTAGCGGTCCTTGGGCAGCGACGCCAGGTCGATGATTCCGAACATCGAACTGTGGTTGGGCCAGGCGTCGGTGTGGTAGGGGGTCGGCTCGCCCAGATAGTCGAATCCCGTCCAGACGAACTGTCCGATCAGCCAGGGGAGATCCTCCCCGGCGGCAAAGTCGTCGTCGGGCGTATTCGACCATCCGCAATACTCGACATCGTACCCCGACGACTGATGGTCGGCATGCAGGCGGTCGGGACCCGCCTCGACCGGGAAGTGGTAGACGCCGCGCGACGAGACCGTCGAGGCGGTTTCCGAACCAAGCAGGATGTTCTGCGGCAGGCGGTCGTAGGCCTCGCGGTAGCGGTGCACCCGGTAGTTGAGCCCGGGGATGTCGAAAATGGCCGCAAAGCCGTTCGACAGCACGTCGTCGACCTGATCCATGCCACAGGTCACCGGGCGCGTCGGGTCCTCGCGGTGGCAGATCGACTGCAGCCACGAAGCCGTTCTGTAGCCCTCGGCCGTCGACTGCGTGGGCACCTCGTTGCCCACGGACCACATCACCACCGAGGGGTTGTTGCGGAAATGGTGCACCATGTTGACCAGATCGCGTTCAGCCCACTCCGCAAAATAGCGGTGATAGCCGTTCCGGCACTTGGCCACCTCCCACTCGTCGAAGGGTTCGATCATCAGCATCAGCCCCATCTCGTCGCAGAGCTCCACGAGCGCCTCGGCCGGCATGTTGTGCGACGTGCGGACGGCATTGCACCCCATCTCGCGCAGCATCGTGAGCTGGTGGCGGGATCATCCTCCGTTACGCGGTTCGTATCGTACGGCCGGTCGAGGCATCCGAAGGCCGAAAGCGTCTGCAGGATGTGGCACACCTTCTCATTGAGGTCTCTTTCGCGGATCACACCGCTCTCCAACAGCGGCAGTAGCTCCTTTTCGTTGAAGTACCACCCCTTGGGCATCTCCAGATCGAGTCCTCCGCGGGCGATTCCCGACGCCGAATAGGTCGATGTCCAGTCCGACATCACCAGCCCCCGGAAGCCCCAGTCGCGGCGCAGCACATCGACATGGAGCCAGCGGTTCTCCGAGGCGTGCACGCCCCAGATGAGGTTGTAGCTGTCCATGACGGCACCGACGCCGGCCGCAGAGCGGACTGCGGCAGATATTGACACCGGGGCCGAGCAGGATCTCCACCTTCCGGGGCGAATTCTCCGCCGTATAGCCCTTCACCGCGGCGGATTGTCCCCGGGCGGCCGAGAGCGAGAGAAGCAGCATCGGAATCGAAAGAAGCAAAGAAAAGAAAGAGGGAAGGAGTCTGATCCTTCCCTCTTTTCCCTGTATCGGGCCGGGAGTTGCGCAGCAGGGTTTCCGATTCCTTCGAATCGCCCCCTCCGCCGCACCCTCCCGTGCGGATTACTTGCGGTAAACCTTCTTGTAGCCGTAGATAGCCTCGTCGCCGAGCTCCTCCTCGATACGGAGCAGCTGGTTGTACTTGGCCATACGGTCCGAACGCGACATCGAACCGGTCTTGATCTGGCCCGAGTTCGTAGCCACGGCGATGTCGGCGATCGTCGAATCCTCGGTTTCGCCCGAACGGTGCGACGTTACCGTCGTGTAGCCGGCGCGGTGAGCCATCTCGATGGCGTCGAGCGTCTCGGTCAGCGTACCGATCTGGTTAACCTTGATCAGGATCGAGTTGGCGCAGCCCATCTCGATACCCTTCTTCAGGAAGTTGACGTTCGTTACGAAGAGGTCGTCACCGACGAGCTGGCACTTGCCGCCCAGTTCGGCGGTCAGCAGCTGCCAGCCTTCCCAGTCGTTCTCCGACATACCGTCCTCGATCGAGTCGATGGGGTACTTGGCAACCAGACCCTTCAGGTACTCGACCTGCTCCTTCGAGGTACGCTTTGCACCCTTCTCGCCTTCGAATACCGTATAGTCGTAAACGCCGTCCTTGTAGAACTCCGACGAAGCGCAGTCCATACCGATCATGACGTCCTTTCCGGGAACGTAGCCGGCCTTCTCGATGGCCTTGATGATCGACTCCAGAGCGTCCTCCGTACCGTTGAGTGCGGGAGCGAAGCCGCCCTCGTCACCTACGGCCGTCGAAAGTCCGCGCTCGTGGAGCACCTTCTTGAGGTTGTGGAAAACCTCGGCACCCATGCGGACACCCTCCTTGAGCGAGGGAGCGCCTACGGGACGGATCATGAACTCCTGGAAAGCGATCGGGGCGTCGGAGTGCGAACCGCCGTTGATGATGTTCATCATCGGAACGGGCAGCGTCTTGGCGTTGGCACCACCGATATAGCGGTAGAGGGGCATTCCGAAGTAGTCGGCAGCGGCGCGGGCTACGGCCAGCGATACGCCGAGGATGGCGTTGGCGCCGAGCTTCGACTTGGTCGGCGTGCCGTCCAGAGCGATCATGGCCTTGTCGATGCCGACCTGATCGGAGACGTTCATGCCGATGATGGCTGGAGCGATCACCTCGTTGACATTCTTCACAGCGTTGAGAACGCCCTTGCCCAGGTAACGGTTCTTGTCGCCGTCGCGGAGCTCCAGGGCCTCATTCTCGCCCGTCGAAGCGCCGCTCGGAACGGCAGCACGACCGAAAGCACCGGATACGGTGCGAACTTCGACCTCAACGGTCGGATTGCCTCGCGAGTCGAGGATCTCTCTTGCATGAATCTCTACAATCTGCATAGTTGTAATAGTTTGAATGTTATGTACTTGAAAATACTTTTCCTTCAATGGCACCGCAAAGGTACAAAATAATCGCGAATAACGGTTTCAATATTGTTATTTTTTTCACGGCGCCGACACCGCAAGGGGCAGCCGTCCCGGAAGCACAACGTGCAAAGGTCTCTCCCAAGCCGCCACAGGGAGGCAAAACCCGCACCGTAACGTGCAAAAAATGCCGCCGCGGCAGATCGGCGGCTCGGAGATTTCCGAAAAAAACGTATCTTTGGACTTCGGAATTCGTCCGCATCGGGCGTCGCCCCGCCGGGAGTTGCGCCGGGCGGACAATCCGGCAAGAGTTACCCATTCATGAAACGACTGATTCCGCTTCTCTGTCTGCTGTTGACGGGCCCGTGCGTGTGGGCACAAGGCTTCGAAAAGAATCTGCTGGGCGTCCGGACGGGCCTCGAAGTGGCCTACATCCGGGCCCGGGGCGAATATGTCCGCGGAACGACCGATCCGCGCCTCGGATTTCGTTTCGCCGTATCGGACCAGGTGCTGCTGTGGCGCGGTCTACCTCTTTATATAGAGAGCGGCGTCGACTTTTCCAGTCGCGGAGGGCGTTATGAGGGCTGTTCGTTCCGGCCGATGTATCTGCAGGTTCCGCTGCTGCTCACCTGGCGCTTCGGGATCGGCAAACAGAGCTGCATCCGCCCCTTTGGCGGCCTCTGCTACGGCGTGGGGATCGGCGGCAAGGCCCGCACGGCGGACGCCTGGAGCGATCTGTTCGGAGCGGCGGGATTCCTCCGCCGCAGCGATCTGGGCATCCGGCTCGGTGTCGAGGTCTCGATCCGCCGGATCTGCATCCAGGCCGGATTCGACGCCGGATTGTGCAATCTCTTTGCCGGAAACGGCAGTCAGACTCCGCTACTGCCCGCCGGGATCTCGGATTTGCGAAGCCGCAGCGTCTCGGTCGGCATCGGGTACGACTTCTGACCCGGGCGGACGACATGCCCGGCTCCGAAGGGCCGTTCGCACACCCCTCCACCGAACGATCCGTCCTACAATAGCGGACGGGCCACTCCCGTCAGGAGAGGCCCGTCCGATCACTATCCGGCCCCGTCGTCAGTCCCTACCGCATGAGCACCGACGAATCGCCGTAGCTCAGGAAACGGAAGCCGTGCGAAAGGGCATAGTCGTAAATGCGCCGCCAATCGTCGCCCACGAAGGCCGAAACCAACAGCAGCAGCGTCGATTTGGGCTGGTGAAAGTTCGTGACGATGTTGTGCACGATGCGGAATTCGTAGCCCAGCGGCGTAATCATGATCTGCGTGGCGGCCTTCAGCCGGTCAGTCCCCTCACGATCCATCCAGGCCAGCAGGTCGCCGAGCGCCTCACGGCCCGTATAGTCCGACGGGATGTCGTAGAGTTCCCACTGGCCGATCACGCGGTCGGCATCGGGCGTCCCCGCGGTGCGGATGCGCCAGCCAAGCGCCGTGAGCGACTCCAGCGTCCGCACCGAGGTGGTGCCGACGGCCGTGATGTGGCCCCAGCGTTCGAGCAGCCGGGCCACCGTTGCGCGGCGCACCTCGAAGTGTTCGGTGTGCATCGGATGGCGGGCGGCATCCTCGTCCTTCACGGGCAGGAACGTCCCCGCCCCGACATGCAGCGTCACCTCCTCGAACTCAAAGCCGCGCTCCTTCATCGCGTCGATCAGTTCGGGCGTAAAGTGCAGTCCGGCCGTAGGAGCTGCCACCGACCCCTCGAACTTCGAATAGACGGTCTGGTAACGCGTATTGTCGATCTCCTCACTCTCACGGTTCAGGTAGGGCGGGATCGGGATGCGCCCCAGATGCTCCAGCAGCTGGCCGAAGGTCATCGGCGCCGTCCACTCGAAGCGCACCGTGCACTCGCGGCCGCGATCCTCCGTAAGCCACGCCCGGAGATATTCGGCCCGGCCCTCGTGTTCGAAGTTGATCTCCACGTAGCCCTCCTTCCACTTCTTGCGGTTGCCCACGATGCACGACCACTCGCAGCGGCCCACGACGGCAAAGGCCCGCTCGTAGTCGGCCGGGCGGTGCGGTTCAAGGCAGAAGACCTCGATGCGCGCGCCCGAAGGCTTGTGCATGATGATCCGCGCACGGATCACCTTCGTGTTGTTGAAGACCAGCAGTTCGCCGGCGGGCAGCACCTCGCCGATATCGGCGAAATGACGTTCGGAGATCTCGCCGCCACGATAAACGAGCAGCTTCGAGGCACTGCGTTCGGCCAGCGGGAATTTGGCAATCCGCTCGTCCGGAAGGTCGTAATCAAAACGGTTTATGTCGATGTGTCTTTCCATTTTTGCCCGTAATTTTGCGGCAAAGTTACGATTTTTTGTAACTTTGCGACGCTTAATGTTCAAAAACGATGAAAACCGACTTCCTGGTTATCGGTTCCGGCGCCGCGGGTCTCTCCTTCGCGCTGAAAGCCGCTGCCCACGGACACGTTACGATTGTGACCAAGGGCGAAATGAATGAGTGCAACACCAACTACGCACAAGGCGGTATCTGTTCAGTCACCTACGCCCCCGACACCTTCGAGAAACACATCCACGACACGATGGTCTGCGGCGCGGGCAAGTGCGACCCCAAGGCCGTCGAGCTGGTCGTACGCCGCGCTCCGGAGCTGATCGCCGACCTGATCGCCTGGGGGACGCGCTTCGACAAGGCCCCCGACGGACGTTTTGAACTCAACCGCGAAGGCGGCCACTCCGAACACCGGATCCTCCACCACGAAGACCTCACGGGCGCCGAGATCGAACGCGCCCTCGTGGAGTCGGTCCGCAAGCACCCCGACATCACGGTCCTCGAGCACCACTTCGCCATCGACCTGCTCACGCAGCACCATCTGGGCGAATTCGTCACGCGCCACACGCGCGGACTGGCCTGCTTCGGGGCCTACGTCCTCAACATCGACACGAACGAGATCGAAACCATCCTCTCGAAGTTCACGATCGTCGCCACGGGCGGCTGCGGCAACGTCTACTCGTCGACCTCGAACCCGATTGTCGCCACGGGTGACGGCATCGCCATGTGCCACCGCGCCAAGGCCATCACCGAGAACATGGAGTTCATCCAGTTCCATCCCACGACGCTCTACAACCCGGGCGAAAAGCCCAACTTCCTGATCACCGAGGCTATGCGCGGCTTCGGCGCCATCCTGCGCCTGCCCGACGGCACGGAGTTCATGGACAAGTACCACCCGATGAAGTCGCTCGCACCGCGCGACGTGACGGCCCGGGCCATCTACCGCGAAATGACCCGTCTGGGCATGGACTACGTCTACCTCGACGTCACGCACAAGGATCCCGACTCGGTGCGCAGCCACTTCCCCAACATCTACGAGAAGTGCCTCTCGATCGGCATCGACATCACCAAGGACTGGATCCCCATCACGCCGGCGGCCCACTACTGCTGCGGCGGCGTGAAGGTCGACACCAACGGTGAGACCTCGATCCGCAACCTCTACGCCCTGGGCGAAACCTCCTGCACGGGGCTGCACGGCGCCAACCGGCTGGCCTCCAATTCGCTCATCGAGGCGGTGGTCTACGCCGACCAGGCCGCCCGCCATACGGCCTCGCTGGTCGACAAGGTCGATTTCCAGGAGGGGATCCCCGACTGGGACTTCGAGGGAACGCAGCACACCGAGGAGATGCTGATGCTGATCCAGTCGAAACGCGAGGTGCAGCAGATCATGACCAATTACGTGGGCATCGTGCGCTCGAACCTCTCGCTCAAACGCGCCATGCGCCGTCTGTCGATCCTCTTCGAGGAGACCGAGGAGCTCTACAGCAAAACCAAACCCAACCGCGAACTGTGCGAACTGCGCAACATGATCGCCGTGGCCTACCTGATCATCAAGCAGGGGCGCGAGATCAAGGAGTCGGTGGGATGTCACTACAATATGGATTACCCGAAAGCCTGATACATGACCCTACAGGAAGAGATCACCCGACGGCGGACCTTTGCCGTCATCGCCCACCCCGATGCGGGAAAAACCACCCTTACCGAAAAACTGCTCCTCTTCGGCGGCGCCATCCACGTGGCAGGAGCCGTCAAAAGCAACAAAATCAAGAAGGGAGCCACCTCCGACTTCATGGAGATCGAGCGCCAGCGCGGCATCTCGGTGGCCACGTCGGTGATGGGTTTCGAGTATGAGGGCCGCAAGATCAACATCCTCGATACGCCGGGCCACGAAGACTTCGCCGAGGATACTTACCGCACGCTGACGGCCGTCGATTCGGTGATCATCGTCATCGACGGCGCCAAGGGCGTCGAGTCCCAGACCCGCAAACTGATGGAGGTGTGCCGCATGCGGCAGACGCCCGTGATGGTCTTCATCAACAAGCTGGACCGCCCCTCGAAGGAGCCCTTCGACCTGCTGGACGAGGTGGAGAAGGAGCTGCACATCCGCGTGCGGCCGCTGACCTTCCCGATCTCGAACGGCCCCACGTTCAAGGGGGTCTACAACCTCTATGAGCGCCATCTCTCGCTCTTCACCTCGGACGAGAAATTCACGGCCGACGCCTCGACGGTCGAGATCTCGGACCTCTCGTCGGCGGTGCTCGACGACCACATCGGAACGAAATACGCCGACCAGCTGCGCCAGGATGTCGAACTGGTCGAGGGCGTTTACGACGAATTCGACCGCGAAGCCTACCTGCGCGGCGAACTGGCCCCGGTCTTCTTCGGATCGGCGGTGAACAACTTCGGCGTGAGGGAGCTGCTCGAGTGCTTCATCCGCATCGCCCCGTCGCCGCGCCCCTCGCAGACCGAAACCCGCACGGTGGAACCTGCAGAGCCCAGGATGACGGGCTTCGTCTTCAAGATCCACGCCAACATGGATCCCAACCACCGCGACCGCATCGCCTTCCTGAAGATCTGCTCGGGCATCTTCGAGCGCAACAAGAACTACCTCCACGTGCGCAGCGGCAAGCAGATGAAATTCTCCTCGCCGACAGCCTTCATGGCCGAGAAGAAGTCGGTCATCGACACGGCCTACCCGGGTGATATCGTGGGCCTTCACGATACGGGCAACTTCAAGATCGGCGATACGTTCACCGAGGGTGAGAAGCTCAAGTTCACGGGCATTCCGTCGTTCGCCCCGGAGCAGTTCCGCTACATCGAGAATGCCGACCCGATGAAATTCAAGCAACTGGCCAAGGGCATCGACCAGCTGATGGACGAAGGCGTGGCGCAGCTCTTTACGTCGTCGCTCAACGGCCGCAAGATCATCGGTACGGTCGGAGCGCTGCAGTTCGAGGTGATCCAATACCGTCTGGAGCACGAGTACAACGCCGCGTGCCGCTGGGAGCCGATCTCGATCTACAAGGCCTGCTGGATCGAGAGCGACAACGCCGCCCAGCTGGCCGACTTCAAACGCCGCAAACACACCAACATGGCCGTCGACAAACACGGCCGCGACGTCTTCCTGGCCGACACGAGTTATGCGCTGGCGCTGGCCCAGGAGAACTTCAAGGATATCCGCTTCCACTTTACCTCGGAGTTTTAACGAGTGACCCAGCAGGGGGGGGGAAGCGCGAAGAACCGGCGAGCAGGAAAGAACCGGCGAGCGTGAAAGGACCAGCGCTGGTTGTGATCCCGACCGACCGCAAAGAGAGCCCGGTGCAAGCCGTGAAACCCAACCGGCCGCAGGAAGGACCTGGAGCAACCCGAAAAACCCGACCGGCAAAGGTACACATAAACAGAAGGGCGGAGCGACATCAGTCGTTCCGCCCTTTTCGCGTCCGCATGTTCAACAGCCGAACAGCATCCAGAAGCGACGGGGCAGCGAAATATTCTCCACATCGCGGGCCGCGGCAAAAAGAGGCGCTATCTCTTCCGGCGAAAAACCCGCGATGCCGCAACCGATCTCGGTGACGAGAAACTTCAGCTGCGGATGTTGCCGGGCGAAGGCAATGAATTCGTCAACATAGGGGCGAATGGTCTCCACGCCGCCCTGCATGGTCGGGATGGCATAACTCTGCCCCTGCAGGCCGACACCTTGCCCCCAAACGGCTCCGAACCGCTGGAGGGCCAACCGGGCGGCGCCACCGGCGTGCATCCCGGCAAGGTTGCTTCCGAAGACGAAGATCTCGTCGGGATGGAGTGTTGTCACGCAATCGGGAGTAATTCTCATGACAAACTAACTTTTGCTAAATCATCAAAAGCCAATTCAACAATTTTACCAATCTTCAGTATTGTTATTGGCTTTCACCTTTTCAATTATTTCAGATAGAATGTTATTATATAGCTCTCGATGGCGTATTTTGCCTCTGCATTTCGAACAGATCCACCGGAATAATTGAAAATAAATTGTTTTTGTAAACTCTTTATAATCCTTAGGATTGGCAAATACAACCACACGAGGAATCATAAAACGATGAACACCAATATTTGTTATTATAGGTGCATCTATCCGAAATTTGCCATCTTTAACTTCAAACCTCAATGTAAAATCCAAGTCCATGATAAAATTTACCAAAGGACCTGCCTTAAGTCTATAGAGATCCAGTTTATAAGATGACACCATAATTTGATTCTCATTGACAATTCAACTATTGTCATTATCAACTGGTAATGTATTTTGAATACAACATCTCAGATCAGACAAAATTTCCTTACCTGTTTTATTTTCATCAACAGCGACAACCACAAAGTCCTTACTTCCCGCAAATTTAAAACCATGCGAGGTTAATTCAAAATAATTTCCGGCTATAACATTAGCAATTGCCCTCAAAAAAGACAACAAATACAAAAAAAACTTTTTCATAGCATCACAATTTCTCATAAAAAAGGCTCGGCAATCATGTGATTGTCAAGCCTTTTATTCAGTCGGGGTGACTGGATTCGAACCAGCGACCACACGCCCCCAGACGTCACAAATCACCATTAAAAATCTATTAACCAGACAATTGCATCAACAAACTATCTACGGTTTACACGGCAGTTTACACGGGTGCAAAACCACGGTTGGTTAAACAATAAGTGAATTGTGTTGATATGACATAAAAGAAAGGACAAACTTTCGCAAAGGGGCTCAAATATGCCCCCTTGCAAAGTCTGTCCTTGGAAAAGATTGATTGCTTTTGTCTCTATAAACAAAAATCCTCGACTGCATGGCCGAGGATGTATCGTTAATATAGATATGGATTATTTGAGGTCTTTGGCTTTTACCCGTACAACCTTACCATCACGCACAATCACCAATTCCCCGTCCTCTTTTTTTGTCTTTTCAATCAGACGTTTGCGGGCAAGCAAAATCCCTGCATTAATCTTTTCCTGCATTTGTTTGATTTCAATCTCGCTCATGGTCTGTAATGATTTTATAAGATAACGTATCTTCAATTTGAATTGTTGCATCCTTCTCTCCTGATGCAATGATTTTAATTTCTGCGTCTGCCGAACTATTGTCGTATATCGTCCAAAAATCGCAAACGGGTGTATAAAGCATTGTCAAGTTGCATAGTCCGTTTGCATAACGACGGCGAATTACATCCGATGGGATATTGTGGCCACCCTCGCTTACCCGTGTTGCAACGCGCTCGATCGCTTGTTCGGGTGTCGGCAACCAGAAATAAAGCAAGGTTACGAAATAGCCTTTTGCGTGAGCCCGTTCGATAAACTTTACATAGGAACGGGTTGCCAATGTCGTTTCAAAAGCAAAATCCGCACCCTCTGAAAGCAAATCCTCCATGCGTTGCAACATCAACCGTCCAGCCTCGATGGCCACACCTTCGGGATTGAACGGTGATAGCCCCTTTGCAATCTCGTCTGCATTGACAAACTCTTTACAACCGAGCATTTCGGGTAACACGGTGTAGGATGCAGTCGTTTTCCCTGCACCGTTGCAACCTGCTATGATATATAGTTTCGGCATATCGTATGAACAAAGATAGGTAATTTATATGAATTGTTCCAAATATTTCTCGTTGAAGCAGGAACCTGTCTATTGCCAGATAATAAAGGACAAACTTGTGCAGAGCGGTATAATATAGACCGTCTGCACAAGTCTGTCCTAATGCACAGTACTAATATCTTTTATTGTCTAAACTCGACTTCGTCTACAACCAATTCCTGATTGCCGAATGTATAAAATCCAAATCCATTATACTGCAAAGGCATATAGCGAATTGTCAATATAGATACTCCATCGACTTTGAATGTTAAAGTCTGGCCGTCGCTGATCAAGGCCCACTCCATGTCCGAACGACGCTTACCTGTCCATTTGATACCTTGCATAATATCGCCGACAATCATATTGTCTTCATATCGAGTAAATTTGACGAAATCGTCATTGAAGGAGAATGCATAAAAATTACCTCCGTCTCGATAATTGAATACCAAACCGACTAATCGATCTTCTGCTAACTGTTTGACATTAACTTTTACCTGTATCTCGAAAGGTTTCATCACATCAATTGGAGCGTAGCAATGAGTTTCAAAGAAGGTATTTTCTCCTGCTTTTACAGATGTGCCAGATGCGGCGCTCATCACAGCAGATAAACCTTTTTTTTCACCTTTTGATTTAATGGTCATCACACCTTTGTCAATAATGGCGGTTCCGATACCATTCTTATATGCACATTCCGTCCACTCCAATGAGTTAGAATCAAATGTTTCTTTATATCCTTGTGCATTTACTGATACCGATGCAGAAAAAAGAACTGCACACAAAATAAGTTTTTTCATGATTCTTAAATCTGGGATTTATAATTATAAACTGTGCATTTTCCCTAATCGCGTCTGCAATTCCTGTAACATCGGCTCCAACTCTTTCACGATGCGGTCTACATTGGTAAATTCACCGTGTCTGGCGGCCATTGCACTCGCCACCTCGGATGAAACCTTTATCTGGAATGCAACTTGTGCAGGCGTAGATATATCTCTTACCGTAACACGTGTTCGCATTTGCTTGTCAGACAATTGGAAGGTCTTATAATGCCACGGAGTTTGTAAATAACCACCACTGTAATCCGTGGTTGCAATTTCCTCAAAATAATTTAAGAGAATTTGATGCAATAGTCTCCATGCTTTTGTAACATTGATTGTCCCTTGTTCATCAATCGTATATAGGGAATTGTCGAGTGTGACAGTCATAAATTTGTTGACTAAACCTGAAGCCGCAGTCGCCCGATAAAAACCATCATCTTGTAATGTATAAGAAACTGAACTCCGAACGTCGTCAGCATATATTTTCGTTTCAAGAGGCTTATATCCCTCACACTCGATTCGAATTGCGATAACATCTGTTTTCTTTTTGGGCCTGTTGAATTCTGCAAAGCCATAACCTACGAACTGATTATTGACAAAAATGGAGGCTTCTTTGGGCTGCGCCATTACTTTGAATGTTTTGCTTTTGGCACCGTTGGCAAGATTTAACCCACCTAATAAGAAGATGAGCAGTAAAAATAGATTTTTCATTGGAAATGTATTTTAATAAGTTGATAGTGTCTTAGAATCAGATGAATAGGTTTTATATTCATCCAAATAAATACTAATCTCAGATTTTATCCCTTTTGTGAAAAATCTGCGATTTACAAATGATATTCCGTCGTCAGTGCAAGAAACAACAATATATTTTTGTTTTCGAGGGATGGAATAATTGATAATACCATTACCTTGATATTGACCGTCTATGTAAATTGCCGCTTGATGCGGTTCACAATAAACTGTAATCCGTTGAGGTGCACATGAAAGCAAAAAGGAGGATGTAAACGCACAACTCCATAAGATCAGTTTCTTCATAGTAAGAAAATCTTACTATCCGCACCTCGATAGTGATTATAAAAAGCAGAAAGCGTGGTGCTGAAAACTTATTCTATTAGAGTAGGTCGTAGGAAACCTTGAAGATAAAATAAGCAACAACACCACGCCTATATCCATGAATGGATATGACGCGGCAAGATGTCAGCTAATTCCCTCTTCAGATTGAATTTCCTACGTTCACTCTAAAGGAATAAGCTACACTTTCCGTGTATTCAATATGTTACTGCAAAAGTAACATATTCGACGGAAATTACAAAACATCTTGCCCATTCGGGTGTTGTTGCTGATACAAATTTCGCTAAAACAAAGTTTTCCGACAATAGCAATTCGAGTGGAAAGTAAACTTTGTTCTTCTGAATTTGGGCAGATTTGCACGAATTTCAACTTTACGCCTGCATAAACCCTGAAATTCTGCTTTTCAGAACCCTGAAAACCTCGGATTCCGACTTTACGTCAGCATAAATTCCATATTCGCAAGTTGCAGATTTTGCAGCAAATTGTAAAGTGTAGATTATAAATAATATAGCAATCTCGCTATATATTAGTACGCTTTGTTTGGAGCATAAGAAAATACCCCTGCCGTCGTAAGACAGCAAGGGTATTCGTCTCTGTAAAGCGTTACTCCACAAACCAACTGTACTCGGTATCACCCTCCAAGGCCCGACCGATTCCTGCAATCAGCTCCGTTGCATTCAGCGACCTGTCAAGGAAGGTGTCAATATAGCGCCCAATACCGTTTCAATAAAACTCTGGTGGGAGATCGTCACCTCGTTGTCCTTGCTGAATACGGGAACGACACAATCGTTTTTCAAATGGGTTATATCGACAGGCTTGGTGTTGGCCTCGATAAAGTGACGGGTACGCGGTACACTCCCCAACGACACGATCGGCGTTGCGGGACGCTCCTCTACGATGGCTGCCTCCTCCACGGGAAGATTCAACCCTGCGGCAAATTCGGGTTCAGGCTGAAAGGCAGGAAGCATGGCTGTGGAGGTTTTGCGTGGAAGGATTCGATTGCGCGGTCTGCGTTAGGTTGCACCATTTGAGGATGGCTTGCCCCACGGCAGGGGTTATCGTGAACTCGGGACGGCCTGTAAAGAGCCCCGTTCGGTCTTTGGAGGTAGTGGCCTTGTGATTCATGGCGATATCCAGCACGGCGGTGAACTCATAGTCCACGTTATCGCGCTGTACGGCCTTCAAGCCCACCTTCTCGGGGACCATCTTGCCGTTCTTGTCCGAGAGGTCATAATCCTGCTTGGAGCGCATGGTGCAGATGATGTGGCACGAGGAGTTGAGAATGCGTTGGATGAAGGCATTCTGACGGGGTGTGACCTTGGCCCAGTTGGTAAAGGAGTTGCCTTGCAGGTTGGCGTGGAAATCGAGCAGGTAATCCCAGCAGTGGGAGATGCTGTCGATAACGATCACCTCGGCCCCTGCCTGTTCGCAAATACCGATGGCCTCGATGTAGGTCTCGGGGGAGTAGTCGGGCAGGGTGAGGACCTGATAACTGCCCAGATGGGCATAGAGATCGGCCGAACCGTTTTCGGAATCGATGACGGCAACGCGGGACCAGTCGGAGGTCATGCCGTAAGCGATGAGGAGCGAGGAGTAGGTTTTGCCCGACCCCGAGGCTCCAGCCAGTGCCAGCCTCATTTTGGCTGCACGGCGCATGGATGGACGTAATTGCATAAAGCTACAAATTAGATGATGAATAAATAAATACACTCATCATCCGTCTGTTGCTTTTGTTGTTTGCCTGGGAAAATTCCCGATAATCGGCTACAAAAAATCCCTCCCCGAAATTCGTTTTCAATCCAAACAGGGAGGAGGGGTGTTTTACGGAGTGTTTGTATGTAAGCAGAAGAAGGCGTCAGTTTATTTTATCAAATCAAAACTCCAAGACCTTGTCCACTTGCAGAACTCGGCAGCTTTCGCCATCAACCAGTTTGTATTGAATCTGCCGAGTCTTTCCCGTGGTCGGATTGGCGTTGCTGTCAGTCTCGTTGTAGATGGGGAAACGCTGGCAAAATGTATTTTCCACGATTGCCATCTGGTCATGGCCCATATATCCTTGGTTGAGCTCCTTGTTTTCTGCTACATCTGGCAGATAAACCTGACTTGCAGATTTGCCATTGTTTACTGAATAGCCAATCAACTTGCCATAGCTGCCACTTCCGTCGGATGTCAGATAAACAAATAGCTCTGGGTAGCCATCCACATTCAAATCGCCGATTTCCGCATTTGTAACGGTATAGCCTGTAATGTCGTGTTTGAAAGCCTCGTTGGTGACACTCAACCCAGAGGGCAATATAAGGAGGGTTTTATCCTCTACTTTTACCGTAAATGATATATTGCTCCCAGGATACGACAATTCCATCTTCTGAAAGCCAGTCGTTCCCTCTTGT
This sequence comes from Alistipes sp. An116, assembly GCF_002161005.1. Lineage (NCBI taxonomy): Bacteria > Pseudomonadati > Bacteroidota > Bacteroidia > Bacteroidales > Rikenellaceae > Alistipes > Alistipes sp. An116. The sequence goes on from NZ_NFLR01000030.1 coordinate 16,100, forward strand.
GAGGATGCTGTTTCAATTTGAGGTGTAGTCTCGGCTTGCTTGCTCTTGTTGTTGCTGTTGCGGGAAGAACAAGAGGCCAACATAACACAACTGAAGAGAATAATTCCTGCTGTTTTCATATCGTTGAATTTTATTGTGTTTTCTCTTTCCAGAGCAAGACAAATATAAACCAATCTTTACTCAAAACCAAGTAAAATATCGCCTGCAAGGCTATTGCGGATTCAGAAGCTATGCGGATTGTGGAATAGATTAAATCTTTCCCGTTACATCATAGAATCATATTCCACAAAAATTCCTCCCCGAAATTCGATTTACAAACCGAATAGGGGGGAGGGGTGAGATGTTGAGGCTGAAGTATAGCTATTCTTCTCTGTTAATTCTGTTAATGCTGTCTTATAGCATTCATATATGCTGCAAGCCAATTACTATACCAAGTGATATTATTTTTTTGTGTGGTTATATTATTAACCTCTACATATACTTTTTTTTGTTTGCGGATATATTTTTCTTTACAGCCATTTGCCACCCATTCGTTGGGGGATAAATCTTGCTTTTCATCAAAATCCCAAGTTGTAATCATGTACCCAGAGTATGGCTCAACATTATTCGTAAATACAAAATCATCTATTGTGATGTCATATACATTTTCGAATTTCTGTATGTTCAAAGGTAGGTCAGCCTTTTCCCGTTCTATAATGCCTTGTTTAATCCATTCGGAATTATCCTGCTGTTCATGTACAGGATTGGATACTTGCCTTACATACCCAATTACAAGTATGGAAATAAAGAATATATTTAGTAAATAAGAAAGGATGTTAAATGCTTTTTTCATAATCGGGTAGTTAAAGGTTTAACGATTGGGTAATATTTGAGGGTAATAGGTTAGTGTCTATATGATTCTGTTGAAATTCTCTTTAGGATAGGTTCGTTTCTTTTGTTAAATATAATTATATTTTATGGTATCACAAACCAATTGGGGTAAATTATTTTGCTGAGTATGCAATGTTAGATTATATAATAACGTTTTTGGCTCAATATCTAAGGAATATTATTATATTTGTAAATAAACCTCACTCCCTATGAAAAAGTCATTATTTCTCATCCTTATTTCTTGTATGTCGTTTTGTGCAACAAGGACGGTTGCTCAATCCATTGATTCGTTGCAAGTGGTTGTTGATAGCTTATCGATAAAAGTAGTCAAATTAGAGCATGATTTGGCTTATTTGAAGGTAGATACTGATATAAGAACTTTGGACGCAAAAATAGAAATTCTTACTATGCGGACTGAAAATATATTGACAGATTTTCAGCTGGCAATTCTCACAAATAATAAAAGTGAAGCGAAAGTTTTATATAGAAATCTTTATCAATCTTATGAAGAAAGAATCGAACTTGCAAAAAAAGAACTGGATTCGTTACAAGAGCGTGTAATTTCAAATAAAGACTCGTTCTCATCTTTTGAGAATATGAACCTAACCATAAAGCTTCTAAGCATATTGTCCTCTTACAATAATTTGGAAAAGCAGATGTCTTTAATTGATGAGGCATTAGAGAGGTAGGCCTGTTGCCATTATAGCTAATTAGGAGGTTTTAGTCTGTCCTGTATCTAAAATGCGAAACTATCGAACTCTGATTCCAGCTGTTTTGTCCGTTCCAAAACTATATACTGTTCCTGCATATCGAGCATCTTTATAAAGTAGGGGATGGAAACCTTCTCGGGTAATTGCGTGCACCGCTTGTTGAGTTGATAGGTCAGGCTTATTGGCTCCGTATTTGGAACGCCTACGGCATTGTACTTGGTAAGCAATACCGATAATGCCACCTTGTTTCGTCTGGGTGCTGCCACTCCTTTGGCTTTACAGAAATCGCATAGCTCCTTATAAATGGCGGCTTCCGTCTGCTTAATGTCTGGCTGGATAAAGCAATCCGTCGTCAACTCATAGCCCTTTGCTTGTGGCTTTATAAGTCCAGCTTGTCGGCATTCTTCCAATAAAGCCGAAACGGTGTTGCGAGACAGGCCGAGTGCCTGGGCAATCTGGCTATTGCTTCATTGGATGGTATTCGTGTTGTTCAGGCAGATGGCCTTTAATAAGAGCAGAAATCCCGCCATCTTGGCGGAATAGTTCCTTGTAAAGAAGCCATTGTTCAGCAAGAAAAAATCCTTCTCGACTGGCTTTATCTGGTAACTGTTCCGCTTGATAAATCCACGGACAGCATCTTCCTTAATGGCAGTCTGCACGGTAAGACAACCTGCCTCTTTGAGCCGTTTGACAACACGGCGGATGGTCCGTTCATCCAGTCCTGTAAGAAGGGCCTGTTTCTCTTCGGTAATGTGAGAAATATTTGTCTTGTGGTCGGAGCAGCATTTGATGGTGGCTCATACATAAACATCGATGGGCTTACTGTTGCCCGTCTGAAACGTGACAATCGATTTGGGTATAGCGGTATAATTCATCGTTAGCAATGGAATTTTGAGGGTTAGTAAATAGAATCTCTTTTAAATGCAGCAGCTTTCGAAAACGGGCTACGCCATAGTGTTCTTTTGCCTGCTTGCGGTTCTCGAATCACTTGCGGTCTTTGACGTGGTAGTACATGGTCGGAACGACTTTATTAGGTAATGTATAAGTAGGTAGTGTATATATAGGACACTTTTGAGCAGTTATCATAGGACAGTTTTGAGCAACTGCCTGCCTACTATCTGAATGGATTGAATCTGGAATCTACCATCTTTTTTAATCTTGAATCTATATTTATAAAGGAGACTTTCATTTCACACTCAAAAAATGTGGAAAGACAGCGCAAAGAAAAGGCAGACGAATCTGCCTTAACAAAATTATCCCTATTTGAACGGTGGATGCCTTTCGTAGAAAAGTTATGCAAATATATAAAATATTTTATAATAAATCAAATTATTGAATAAATAATTGTGAAAATAATTCAGGGGAAATTCGTAATTTTGAAAGAATCATAAACCTCGTTAACTTATGAGCCTCGTATCATTTCCGCTTGATTTCATCAAGCAAGCCTTTCCTTATCTTGAAAAATACTATGAATTTTCGTGCTGGAGCATCAACGAGAATCTTGAAAGGGCTTGTTACGATAATGATTTAGTAGTCGATGTACTGCCGAA
>NZ_NFLR01000031.1:0-17753 GCF_002161005.1 Alistipes sp. An116
AATAAGATTTTAGTGCTGCCGACGCCTTGTCGGCAAGCGGATTAAACATGGTTGCAAAGCTACGGCAGGACGGCTAAAGTCTTGATACGTAAAACGATGCAGAACGGCACAAAAGAACCTGACGGATAAGAAAATGCAGCGGAACGGGTAATATCAGCCTTAAAATGGCGAAAAGAAAAAGCCCGAAGAAGCAAAACCGCACTTCTTCGGACTGAAAATGATATTGGTATGGATATGTGACCGCACGGGTGTATTGACGAATGGATGCATTGACAAAAGTCCGCACCCATTAACATTTACACGGCTGTCTGTCGCTTAACGAAAGCCACAGAATTTGCCTTTCTTTTCGCAAGCACAGCCTTTCCAATAAAGCGTTACGCACCATCACCGCATTTGAAGTATTGATACGGAAAGCAAGTGCAACGACCATTGGCAAGGCGTACACGTCCGTAAAGTAGCCATTGGGCAGCTTGATGCGCCTTTCCACCTCGCAAGGATTCAACACTCCGCTTTTGTACACGGCTCGAATGGCGGCACGGAGTGTAGGAATGATTACATTGAAAAGTTCCACCAGTTCCATTTCGCTCATCCATACGCTGGCGGTATCGGACGGTACGGCAACCCTGCCGTACCCGTCCATCGTGATTGTTGTCCGTTTCATACTCTGTGCGTTTATATGGTGAAACGTCCGTTTACCTTGCTCTCGAAAGCGGATATGTCGTTTTCAAGTTTCTTGTTCGTCACCTTCGCGTAAATCTGCGTGGTTGTGATATTTGTGTGACCTAAAATCTTACTCACGCTCTCTATCGGCATACCGTAATTCAATGCCAAGACAGCGAAGGAGTGGCGGCTCAGGTGGAATGAAATCGGCTTCTCTATCCCGCATTTCTTCGCCACGGCCTTGATGCGCTTGTTCACCGTATCAAGCGAGCCGATGTTGAACAGCCGCTTGTCTTTCCTGAACGGCTCGTAACGCTTGATAATCTGCATGGGGATGTCCATCAGCTTGATTTGGAACGGTACGCCCGTCTTCTGGCGTTTCGACACAATCCACGGTGTACCGTTCATCTCAACGATGTTGTCAGTGGTCAGGTTCCTAATGTCCGTGAACGAGATGCCCGCCCAACACCCGAACAGGAACAAATCCCTTGCCAATGCAAAGTTGGGATTGTCCAGCTTGATTGCGCCCAACGCTTGGATTTCATCCTCTGTCAGAAAGCCACGCTCCTTGTGGTCGGGGTCAACATGGTACATCGCAAACGGGTTTCTCGGTATCTTGCCGTTGTAGTGCGCCGTGGTGACGATGTGTTTCAACGGGATGGAGTATATCCACACGGATGACTGCGCCAGCCCGACCTCGTTTCGCAGGTACAGGCAGTAGTCACGGATGAAATCCTCCGTCAGTTCGTTCATCGCTATGTCCGTCCGCTTGTAGTGCCTTGTTATGAACTCTGCCACGTATTTGCGGACGGTCAGGTACTTTTGGTACGTGCGCTTGGAGCGGTCTTTGCCCACCCGCTTGGCAAACGCCTCGTTCTCCTTGTCAAAGGCACGCAGCAATGTTTCATACTCCGTGCCGATGCCCTGATAGGCGTTGCGTACCATTTCAGCCGTGACAAACGCCTCACGGTCAGAAAGCCGCTGGTAGTGCTTCGTTATCTGCGCCTTGATGTTGTCCAGCGCATAGTTCACCGCCACCGCCTCTCGGCTCTTGCCTTTCGCCCTGTTGCCTTTGGCATCCCACAAATCCTTGGAGATACGCTGTTTACAACTGAACTGCGCGATAGTCCCGTTGATTGTAACCCGTCCCATGATGGGGACAATTCCGTTCTTCTCCTTGCTTCCGTTTACATAGAAGACTGTCTTGAAAGTGCTCCGCATAATCGTTCTTTTTGTTTGGTGCAAAATTAGTTTATGGGAGTTGTAAAGGCAGAATGTAAACCTACGCAGAACGCAGAAATAGAGCCTGTTAGCGTTAAATGTGCATTGGATGTCGGGTAATGGTTTGGAAGTGCATCTGCTGCTGCAATCTGCCTAAATCCGTTTTTCCGACCTTATGCCGTTCTGTGCCACTTGAAGCCAAACTCTCTGACAGTCAGTGAGAATGCTCAAATTTGCCCTATTCTACGTTTTATCCTATTATTTTTCTGGAAAAACAGTATTTTCGTCCTTTGAAATACAAAAAAACACATCAAACTCACTTCGGCGGCGTTTTCGCATTCGATTTTCCGATCGGGAAAACAGTATAACACACTGAAATTGAGCTAATGGCGACCTCGGCGTTGTGGTTTGATGTAGAATTTCAATAAGATACAACCTCGGACATTGAAGTCCGCGCTCAGCAGGTGTTGTGGTTTGATGTAGAATTTCAATAAGATACAACCTAACTTAACAAAAGGAAACAAGGTCCTATGTTGTGGTTTGATGTAGAATTTCAATAAGATACAACAGAAGAGATTGAAAAACCTCGTCAAAATCCGTTGTGGTTTGATGTAGAATTTCAATAAGATACAACCGCGAAAGAATACAATCCCCACTGGGAATGTTGTGGTTTGATGTAGAATTTCAATAAGATACAACAATGTCTCTCTAAAGGATAAGGCGGAAGAGGTTGTGGTTTGATGTAGAATTTCAATAAGATACAACTCGCCCGCATTAACCTCGACAAGCTGGCCGTTGTGGTTTGATGTAGAATTTCAATAAGATACAACTTCGGCAACGACCTGCTGCGGAGCCTTCCCGTTGTGGTTTGATGTAGAATTTCAATAAGATACAACGCGGAACATTCTACACTGAAGTAAACGCAAGTTGTGGTTTGATGTAGAATTTCAATAAGATACAACCGTAGGACTAGGATACAAAACGCGAGAGGAGTTGTGGTTTGATGTAGAATTTCAATAAGATACAACACCGAAGCCGTAAAACTATTCCGGAAACGAGTTGTGGTTTGATGTAGAATTTCAATAAGATACAACGTACAGCCGGCCTCAGATGATACCGTGACCGTTGTGGTTTGATGTAGAATTTCAATAAGATACAACAAACTATGGAAGTAAAAATTGGAATGAGTTGTTGTGGTTTGATGTAGAATTTCAATAAGATACAACAGACGGTGGCGAATACGCTCGTTGAACTTGTTGTGGTTTGATGTAGAATTTCAATAAGATACAACCGGCAATCTTCATGTTGGCATACTGGGACAGTTGTGGTTTGATGTAGAATTTCAATAAGATACAACGAGTCCGAGTGATACCGGAACCGGCGAAAAGTTATGGTTTGATGTAGGGCGGGGATATTGATTCCCGCACTTACATAGCGGCAGCGGCGATTAACGGTAAAACGCAGGTAGATGTTCGTGGTACGGTTTTGATTGGTGCGGTCTTTTCTGCAAATGGCATTAATGCTGACACTCATAATGTTGCGACATTATGCAGACAAACGCGAGCGGTATTTTACCGCCGTAAAACATGGTTAAACAAATGGTAAAACATTCTTCGGGAAACGGCGCGAAAAAGGCATTACGGAGAGTTTCATTTCGCACCCGCAAAAAGAAAAACGAGCGATAATTTATTGATTATCACCCATTTATTAAGAGCGAAAAACGGGGCTCGAACCTAAAATTATTTGCCTCTATATATCAATGTACTGTAGCTGATTCTTTGTTGTCGGGTCATTGGTTTGTTGGAGTAATTTTACGTCCCAATACTTTCCCTTGCTACAAAGCAAAGATACGTTATATGTTTCTCATCTCAAAATAAGATCCAATAAATTTGATATCCGATTCTTGGGTACGATTAGAGGATAGTCACAGTCGACCACCAGCACGTCACGCTGCAAGGTATAGTGGAGATGACTGGCAAGAAGCATCGTAAGAGCCGACTTGCCGACACCTCCCTTCTGATTGCAGATGGAGATGTTCCAGGAACCGGATGTTTGTTGATCGGAAATTTTCATCGTTTGAAGATTTGAGTGGTTGATGATTTGTCGTGTTGGATTTTCAACTCTATATCTATGAATGTGCATGAATCTCCTTTTGAATGGATATTTCCAGAATTCCGGAAATCTGTAAATCCGGAAATATTTATTTGGAGAAATCTCTTTTCCATCGAATGTCCATGCCGTCATGTGTCGGTTTGAATCCATCTGCCCGCAAGGTAATGCAGTTTTCGGGGGTTGGTTCCCGGTGTCCTCCGGAGGCCTTGCATGGCCGACAAGAGCGCTTTTTAATCCCTGAAGATCCTCGTAATATTGCAGCGGAGAATCCGCCCGAGATTTTTCGTTTCGGAGTTGCTTTTTCAGAAGAGGAATTGTCCTCTGCGGATGCCGAAACTGTACCCGTCGCCTGACGGGAGCGAGGTGTACCTTTGTCCGACAACCGGCGGTTTGTCCGACAAAGGTCCTCGCTCTGCGAGGCGGGCGGTGTTCTCCCAAGTCGAACCCCAAATCTTCAATCGAATGACCCGTCAGAGAAAAAACAACCCTCTATCTCAAACCCCGAGTTACAAATACTCGTTCCGTCTCAACGAGGAGCAGGAGATCCGCTTCCGGCAGATGCTTGCAGCCGCCGGATTGGAACACAACCGCAGCCAGTTCATCGTCAAACGACTCTTTGCCGAGCGTTTCGAGGTTATCCGCCGTGACCCTTCAAAGGTGGAGTTTCTGACACGTCTCAACGACCTTTATTTCCAGTTTCAGCGCGTCGGGAATAACTATAATCAGGTGGTCCGGGCCATCAACAGCCACTTCTCCAACGTCTCGATTCCCCGCCAGATCGTTGCGTTGGAACAGCATACCCGCGAACTGAAAGCGTTGAGCATCGAGATTCTGAATCTTACCAAACAGGCCGAAGGATGGTTGCGAATATAAGGACGGGAGCGACTGTCGGTGGTGCTATTCGCTACAACGAGGAGAAAGTCAACCGGGGGCAGGCTGAGGTGCTCTTCTGGAATCGGATGCTTGATCCGTTCGATAGCGCAGGCCGCATGAGTCACGAACGGTGCATGGCCAGCTTCGAACCCTTCCTGCAGGCCAACCGGCGAACGACCAACACGGTTTTTCATGTCTCGCTGAACCCCTCGCCCGAGGACCGTCTGACCGATGAGCAATTGGGCGAGATCGCTCGTGAGTATATGGAGCGGATGGGCTACGGAGAGCAGCCCTACATTGTCTTCAAACACGGCGACATTGCGCGTGAACATTTGCACATTGTCTCATTAAGGGTCGATTCGACGGGCCGGAAGATCTCCGACTCACACGAGTATGATCGTTCGATGTCGATCCTGCGGGACCTTGAGCGAAAATACGGACTTCACCCGAGCATCAAAGGACAGGAATTGCAGGATCGGGAGGAATTGCGCAAGGTCGATTATCCGAAGGGTGATGTCAAGCAGCAGGTTTCATCCACCGTAAGGTCGTGCCTGCGGCATTACCGGTGCGCCTCTTTTGGCGAGTGGCGGACGCTGCTCGAAGCCTTTAATGTTTCGGCCGAGGAGCGGATCGGAACCATCGACGGACGCGATTATGCCGGGATGATTTACGGGGCGCTGACTGATGACGGTTGTGGCATCGGAACGCCGTTCAAGTCGAGCCGGATCGGGAAGGAAGAGGGGTAGGGAAGTCTCTCGGGAACCCTCGGAGCAGGAGAGGCCATCCTCAAAAGAATCATTCCGGCCGGGGTTGTCTATCCATCCGTTGGACGCGATTCTGGAATTGGCGGACGTGCAAGCCTACGAAGAACAACAACAAGTCTCCAAACGGAAAAGAAGGCCGCGTATCAGGCGATTATAAAAAAGAAAAGGATAGTTTATCGGCGCAAAGAAGTCCGATATGCTGATATGATATAACTTGCAGAGTTTAAGGATGGATAGCGTGCTTGGCATGGACGTCCCCGATCCATATCGGGATATGTCCAAATGCGTATGCTCAATCACATCTTCTTGAGAATAGCCATATTCCGCACGTAATTGCTGCATACGTTCGATTAGGAGCCTCTGAAAGACCTGATCTTTGTATTTTATTTTGTACCCTTTGTATCCATTTTGTTATAAAGGAAAGAGGCCGCTTATGTTTTTTATACACGTGATTTCACGTGTATTCAAATGTTTTGCCTAAATTTGTATCGTAGGAAGTAATCGAGAGGTGAATTTCTTTTAATCTGAAATTGTATTTGTTTATATGCATATTGCAATAAACTTCGAGCAATAAAGAACGAGCAGACAAGAATATTTCCTTCAGATGCACTGAATAGAATTTCTTGTCAAGAAAACATAAGGGACGGCTTGCGGAATTAGTTCACGATAAGTTCGTTGCTAAATCATAATCACAATCCGGCCGTCCCTTTTTATTTGTCAAGGAAATGGGGAAATAACAGAACGGCTATGGGAAGATAATCGCCGAGATCCTCTCTCAGGAGTTTCAGGCAGCGTTGAATCTCACGGGTAACCTTCCGAACCGAGATGCCATAGCGTTGAGCAATCTCCTGATAGGTCTGATTCTCGAACCGATTTGCGATGAATATCTGGGCCGAGAGTTCCGGCATTTCGGCCAATCGCCGATGAAAAATCTCCTCGACCTCGCTGCGGAAGAGAATCTTGGCCAAATCACACTCCTCAAGAGCGGCCAGATTCTCCCGGATGTTGCGCATCTCGAGTTGATAGATCTGCTGTTGTGTCATCAGATGTTGTTGGTGCGTGCGCAGGGCATCAATGCATTTATGCCGGACCATGCCGAGGATGTAGGCGGGAATATTTTCGGTCACGGGAACAATCTCTTCCCGCTTTTCCCAGAAGTGCATGAAACAGTCCGTGACCAGGTCTTCAGCGGCGGAGCGGTCCCGAAGATAGGAGCAGGCTATGAGTATGAAGCGGGGCTTGTACTCTCCATACAACCTGTCGAACTCATGCATCTCCATTCGCTGAATCATTCTTGTCCGGGAAGTTGATTTTCAAATCTCAAAGTTAAGATTTTTTCGAGAAAAAAATATAGCTTCTCTTGTTAATTATACAATGCATTGTTATTCAAAAGTTTAAGTTTCGTAAATATTTATTGAATTTAATAAAAAATATTTATTTGCGGACAACGCCGGAAAAAGGTGGTAAGGATTGTTCCCGTCACTCGACTATATAATAGAACAGCAGATAAAATTCATCCATTTATTACGATTGACTGCACATGGAACAGGAACTTTTATTCAGATATTTTCGGGGCGAAACCTCTCATGAGGAGGAAGAACGTATCCTCTCCTGGGTGGAAGCCTCTCCGGCCAACCGGGCGGAATTCCGGAAAGCACACCTCCTTTTCGCGGGGTTGGCCCTTTATGCACCGGCTCCTGCATCAGACACTGCCCGTCCGAAGCCTCGTCGCACCCTTCTTCGGATTGCACGATATGCGGTTCGTACGGCGGCTGCCGTGATTGTGATGGTCGGAGCCGCCTACCTGGGAAAGGTTGTCTACCATCACTCGCTGACAGAGCGTGAGATGTCTGTTTTCGTCCCGGCCGGGCAGCGGATGCAGGTGACCCTGGCGGATGGAACCCATGTACAGCTCAATGCCGGAACGACCCTTGAATATCCGGTTGTCTTTTCCCGCAAAACACGACGGGTCAAACTCTCGGGTGAGGCTTTGTTCGAGGTGACGCACGATCCATCGCACCCGTTCATCGTGGAGACCTTCGCAACGGAGATTCAGGTGCTGGGTACGAAATTCAATGTGCAGGCCGATTCCGAGAACGGACTGTTCTCGGCCACGCTGGTTGAGGGCCGGGTCAAGGTGACCAGCCGCAAGGACCCGGCCGAATCCATCATCCTGCAACCGAACGACCGGGTTGTCCTGGAGCATGGCAGGCTTTACAAGGAGCGCGTTTCCGATTTCGACGATTTGTGTTGGACGGAAGGGCTGATTCATCTGAAGAAAATGCCGTTCGATGAGTTGATGGCCATCTTCGAGCGTGCATTCGATGTCCGGATTGAGATCGAGCGGGAAACCATGCCGCAGATTAACGTGATGAGCGGAGAGGTACGTATTTCGGATGGGGTGGATTATGCTCTGCACGTGGTCCAGCTCGTATCCACCGGGTTTACCTATACGCGTGATGAAAAGTCGAATGTGATTGTGATTAGATAATGTGATTGTGAATTTGGCAACGATTTATCCAGATTGTGCCTTTAAAAAGAAATGCCTATGAGAAAATAAATCAAAAAACTCCCAGACTGTTATCCAACGAAAAAGGTCTGCAGATTTGGAGGAATCCGCAGACCGCAGATAATAGTCAACTTAAAACTCAGTAACCTATTATCCTTAATTCTACAAAAGTATGGAAAAAACAGGATTCGCCCAAAAAAACGGAAGACTGTTTCGACTTGCCTTACTTGTTTGCCTGAGCTGTGCCCTATTTACGGCCAAGGCCCAGACTGCCCGTATCACGCTGAATCTGCAAAATGCGACCCTGGAGCAGGCGATGGACAAGATCAAGGCGCAAACACGGTATCTTTTCATCAATCGGGATGTGGAAGATCTGGAGAGCCGTAAGGTGAGTATCAATGTCTCGAATGAATTAATCACCAAAGTTCTGGATCAACTGTTCACTCCGTTCGACATCGGTTACGATATCGATGGACGCAGCATCTTCATTTATAAACAACAGGCTGCAGCGACACGGCCGGTGCCGGTCTCCGGTCGCGTGACCGATGCCTCCGGGCAACCGATTATCGGTGCCTCGGTGATTGTGCGTGGCACAACGCTGGGTGTCTCGACCGACGCCGAGGGTCGCTTCATGCTGGAGGTGCCCGCCCCGGCGGCCTCGCAGACTCTCGAGGTGAGTTACCTGGGCTACGAAACGGCCACGATTCCGGTCGGCTCGCGGACTTCGTTCGCGGTGACGCTTCGCGAATCGGCCTCGGAAATTGAATCGGTCGTGGTGACGGCCCTGGGCATCAAACGCGAAGAGAAGGCCCTTTCGTACAATGTTCAGCAGGTCGGAGCCGAGGAGATTACCACCGTAAAGGACGCCAACTTCATGAATTCGCTGGCGGGCAAGGTGGCCGGTGTGACGATCAACGCCTCGTCGTCGGGCGTGGGCGGCGCCACGAAGGTGGTGCTGCGCGGTAACAAGTCCATCTCGCAGTCGTCGAACGCGCTGTACGTCATCGACGGTATTCCGATGTACAACTTCGGCGGCGGAGGCGGCACGGAGTTCGATTCGAAGGGTGCCACGGAGTCCATCGCCGATCTGAACCCGGAGGACATCGAGTCGATCTCGGTGCTGACGGGCGCTGCGGCCGCGGCTCTGTACGGTTCGAATGCGGCGAATGGTGCCGTGATGATTACGACGAAAAAGGGACAGGCCGGCGCCCTGAAGGTGACGCTCTCGAGCAATACGGAGTTTCTGAATCCCTTCGTGCTGCCGGAGTTCCAGAACCGCTACGGCACGGGGCTGAACGGTTCGAGCGCGGGTTCCGCCGTCTACAGCTGGGGACAACGGCTTACCCCGGCTGCGCAAACCGGTTATACGCCCAATGATTTCTTCGAGACGGGCCATGTCTATACGAACGCCTTCACGCTTTCGGGCGGTACGGACCGCAACCAGACCTATTTCTCGGCTGCTGCGGTCAATTCCGACGGCATCATCCCCAACAATACCTATGACCGTTACAACTTCACCTTCCGCAATACCAGCTATTTCCTGAAGGACAAGCTGCGGTTGGACGCCTCGGCGAGCTACATCTACCAGCAGGACCAGAACATGACCAACCAGGGTGTCTATTCGAACCCGCTAGTCCCGGCCTACCTCTTCCCGCGGGGAACGGATTTCGACGCCTACCGAATCTTCGAGCGCTACAATCCGGCCTCGAAACTGATGGAACAGTTCTGGTCTTCGGATCTCGAGGGTGGTGACCTGCGCATGCAGAACCCTTACTGGATTGCCTACCGCAACCTGCGTAATACGGACAAGAAACGCTACCTGCTCTCCTTTTCGGCCTCGTATGACATCCTGCCGTGGCTGAATGTGGCCGGGCGCGTCAGGATTGACAATGCCAATTCGCTCTACACGCAGAAACTCTACGCCTCGTCGAACACCACGATTACGGACGGCGGCAAGAACGGCCACTACACCGAGCAGCGCGAATACGATACGCAGACCTATGCCGACGTGATGGTGAATATCAACAAGACGTTCGGCGACGACTGGTCGCTGCAGGCCAACGTCGGTGCGTCGATCAACAACGTAAAGACCGACCTGCTGTCGTACCGGGGCCCGATCCAGGAGAACGGTCTCTCGAACGTCTTTAACGTCTTCGACCTTGACGACTCGAAGAAGCGTGCCGAGAAGTCGGGCTGGCAGGAGCAGACGCAGTCCCTGTTCGCCTCGGTGGAGGTGGGGTGGAAGCAAATGCTCTACCTTACGGTGACGGGCCGTAACGACTGGGCCTCGCAGCTGGCCGAATCGCCCGAATCGTCGTTCTTCTACCCGTCGGTCGGATTGTCGTGGGTGCCTACCTCGCTCTGGGACATGGGCCGTGCGCTGACCTATCTGAAGATTCGCGGTTCGATTGCCTCGGTGGGTATGCCCTTCCCGCGGCACCTGACCATCCCGACCTACGAGTACGATGCCACAAACAAGGTCTGGACCGCCAAGACGCACTATCCGATCGGCGACCTTTACCCGGAGCGGACCCGCACCTACGAGTTGGGTCTCGACGCCCGGCTGTGGCGCCACGTCAATCTCTCGGCATCGTGGTACTGGGCCGACACCTACAACCAGACCTTCGATCCGCAGATCTCCGTATCGTCGGGCTACTCGACCATCTACCTGCAGACGGGACACGTCCGCAATACGGGTGTCGAGCTCTCGGCGGGGTATGACAACACGTGGCGGGACTTCCGCTGGGCGACGAACTTCACCTTCTCGTGGAACAAAAACGAGATCGTCGAGCTGGTCCACAACTACAAGCATCCCGAAACCGGTGAAATCATTTCGAAAGACCGGCTGGAGATCAAGGGCCTCGGCAAGGCGAAGTATATCCTCAAACCGGGCGGTACGCTGGGCGACCTTTACACGAACTCCGACCTGGTCTATAACCGTGAAGGTTTCATCGAGGTGGACAAGAGCGGCAACGTGGCCGTCAAGGACGACTACATGGAGGACATCTACCTTGGCTCGGTCTTCCCGAAATACAACCTGGCGTGGCGCAACGACTTCTCGTGGAAGGGGCTGAATCTCGGCGTGCTCTTCACGGCGCGGATCGGCGGCATCTGCTACTCCGCGACGCAGGCCAACATGGACCTTTACGGTGTTTCGGAGGCTTCTGCCGTAGCGCGTGACGCCGGAGGTGTCCTCATCAACGGCCGCCAGACGATCGACGCCCAGAAGTGGTATCAGGCCATCGGCGCCCAGTCGGGCCTGCCGCAGTACTACACCTATTCGGCGACGAACTTCCGCCTGCAGGAGCTTTCGCTGGGTTATACGCTCCCCGCGAAGTGGTTCCGCGAAAAGATGCGGATGACCATTTCGTTCGTCGGGCGCAACCTTTGGATGATTTACTGCAAGGCACCGTTCGACCCCGAGGCCGTGGCCTCGACGGGGCTGAACTACCAGGGCATCGACTACTTCATGATGCCGTCGCTGCGCAGCCTGGGCTTCAACGTGAAATTCCAATTCTAAATGAACAGCAAGACCATGAAAACTACGAAACATAACGTGCAGCGGCTGCTGCTTGCGGTCATGCTGCTCGGCATGGCTGCCTGTACGGGCGACTTCGCGGATATCAACCGCAATCCGAACGAAGTGACCGACGAACAGCTGCAGGCCAACAACTACAAGATCGGAACCAATCTCAAGACCCTGCAGGGGCTCGTTGTTCCGACGCAGGAGCACATGTACCAGTTCCTGGAGAGTCTGGTCGGAGGCCCCTATGCGGGCTATATCGGCGCCACGGTCGACACGTGGCAGAACAAGTTCGAAACCTTCAATGCTTCGGCCGACTGGCGGAAGTGGCCCTTCGTGAACGTCATCAGCGAGACCTACCCGGCCTACCGCGCCATCATCAACGGTACGGACGACGTGACGGCCCACGCGCTGGCCGCCGTCTGCCGCATTGCGATCATGCAGCGCGTGACGGACTCCTACGGCCCGATTCCCTACACGCAGATCATGGCCGACAAGACCGAATCGCTCGAGGTGGCTTACGACACGCAGCAGGAGGCTTATGCGGCGATGTTCGAGGAGCTCGACGCCGCGATTGCCTCGCTGGAGGACAACCTCACGCTGCCGTCCGACGCCTTCGGCCGCTACGACGGGGTCTATGCGGGCAATATCGCGCAGTGGCTGAAGTTCGCCAACTCGCTCAAGCTGCGCATGGCGATGCGCCTGACCTACGTGGATGAGGAGACCGCCCGCACGAAGGCAGCTGAAGCGATTGCCGGGGGCGTCATCACGACGAATGCCGACAATGCGCGGATGCAGACCTCGGACAACCGTATGACGTTGATCTACAACGACTGGGGTGACCATCGCGTCGGTGCAGACATCATTAGTTACATGAACGGCTACAACGACCCGCGGCGCGAGAAGATGTTCACGACGGTACGCCTTGTGGAGAACGGACAGGAGGTGCAGGGTTACGCCGGCATCCGTATCGGCATCAACGTGTCGAGCAAGGCCACGGCGGTTTCCGCCTATTCGAACATGCTCATCACGGGGACGGACCCCTACCTGTGGATGAATGCCGCGGAGGTAACCTTCCTGCGTGCTGAGTACGAACTGCGCTGGGGCTCGGCTGCCGAGGCGAAGTCGCTCTACGAGGAGGCCATCCGGCTGTCGTTCGAGGAGCGGGGTGCCAGCGGTGCCGACGCCTACATTGCCGATGCCACGCATACGCCGGCGGCCTATGTCGACCCGATCGGCAAGTATTCGGTTTCGACGCCGCAGAGCAGCGTGACGATTGCCTGGGACGACAAGGCCACGGACATCGAGACGAACCTCGAAAAGATCATCACCCAGAAGTGGATTGCCATCTTCCCGCTGGGGACCGAGGCGTGGGCCGAACACCGGCGCACGGGCTATCCGCGACTGCTGCCGGTGGTTGAGAATGCCAGCGGCGGGACGGTGAATTCGTCGCTCGGGGCACGGCGCCTGCCGTACCCGGTGGAGGAGTACACCGAGAATCCGACGAACCTCCAGGCGGCCATCGCCGATCTGAACAGCGAATCCGTCAACGGCGCGGGCGACACGCAGGGAACCCGTGTGTGGTGGGACCGCAAAAACCTTTAATGACCAACGCCATGAAAAAACATATCATCACCAATCTGTTCCGCTGCATGGCAGTCTCGGCGCTCGCTTTGGGGGTCGCCGCATGCAGCGACTGGACCGAAACGGAGGCAGTCGAACGGCAGGTGCAGCGCCCCGCAGATCAGGATCCGGCCTTCTGGGCGGAGTATACGGCTGCGCTGCGCGAATACAAGCAGAGCGAACATTTCCTGACCTACGCCCGACTTTATAATTCGCCGACCCCCTCCGCGAGCGAAAAGGACTACATGCGCTGCCTGCCCGACTCACTGGACATTGTATCGCTGACAAATGCCGACAACTTCTCGCGCTTCGACGCCGAGGACATGGTCACGATGCACGAAAAGGGGACCCGGGTGCTCTACCAGGTGGACTACGCCGCACGCAAGGCGGAATTTTCGGGCGAAGCGGCCCTCAAAACCTACCTCGACGGCGTGATTGCCGCGGTAGCTGCCAACGATCTGGACGGCTATTCGTTCACCGCCGACCCGCTGGATGCCACAGCTACTGCCTCGATTGTTGCCACGCTTTCGGCGGCCAAAACGGACGGCCAGCTGCTGGTCTATGAGGGCAATCCGCTCTTCGTGGCCGAAGCCGACCGCGCGAAACTGGACTATGTAGTCCTCGATACGGAGGCGACGACCGACATCACGACGCTGAAGCTGCAGGTGGCCAATGCCACGGGCTATGCGGGCATCGCGCCCGAACGGCTTCTGTTGACGGCCGCAGCCGGGGCTCCGCTCTACGACGAGGATGTCGTCGAACATGCCGCCATTACGGAGATGGCCGAGCGGGTCGTTTCGCTGGGGCCTCTGGCCGGACTTGCCGCCTACGACATCGACAACGACTACTACGATGTCGAGCGCAACTACCCGCTGCTGAGCGATGCCATCCAACTGTTGAACCCTTCCAAATAGTGAACCATGAAAACACGGAAAAATATGCTGTTGCTGGCCTGCATCGGAATGGTTGCGGTCCAGACGGCCTGCACCGACTACTCGGCCGACGACCACAAGTTCGGCAACGTAGTTTACCTCGACGTGGCGAAGACCTCCGAGGTGCAGGCGGCAACAATCAAGAATACGCTCGATGTCTTCGACCGGACCTTCGCGGCGACGCTGGCCTATCCGTCGGATCAGGACGTGATGCTCTCCGTGACGGTCGATCCGTCGCTGGTTGAGCGCTACAACGCCCGCTACGGCACGTCGTGGCCGATGCTCGATGCGAAGTATTATGCGCTCTCGGCCGAAACCGCGACGATTGCCGCGGGCAAGACGACCTCCGAGACGCTCACGCTCCATCTGCAGAACCTGCTGGGTGAGGGTGCCGGGCAGACCGGGGCTCTGCCGCTGGACGAAACCTACCTTGTGCCGGTGACGATCACGCAGTCGTCGGTCCCGACGCTGGCGACCTCCTCGACGGTCTATTACGTGGTGAAACGTTCGTCGAACATCACCGTCGCGGCGCAGCTCGGCGCGGGCAACTGGATCAACTTCCCGACGCTCGACAAATACGGTGCGAACAGCAGCGCGTGGAACGGCTTGACGGCCGTGACCTATGAGGCGCTGATCTACATTGACCAGTTTGCCACTTCGACCGTCACCTCCGACGGGAACACCAATGCCGTCAATATCTCTTCGGTGATGGGTGTCGAGCAGTACCTCCTGCTTCGTATCGGCGACACGAACTTTGAGCGTCAGCAGTTGCAGTTCGACGGTTCGGGTGCCGGTTCGAAATTCGGCAAGTTCCCCGAGCGCGATGCCACGAAGAACCTCTCGGCCGGGCAGTGGTACCATGTGGCCTGCACTTACGACCAGGCAACCCGTCGTGTTTGTGTCTATGTCAACGGCGAGCTGCAGAGCGAGGGCACCGAAATGGGGCTTTCCTCAATGAGTGAGGATACGCGCATCAACCTGGCCATGCGTGCGCTCTATGACTTCTACCTGAAGAATCCGACGGAGGATAACGAGAAGAAGTACGGCGGTTTCGGCGATGCCTACCAGTTCTTCATTGGCCGTTCCTACGACGATTACCGTCCGCTGAACGGCAAGATTGCCGAGGCGCGTGTCTGGTCCGTGGCCCGCACGCCGCAGCAGATCTGGGAGAACATGTATGAAATTGCCAATCCCGAGACTGATCCGACCCTGTTGGGTTACTGGAAATTCAACGAGGGTGCCGGGAATACCGTTAAGGACTACTCGATGTACGGTAACGACGGCGTGGCCGAGACCGACATTGTTTGGCCCGACGGTATTGAAATTCCGAAAATCAACGAAACCGAGGAATAACTATGAAACGGAACTATGATATGAAACGAGGAATCCTTGCATCCCTGATGGTGCTGGGCTCACTTTGCCTTGCGGCCTGCGACGCCGATCCAATAGATACGACACGCGGAGAACTCCCTGACAAGGAGTCGCTGGAAAATACCTATGTGTCGGTTCGCAGTCAGTTTTCTCCCGTCGAGCGCTCCGTCGTCTATCTAATGGAGGGCACGGAAACGACATCCGACCCAATGTATTGCCGTTTGAACCGCCCGGCCGAAAAGAATCTGAATCTTCAGGCTGCTCCGGATGAATCGCAGGTTGAAATCTATAACGCCAAATACGGGACTGATTTTCTGACCATGCCTGCCGAGAACATTCAGATTGCCGATAACGGACAAATCTCAATAGCCTCCGGAGAACGAATCTCCGAGAACATTAAAGTGACCTTCAAGGCCGACGGGCTTGAAGCAGGGAAATACCTGGCTCCTATTGTGGTGTCGTCGGACGATGTGGCTATGTCCGATGATGGCGGCATCCTCTATTATGTTGTCAAGGTCCGCAAACCGGAGGTCGGCGATTACGAATTGGACTCTGAGAATACTACGGTATTCTATGTTAATACCTCTGATTATTCTCCGCTGCTGGCTGACGTTTGGGTCATAACAAAAGAAGACTTAATGAATCCAAGTGTCCCGAATTTATGGGAACGAACGTATGGCAATATCGTCAATCTGCGCGTGGTTCAGATTGGATATGATGAAGCTACGGAGCGGGCCATGCTGGTGCTCAATTCGGATATCCGTTACGTTTTGGAACATGCCGACCTGCATATCCGTCCTTTGCAGGATAAGGGTCGTAAGGTTTGTCTTTCAATCGAAGGCGGGAATACGGGTTTGGGCTTCTGCAACTTGACCGATACACAGATTGCAGACTTCGTGGCACAGGTCAAGGCTTGTCTTGAAACCTACGACCTCGATGGCGTCAATCTTTTCGATCGCAATGCCGGCTATGGTGAAGTGGAGGGTATGCCCGCCATGAATACCACTTCTTATCCAAAACTCATCAAGGCCATGCGCGAAGCGATGCCCGACAAGCTACTGACGCTGGCGGACTACGAGGAGCCCACCGAATATTTCTGGGACACCGAGGCGACCGGAGGCATCGAGGTCGGGAAATACCTCGACTACGCATGGTCGGGATACATGAGCGAAAACGAGGATGTGCAGATTCTCGACCCGTGGGGAGTGATAGACCAGAACGAAGGCGAAATGAACGGTATGGTATTCCCCGTGAACAATCATCCGAGGAAACCGATTGCCGGACTGGAGCGGTCGCAATACGGAGCGTTCGCCGTACCCTTTTATTCCGTATCCAGCTCATTCAATACGGAGGCAATCGGTACGCTGAATCTTGGGGTATGGCGGATGTTGGGCTGGAGCGCCAACAATATGCTTATGTTCGGCGACCTTATTACGAACATTCAGGGTGAATACGAAGGACAATGGGGCGCTATAATTGGTACAGCATTAATGGTCTATGAACCCGACGGGATGGACGGTACATACATGTATGGCGTATATATTTCTCATAACCCGAATGGAAATGTATTTGACCCCAATACTACTAGCTTGTATTATGGAGATTATGCGAAAGATTGGTAATGACGGACTTACATCACAAATATCACAATCTTCTCAATCCACTCGTTCCGGATAGCATAGAGGATGAAGTTCTTCAGGCAGCAGAGCAGATTGACCGCTCCGTTGTTGTGGCAGTTGTACGCGGTCTGCATATAGGTGTTCAATCCATCGACGTAGGCGTAGTCAATCGTCTCCAGCGGAAGGTCCTCTTTGTGGTAGATATCCCGGATATATTCGGTCATGTAGCGCAGCAGGCGGTGGTACTTGTTGGCCGTGAGCTGCGTGATCCGGGTGCCTACCTCCTGCTGCCGTTTCTCGCAGTATTTACCAAACTCCGCCAGCACCATCCGACTCGATGAGGCGGAGCCCAGCAGCTGTTTGACGGCAAAACAGGTCGGTGTCCTGTTCTCCTGGATCAGGCGGTCATAGGCGGCAAGGATGGAGCCCCCCTCTGGAGCGGAAAACGGGACTCGCACTCGCGCTGCGCACGAGTGATTCCGCGAATTTTGGCAGACACCCCCGACCCCTGGGAGGGGTGCTTTGAGGTCACATGTGCCGAGTCCC
>NZ_NFLR01000032.1:0-15190 GCF_002161005.1 Alistipes sp. An116
GGTCTGTCAGCAGCCATGAGCGCATCAGACGCTCGAATTTTGTACCTTTCTCTCGCTCCGTGAATGATTCGGTACGGAATTTATGCAGTATCTCCTTGAAATTCATCTCTTGATAAGAGTTAATGGTTATGTCGCAAAGGTACGCATAATATTGCAGAATCCGTTAAAATCGCCGCTGATAATGCGTTATGGGAGGCTTATTTATACTGATTTGTTAGGCAGAACGGCTTTTTTCGCTCATCTAACGCACTGATTATTACGCCTTATTCCTCCGACATTTATCTCTTATCAAGAGATTCCGATTTTTGCAAAACAAATCTCCTAAGAACTTCTGATTACAAGTCTTTCAATATAAGGCTGTTTGCCTTGTCTATCACATTGGAATCCAACGATGCAAGGTAGATGCGCGTGGTTTCCTCCGAATCGTGTCCCATACCCTCGCTGATGACGGAAATCGGTATATTCTTGCTCTTGGCAATGCTCGCCCAACTATGGCGGCCACAGTACATCGTCAGCGGTATTGATAGGCTTGCCAACCGCGCAACCTCTTTCAAAGCCACATTTATTCGACAGAGGGCATTACGATACTGAATTCTCTCATCAGCTAACGGGTCAGTGATAATCGGCAACAGGTATTGTGTGGCGGAACGGTCTTTATACTTGGTGACAATCTCCGCCATACACTTCTCCCACTTGATGCTAAGCTGCTGGCTGGTCTTTTTCCTCCGATAAGTGATGACACCGTTCTTCAAGTCCGACATCTTGAGATAGGCCATGTCAATGAATGACATGCCACGGGTGTAAAACGAAAAGAGAAACATGTCCCGTGCGTAGTCAAGATGTGGCTTCAACGTCAGGTCAAGTTCCTTTATACGCTTGATTGCCTTTAATGGCACAGCGCGTTTGACCGTCTTGTCGATTCCCGTGTAAACGTGTTTGAAAGGGTGTTTCTGTTCCACCAGTTCCTTTTCCACGGCGCGGTTATACACAGCCCGCAGGATGCGCATGTAGAATGAAACGGTGTTCGGGCAGATGCCCTTGGTTTTCAGCCACGCCTCATAGAGCATCATCGTGTCGCTATTCACCTCACACAACAGGATGTCCTGTCCGTTACGGAACTTCATGAAGCTGCTTAGCGTGGCGGCATAAGTTTCCGATGTGCGGATTCTGTTCAACCGTTTCAACTGGCCGATAACCTCCTGCATAAAGCTGAACAAGGATTGCTCGTTTGCCTGTTTATCGAATTTAGCGACAATATCGTCTGTCGTATAAATCCCATTTCTCTTGTCATACAAAGAGATAATGACTCTCAGGCGCTTGATGTCCCATTCAATACACCTCACAACCGATTGCAGATAGTTCTTACGCTCATCGCTTGCCCAAACAGGAACGACGACTGTCAATGTTTTCCCGTTCCACTCGTTTTCAAATATCCGGTAGTCCGTCCTGATTTGGCGGACCACGCGGTTGTGTATCACCTGATAACAGATGCTGCCCTCCTTGCCGTCTATGGAAGAAGGACGGAATTTCACTTTTACTGATGCCATTCACGTTACTTTTTGTTATTGGTAATTTGTTCCACTTGCAGTTTCTCTTGCATCAGGCTGTCAGATAAAGACTTTAACTTTTTGTCATAGCCGTCAGCCACTTGGCGTAGCCTTTCAATGGTTTCCTCGTCACGCCGGATGTCGAACACGTCATTCATCCAGAGGATGTGATTGGCATCGCAACCTCCCCATGAGCGGATGACGCGGAACTTCAAAGCATCGTCCGCATACTGCCGCTTGGACTGCCAAAGCTCGATGTTGCCCCAGATGGAGAGGCTGCACACGACACCCATGCCGACCAAAAGAGAGAACACTTTGCTTGACCTAATGTCGAAACAATGGCGGTGGATATATTCCTGCGGCTCATCCTTCCGCTCTTCCGAACTTCGGACAAACGATTCATTCAAGTCACGCAACAGATGCAGAATCCTGTTCGATGTCTTTACTTCCGCTTCCGCATACTTGGTCAGCAAGGCTTTGGTCTGAGTCTGATGCTCCTTCGCGGAACTGTCGAACAAGTCCTTTATGGGAGCCAAATCCATTACAGGAGCTTGTTCTCCCGATTGGCTGTTACTTACTTTTGGAGCGTTCTCCAATCTGTCATTGATGCCCTTTAAGCCATTCTTGATGTCCTCGAAGAGCGCATAAACTTCATTATTATCCATGTTTAGAATCTTATTTTACGTTGTTTCTTTTTCTTGTTCTTGCGTTTTAACTGTTCCTCAAAATAGTTCTCATCCGTCTGCGCGTTTGCATTATCGGGCATGAAAAGACCTATCGAGCCGCTGTACAAGTCATCACTGCCTTTTGGCTCAAACTGTGATGGTGGCGATGCCGGATGTCGGTAGTCTGCCGCTTGGCTGACCATTAGCCTTTGCCGTTCCTCTTGACGGTTGGCGTTCAACGTTGCATCTATCTTGGAATAGCTGAACCGCCTGTCAATCTTGGAACCACTGAACGAGTAGCCGTTCATGGTGAAAACTACACCCTGTACCTCGTCCGAATTGCCCTTGAACTTGAACCGCACGTCCACGCCTTGTTTCTTCAGATTAGAGGCAAGCATGTTCCAGTTTCCACACCTTGAAACCTCCGATTTAAGGATAGTATAAAGCCCGTACATGGTCTTGTCAGGCTCTTTCAAGCGATGTTGTTTCACCTGTTCCTTGTCGCTGGCGAAATAAAGACCATACTTTCTTGTCAGCTCTTTACAGATGCGTGCGCTGCGTATCCGCTCGTTGCGGTCGCTGATTGTCCTGCCGTCATTGGCGATACGGTTGAACGCTATATGCACATGCGGATGCTCCTTGTCGAAGTGGCGCACGATGAGTATCTGCGTGTCAGTTATCCCCATTTCCTTCAGGTATTCCAACGCTATTCCTGCCATTGCACGGTCTGTAAGACGGTGTTCATCTTCCTTATGAAAAGCCAACGAGATGTGTCCGACAGGCTTCGTAACCTTCGGATTCATCTTTGATTGTGCCTCGAAGCTCATGGCTATCGTGTCCTTGTCCTCGGCAAACAGACCGTCACAGACAAGGATTTTAGCGTCCTTTCCCTTGTCAAGAATGTAGTTTACCACACCCCTGAAATTGCTTCCCTTTACGATTTTAGCTATCATATCCGGCTGTCATAAGAGGATTAAGTTCAGCAATTCTTCAATCCGTGCCACGAGTATTCGGCACTCCATCCTCACCGTGACGAAGCCTGCGGCGTTCGCCTTGTGCGCAAGCTGGTTCAGGTTGTTCGCCATGCCGCAGAGCTTGCGGACGTAACCAGTATGTTCCGGCGTGAGCCGCTCCTTAACCTGCCCTTCCCTCATGCAACGGCGCAGGAACTCCCCGGCGGATATGCCTGCGCTCCGTGCCTTGCCTTTCAGCGTGTAGTAGTCCGATGTCGCCATCTTCACCGTAAGGCGGTATTTCAGCTTGTCTGCCGCTCCCTTCTTGGGGCGGCCTCCCTTGTTTCTGTTGCCAGTTTTCCGTTTCTGTTCCATTGATTTCTAATGATTAAAGTATGCATACATAATAGACCAACGGGATGTAGCTTCCACGGAGTTTCGGAGTGGGAGCAGGCGGTTTCGGTATGCCCGAAACACAAACTTGCTCCCCTCAAAACTCCGTTGGACAGGTTCAGAGTAACTCCGAACTACATCCCGTCAATCAGCACCTTAATTCTCAGAGTTTACGCCATGCCTCGATGTCCTCCCCGTAGGTGGCAAGATGCTGCCGGGCGATGTTCTCCACCAGTCCCGACACGCTCATCCTGCGCTCGCCGAACATGCGGACGATGCGGTCAAGGGCGTCGCGCGTGCGGCGGCTGAGGAACACGGGCTTGCGGTCTTCGATGACCGGAACGGGAAGGAATGTTTCCTTGTAATCCTCCAACGATGCCCTGCGTTGCTTGCCGCTGATGCGGCGTACCACTTGCGGAGTTTCATCTACTTGTTCCGGCACGGTTTCACTTGCCTGTTCCTGTACAACCTCGCTTGCCTTTTCCTGCTGTTCCTGCGTGTCAGCAGGCTGGGGTTCCGGCTTCGGGGTTTCCATACTCGGCTTGCTACCTAAAAAATCCTGCAATGCTGCATCCATGTTTTGGCTGCTTAAATTTTTCTTCATACTTGTTTGAATTAAATGTTTAACAATGTTGGTCGTTGTGCGCACATTTGACCGATTATCGATTGCAAAGGAAATGGCTATAAAACAGACAGTCAAAGGATTGGACTGAGTGTGACAACAATGTACGGTTTTGCACTTTACGCATTGCCTAAGCGGTACAGGCTGCGCCGTTTTGCCATAGTACATGAAACGGGCATTGGAAATTTTAAGGGCTTAATTGGAGCTGTCAGGGCGGATTTAAGGATATGGCTTTTAGGAAACCAGAAGAACATATTTTCGGATGGCATTAGAAACCGAAGAACGCCACAGGCTACCACACCGACGCCAAATGCTGCCACACAGATGTGAAGTGGTCGGATTATGCCGGACTTCACTTTTCTTTGCATCACTGACGCTTGGAACAGACGCTACGGGTTCGGTAGATTACGCCACTCCCGACCACTTGCTGCCACAAGCTGCCACCTCATTGCAAATCCATTGTTCCATGCGAACAACGGATTTACTTTGCAGGCAAAACGGATTATTAACACTAAAATCAGTATAAGAAATGAATGTAGTAATTATTTCGAAAGAAAAGTACGAAGAGATGGTCGGCAAGCTCAACCGCCTGTCCGACCGGGTAAATGAAATCCTCCGCAAGAGGGAAGGGAAACGGCTCAGCCGTTGGATGGACAACCAAGAGGTCTGCCAACAGTTGCGCATCAGTCCGCGAACCTTGCAGACGCTCCGCGACAACGGTACGCTGGCTTACTCGCAGATAGGGCACAAGATTTTCTACAAGCCGGAGGATGTGCAGCGCATCGTCCGGCTCGTGGAGGACAGGCGTAAGGATGCAGCCTATCGTGGCTGTAGCATCTAATCAGACAATAATATGTATAACCACTAAATCCACTGTAAATTATGAACGACTTGATTCTTGCCGACCGTGAACTGGAGGTCGGCTTCATCGGAAAGCTGGATGCTTTGTTTGAAGGTATCGAAAGAATGGATGCGGGGCACAAGGCTTCGCCAAGTAACGAACAGTTCCTGACGGACAAGGAGGTGTCAGCATGGCTCAAGGTGAGCCGCCGCACCTTGCAGGACTACCGCAGCAACGGGATGATTGCCTATTACCAGTTGGGTGGAAAAATTCTGTATAAGGAATCGGACATCGAAAAGATGGTGATGAGCGGTTATCGGAACGCCTATCGTTTGGAAACGTGATTTGATACTTGCAAAAACTGAGTAAGCCGATGGCTGCAAGATAACTGCCTAGCCATCGGCTTACTCTTTATGGGAAGGTCGTTTCGCTTTATCCTAACATGCGCATCGGGGATGGGCATTGGATAGCGAAAAAACAAATGGATGGAATTTCCTCTATTGAAAGAACAGAGTT
Organism: Alistipes sp. An116; assembly: GCF_002161005.1. Taxonomy (NCBI): domain Bacteria; kingdom Pseudomonadati; phylum Bacteroidota; class Bacteroidia; order Bacteroidales; family Rikenellaceae; genus Alistipes; species Alistipes sp. An116. The sequence goes on from NZ_NFLR01000032.1 coordinate 5,538, forward strand.
TGTCCATGATGAACCGTCTGAAAGCCATTGCCTCGCGGCTTCGCAACCTGAAAGCCACGGCAATCACCATTTCAAGGCTGTACACGTCATAGCAAATCCTGTAGTCCAGCCTGATATGTCGCACCGTTTCCTCTTCCGACAATTCATTGTTTTTGTAAATGACAGCAATAGCCTTACGAATATAGCAACCGAACACATTGAACGCATCGCACATCTCCTGCTGCGTCATCCAAACGGGAGCGGTCGGCATCGTGACCGCCCCGTTTTCAGTGATTGTGATTATTCCTCTTTCCATGTCCGCATCATTTTTCATTGTCTGAATTCCGTTTACATTCCTTTTTCCAGCCGCTGTAATTGCCGCATTTGAACACACGCGATGGCATCCCGTCATCAGGCAGGGAGAACTTGCCTTTTGTGGTCTCGGACAATACAGCCAAGTCACGGCTCACCTTCTGGTTGGTGATTTCCGCATAGATTTGCGTGGTGCGGATGGAGGAATGCCCCATCATCTTGCTGATACTTTCTATCGGCACGCCGTTGTTCAGGCAAATCAGGGTTGCGAAGGAGTGACGGCTTTGATAGTAGGTAAGATGGCAGTCCAAGCCACATTGTTCGGCAATCATTTTCAGGCTGCGGTTGAGGTTTCCGGTGATTGGCACATAAAACAGTTTGCCGTCCTTGCCTTCTCCGCGATACTTCTCAATGATGCGCAAGGGTATGTCCAACAATTTGATATGGCACTCTGCCTTGGTCTTCTGACGGGCGATGTGAATCCACTTGCTACCGTCCTCCTTCGTGATGATGTTGTCCTCCGTCAAATTCGCTAAATCCGCCCTCCCGATGCCCGTGAAAGTCGAAAAGACGAACAAGTCCCTCGTATGACAAAGTCGGTATGTGGGCAGCTTGGCTTTCAACAGCTTCTCAAACTGCTCACCCGTCAGGTAGCGGTGGTTCACCGGAACCTTCTCTATCTTGTGTCCCGCGAAAGGGTCGCGTTTGAGAATATGCTTCTTCAAGGCGAGCCGCGTCATCTTGTGCAGCAGGATGAGGTAGTCGTTGTATGCCGATACCTTCAATTTCAGCACGGTGGAAAGGTAAAACGTGAAGTCGGTCATGAAGCGCATGGTCAGCGAGCGCAACGGCATGTCCTCCATGTTGTACTTGTACTTCATGAAATTGTGGATGTGCTTGCGTGTGGTCAGATAGCGGACATAGCTGTGCCTTGTCCTGTCAATGCCCACACGCTTGGCATATTCTTCGTTATGCTCATCCATCAACGCAAGCAGGGTTTCCTTCACCTGCGACTTGCCCGTCACGGCGTTCTTGATGATTTCTGCCGACACGAAGCCGTAACTGTCCACGTTCTCCTTGTAGGCGGCATGTGCTTTGGCTTCCAGTGCGGACAGGGCATCGTTCAGCCTGACCAGCTCCTTTTTCTTCTCGCTGTCAAGGCTCTCCTTGCGTCCGTCAGTGGAAGCCCTGCCCGTATCGGCGTTCCAATACGTAGGCTCGACTTCCAGCCCCGTGGAATACTGGCAAACCTTACCGTCAAGGGTGACGCGACCCATTATCGGACATTTGCCGTTCTTCTTCAACTTCTGCCGGTTGATGTAGAACAATAGCTTGAACGTGCTTCGCATGGCCTATCCCTCCATCATTTGTTTGACAATAGCTTTCTGTTTCCAACTCGGATTGACCCTGCGCCGGGTAATGTCCTTATGAATCGGGGAAGGAGCCGAATCAATCCCGAACAGGGAGAACTTGCCTTCAATGGCTTCGCCCAGCCTGTCCACGTCACGGTCTATCTTGTCCTGCGTGACTTTCGCGTACCGCTGCGTGGTCTTGATATGCTTGTGTCCCATGATTTTGCTCACCGTTTCGATGGGAATGCCCTGCGAAAGACAGATTATGCTGCCGAAGGTATGCCTGCTCTGGTGGAATGAAATCGGGCGGTTGATACCGCACATCACGGCCATTTTCTTCAGGTGGCGGTTCATGCTCTCCTTTGTGAGCATGGGCAGCAGTTTCCCGTTGGCATCCATGCCCCTGTATTTCTCCAAGATGGCGAGCGGTATCTCCATCAGGCGCACACATTCGGGAGTGCCCGTTTTCAGCCTTTCCGTATGAATCCATAGGCTTCCGTCCTCGGCTTTCACGAGGTTCTTCTCCGTCAATGCCCTCATGTCGCAGTAGCAGATGCCAGTCCAGCACGAGAACAGGAACATGTCCCTCGTGAAATTGCGGTTGGGCGTGTCGTAGGTCATGTTGGCGAACTTGGCCAGTTCCTCTTCCGTAAGGTACATCTGCTTGAACTCCGGCTTTTGGGGGCTGTACCCCTTGAACGGGCTGAAAGGGATGATTCCGCGGAACACGGCAAGCATCATCACGCATTTCAGGCGGTTGATGTGACCGACTATTGTCCTTGGCTTGAACCGTTTGACGGTGCGCATGTACATGTCGAAATCCTCGATGAAGTTACCGTCAATCTGCTTGACGGGCATATCCGAAAGATGATATTTTTCTTTCACGAACACGGCAAGGTGGCGGTAAGTGTTCGTGTACTGGTAATAGGTGTTCATGGCACGGTTCACGCCCACGCGCAAGGCGTAGTCGCTGTTGTGTTCCCCGAACAGCTTCATGAGGGTGTCCTGAGATTCCGCCTGACCTTGGTAGGCGTTTTTCACTTCCTCTGCCGAAACAATCCCCTTGATATCTTTAAGTTCGTTGAAACGCTGGCGCAGCAGCAATAGCGTGCGTTCAATCTCGCGGTTTGCCATGACCGCCATCCGGCTCTTGCCCGTACACCGTTGAGCCGTGGCGTTCCACAGCCTCACGTCCACCTTGAACTTGCAGGAGAACTGCGCGATGGAGTTGTTCTTTCCCCTGACGGCTATCCTGCCCATGAGGGGCGACAGCCCGTCCCTGTCCTTTTCGCTGCGCTTGATGTAGAGCAGCACTTTCATTTCTGTCTTCATTTCCATGACTTTTTTGGTTGCAATATTAGTGATACATTGCTGACCGACAGAATTGGAAACGGGGCAGAACGGCGCAAACGGAACGGACGCTGTTAAATCTGCGGATTTGAAGCCCTTGCCGCACGTATAATGCTTGTTTACAAGCATTAGGAACGCTGTATTTCAGGCTTCAGACAGGTAGCGGAACAGGTAATGACTTGGTAGCGGAAACCTTGCATTATCCTGCCTTTCCTTGCTGTTTGGCTGTAATGGCAAACAACTGCAAAACCGCTTATTTACAACGCTTTGCGTTTATTCTTCTCTAAATCTATCTCCCTTGCTTTGATACTTCTTTCTTCGTTCACCGGACTGGCATTTGTCGACCTGAAAAGGCTGAAGACGGACGACATCACGCAGGCTGACGACGGCACTTGGTGGATACACTACAAAAGGCAGAAAACGGACACACCATCTTCCGTCCGGCTGCTGGACATCCCGATGAAGATAATCGAGAAGTATAAGGGGCAAAGAAACGGCGACAATGTGTTCAACCTTTACTGCCGCAAGTATTTCCTTACCCTTGTTACGGAACTGGGCAAAGTGTACGGCTTCCCGTTGACCTTCCATCAGGCCCGGCATAATTTCGGCACTCATATTACCCTCTCGCTCGGAGTTCCGATTGAAACGGTGGCACGCATGATGGGGCACATGCGTATCGAAACCACACAGATCTATGCAAAAGTCACTGACAAGAAAGTGGAGGAGGATATGAAAAAGCTGAAGGATTCCTCTGTCAACCGGAGGGCATTCCTTTATGAGGAGGAATTCGAGGAGAAAAAGCGGAAACGGCGGCAACTTGCAGGATGATAATAGAAAAATGGAGAAACAACCGCAGGATCTGTTTCTCCATTTCTATTTTACGCTATACCCACCTCTGTTCTTCCCGGCATCTCTTGTAGGCATCCTCCAGCATTTTCTGGATGTCGGATTCCTTGTAGAGCACCTTTCCTTGAAGGAGGTAATAAGGGATGACACCGAACGTGCGGTACTCCTGCAAGGTGCGCCGGCTTATCCTGAGTATGCCGGACAGTTCCTCGTCCGTCAGGAAGCGTTCTCCCTTGAACATCGGTCTGGGAGCCTTTTCCATGTCAGACAGCATTCTTTCCAGATTTTCCAGTCCCTGGAAAAGGACTTCGACGTGAGGATCTTTCCTCTCTATGAAATGGTAACTCATGGCTTTCTTTTTAAAGGGTGATAATTCGATTCCAACAGATTATGCACGTCTTCAGGCTTGTAGAACATCTTGTGCTTGATGCGTGTGAAAGGCAGCAGTCCCTTGTCACGGTACACTTGCAGTGTCTTCTTCGATATGTGGAGCACGTCGCATACATCCTGGTTGTCCATCCAGTTCTTCAGCCCCATGTCCTCACACGAGCGGCACAGCCGGGCCAGCCGGCTTTCAAGTTCACAGAAACGCGTCCGGAACTCGTCAAAAGTCTTTTTGTCTATACATATTATTTCCATGTGTCTTGTCTGATTAAGATTGAATACCCAATTCCTTTTTGATTCTTGCGGGCAGCACCTTCCCTTTCCTGTTCAGGAACTCCTGTACTTCGGATGCCTTGTAATAGGTACGCCCGTCAATCATGTAGTAGGTCACGAGCTTCTTCTGCCGGTAACGCGCAAGGGTGCGCTTGGTCACGCCGAGCAGTTCGCACATGTCCTGGTTGTCGAGCAGCTTGTCGCCTTCAAGGGCGGCCGTCTGCCGGTTCATGCGGTTCAGCCTGTCCTCTATCTTGTCGAAGCGTTCCATAATCTGGTGGAGCATCATCTGGAATGTCTCCCGGTCTATCTGTATCATACTGAATTCTGTTTTAGTGCGTGAATACTTCGTTTCTCACACTGTTGCGCAACAGGTTTCAATATGATAAAGGCCAAATCATAGACCAACGCGGCAGATTATTATATTCGAAAAGCATAAACCACTGAATACCATAGAAATAAAAAATCAGCCTTCCGAAATGGAGGCTGACGGGCATATTGCATTTGCAATGTCCTGCAACGGACTATTGCAACATCCTGCAATAATTCAGACGGCACACGCCGTTCCGGAAAGTTTTGGATTTGACAAGCCGCCAGTTGCCCGAGGGGAGGTGGGCGGAAACGGACAGACGGGAAACGCCGGCGGAAGGGAAAAGGAAGATGACCAGCTCGTCTATGAGCCGGTAAACCGACAACCCTCTCAGGAGTTCCACGCCTTTCTCATCGTATATTTCCGCATGGAAGACGGTGGAAGGTCCGGAAGTGTCTTTCTCACAGATAAGTTCGACAAGGGGATAGCCGGGAAACAGGTGCATGGTGGAACGCTTCCGCCAGTGCGGGAAGCCCTTCCTGTCCGATTTTACCCACTCCAACAACGGTTCGCCTTCCGGTGGAACGGCCCCGTCCAATGTCATTGCTATCACTACCTGTAACTTTGCCATGCCTTTGTCTATTAATCCTCTTTAAATGAAGAAGCGTGAAACCCACGCAGCTTCGGACGGAGGCTCTGACAAAGCCCAATACAGAAACATGCATGGGCTCACGCTATAAGGCATAGCATAAGCCTCACGCAATAGTCTCTGTATTTTTGAATTTGTCAGATTCCCATCCGAGACGTCTTGCGACTTATGTATGATAACCGGCAGGACTCCAGCCTTTGCCGCTATCAGTTCAATATGTCATGGCCGGAACTTATGCGGCGCACAGTTCTCCGGCCTTTTTGCAAAGGTAGGCATTTTCTTCCATTCTGTAATGCCTTTTTCTTCCATATCTTGCTGCTGACAATGAAAAAGATGCCGTTCATTTGTCAAGCAGACCGTATTTTTTCATTTTCCGGTACAGGGTGGAAGGTCTATATGCAGCATTTCCGCCGCTTTCCTACGGTGACCTCTGCTTGCCGTCAGTGCCTTGAGGATGGACTGTTTCTCCTCCGCTTCCGTTTCCGGGAACAGGTTGATTCCGCCGTCCGTTTCTTCCTGCCGGATGTTCAGTTCTGCCGCTTCTATTACCGTCTGCCTGGCCATCAACACAGCCCTCTTGACCTTGTTCTGCAATTCACGCACGTTGCCCGGCCACCGGTAGGAAAGCATCAGCCGACCGGCTTCGGGAGTAAACCCTTCCGTCTGCCGTTTGAGTTCTTTGGAGAACTTCTCCCTGAAGTGTTCCGCCAGCGGCAGGATGTCTTCCGGGCAATCATGCAGCGAAGGCAGGACTATCTCGAACTCACCCAGCCTATGGTACAGGTCCTCACGGAAGCGTTTTTCCCTGATGGCCAGTTGCAGATCCTCGTTGGTGGCGGCCACTATGCGCACATCGGCCTTCCTTTCCCGGCTGCTGCCAATTGGGAGATAGGTTCCTTCCTGCAAGACACGCAGGAGCATAGCCTGCACTTCCGGGGGCAGCGTGCCTATCTCGTCAAGGAACAGCGTGCCGCCCCTGGCCAGGTCGAAATATCCGTCCTTGTTGCTGTCCGCACCCGTGAAAGTCCCTTTCATATGTCCGAAAAAGAGGGTAGGCGCCAGCTCCTTGGGAAGGACGGCGCAGTTGACGGCTACCAGCGGTTTTTCCCTGCGGTTGCTGGAGTAATGTATCCGCTGCGCGACGGATTCCTTGCCAGCTCCGTTCGGTCCGAGGATAAGCACGGATATGTCAAACGGGGCGACAGTCCGGGCAAGGTTCTCCACCTCAAGCATCTGCGGGCTGTTCCTGCGGAAAAGGCTCCTGTCCCTGTCATAGACCCGGGAACTCGGCTGCAACATATCCTTGATCAATTCAAGAAGCTCATCCATCTGCACGGGCTTTGCAAGATAGTCGTCCGCGCCAAGCTTGATGGCTCTCACGGCGTCGGGCACGGAGGCATAATCGGTCATGACGATGAAAGGAATGTCGATTTTCTCTTTGCGAAACCATTCGAGCAGGGATATACCGTCCCCCTCGGGCAGGCGCACGTCGGCAAGAACCAGGTCGAAGTGTTCCGACTTTATCCGCTTTCTGGCACCCGGCTCGTCTATCGTGCTCGAAACCACGTATCCGGACTTTTCAAGCCACCTTTTCTGCTGGCCAGCCAGCATGATATTGTCCTCTACGATAAGTATTTTGTGCTTCATTATATGTCTCGTTTTCTATTGTTGTCCGTTTACAGTTTCTGACAGTAGCCTTTCCGCTTCTGCAATCAGTCCGCATATACGACCGATTATTTCCTCCGTATGCGTTTGGACCGTATGCCTGTCCGGTTCGTCGTCATGCAGTATTTCACTGAACCATTCCAGTTCGTGGGATATGCCCAGCTGCTCCCATACCGGGTACATGCGGTGGAGTGTCTCCTTCATCCGTCCGAAATCCATTTCCATGTCCGAAAGGGATTCCTGAAGCTCCGCCTTGTTCTTTAGGGATTCCCTGATGAATGTCTCCAGAATCCATTTCCTGTCTTCGATGTCGGCGGCCAATGCGGAGAAGTCAGCCGAAGTGGGTTGCTCGGCTTTCTCCTTCTCCGTAATGGATGACAGGAACGCCAGCAGTTCGTTCATGGAAAACGGCTTGCGGATGCAGCCGGAGAAGCCGGCTTCCGAATAGCGGCAGTCGCTCCCGTCATTCCGGGCAGTCATTGCAGCGACCGGTACCGTTTTGGAGTCACCTATGTTGGAGTGCCGCAGCAGGTACAGCAGGTCGAAACCTCCCGTGCCGCGCAACTGTATGTCTGTCAGGATAATGTCGTAACGGGTCCGGCGCAGTTCGTTTACCACGTCCTGGGCATTCTGGCACTTGCAGCATGACACGCCGTTCCTTTCCAGCATTTCTCCGACGATGCGCAACTGTATCGGGTCGTCATCGACCACAAGGATCCTTTGCGGAAGGCTCAGTCTGCCTTTAACCGGGATAGCAGTGTCTTTTATCGGTTCGTCCGTCGGGGAAAGAGGAATCCGTATTTCAAAGGAACTACCCTCACCCGGACGGCTGGACACGGAAATATCTCCTTTAAGCAGGCTGACAAGCCCACGGGTTATCGCAAGACCGAGCCCGAACCCCTCGGCGTCCACTTCGGGTGCGGCCCGTTCAAAGGGCTGGAATATCCGCTCCACGGTTTTCCCGTCCATGCCTATGCCCGTATCCTGTATCCGGACTGTCAGAATTTCTTTTTCATACGAGGCGGAAAAACTTACCGAACCGGACTTTGTGAACTTGACGGCATTTGACAACAGATTGTCCAATACTTGTTCCATGCGGTCGGCGTCACCGGAAACTGTGATGTCCGGGACATTGATGTCCCTGGAAAAGAGCAGCCCCCTGTCATTGGCCGGCCGTGTATATTCGTCAGCTATCCTGTCAAGAAAGGGAATGAGATTGAACGGGACGGGATTAAGGGTTTCCTTGGCCTCGTTCAGGCGGGACAGGTCGAGCAGGCTATTGGCGAGTCTGGCTATGTGGCGGGAAGAATTCAGAATATTTTCAAGATATATATTACGCCGTCTCTTATCCTTTGTGTCTATGGCGAGTTCAGCGCTGCCCGTAATGGCATTCAGTGGGCCGCGGATATCATGAGAAAGAGTCATTATGATTTTTTTTCGGACATCGGAGAGAGTCTGATTTTGCACCAATAAATTCTCCAATTCCTTACGGTCGCGTTCTCGTCTACGAAGATCACGCATTATTATTAAATGAGAGAATATGAGCAATATAATAGCTCCTGCTATAGTTGCGGTGAATAGTTTTACGGATAGTTTTTGTGCGTTTGCTATTGCAATGCTTTTCTGTGTAAAGGTTTTTTGAGCCTGATCGTCCAAATCATTAATTAGTCTGTTTAGTTGTGAGTTCAAAATTTTCCCAAGTAAGTGCAGGCTGTCGGCATAGGCTTCCATCTCTGCTGCCTGTTTCCGTTGCAGGGCGGTCAGGCTGTCGCTGAACTCGTGCAGTTCTTTGGCGGACGGAATTATTTGTACGGTCTTTTTGCCGCCAAAGAAACCGGCCAGCCCGCTTTTCTTTTGTTTTATGGTACGGACACGCGTCGCCCGTCGAGCCACTTCAGGCAGGTGGTTCACCAGTAGGCTGTCCGCCTCGTTCTGCCGCTCCATTACCTCCATGATGTGCCGCAGGTGGGTTTCCTTGTCCGCAAGGAGGGAGCGGAGCGTGTCTATCTGTGCCGGTTGCACGTATTCGCGACAGATTGGTTTCATGGCTTGCAATAGGCTGTCGGTGCGCAGGAGCTGGGCATGGTAGTGGCGGTAGTCCGTTTCGTCCCAGCCGATGACACACTCACCCAACAGGGCAAGTCTGGTAATGAGGCGGTGGGCGTTACTGATGTCACGGCGCACCTGCCGGATGGTTTCCGTGCCGGCTTCTATCTCCCTGATGCGCCCGCGTTCATGCACCAAAATAAAAACCATGCTTATTCCGATAATAAACATGATAATATAGCCAATTACTATTTTTATCTGTAATCGTTGTTCAAAATTCATCTATTAGCATTCCATTAACACATTCGCAATTAACCGACATTAAAATAAAAATCGAGTTAGAGATTGTCAGATTTTAATTATGTCATATCACTAGTGTCCGGTAAAAAATCATGAAAGTTCTTTGAAAATATTGATGATTAGGAATTTACAGAGATAAAACGAGCGCAACGATTTGAATTTATCTTTGCCAGACTATCGTAGAATG
>NZ_NFLR01000033.1:0-14328 GCF_002161005.1 Alistipes sp. An116
AGCGTCCGGCCGTGGGGATTCAGACCGCCGCGGATCGAGAGCGACGTGGCGTCGACCTGTTCGACGCGGGCGCCGAGCGTACGGATGCAGTGCAGCGCCGAGCGCGTATCGTCGCAGAATTCCAGATTGCGCAACACCGTGGGTTCTTCCGAGAGCAGGGCCGCAGCCAGAGCACGCTGTGCATAACTTTTCGAGCAGGGCGGCGTCAGCGTGCCTTTGACGCGGCCTGGCGGAACCGTTTTGTCCATATACCTATCAACCTACTAACCTTCTGTCCTTCTGTCCTTCTGTCGGCAGGCCTCCACGAGCAAGGAACGAGGCCTCTTCGACCGCCCGGCTCGCAATCGCCCTACTTCACAACCGCCCCGTCTCACAACCGCCCCGCTTCACAATCACCCCATCTCACAGCCGCTCCCTGTCTCACAGCCGGGAAGCCCTCCAACCATTCGCCTCACTGCCTCACAGCCGGGAAGCCCTCCAACCATTCGCCTCACTGCCTCGCAGCCGGGAAGTCCTCCAACCATTCGCCTCACTGCCTCACAGCCGGGAAGCCCTCCAACCATTCGCTTCTCCTCCCCCCCCTCTCGGGCGGTTCTCAATGCTTGTCACCGCGAATCTCGTCGACCGCCTTCCGAGCCTCATCGACCGCCTTGCGGGCTTCAACTTCGGCCCGGTCGGCCTCATCGACCGCCAGGCGGGCCTCTTCATCGGCCTTCTGCGCCTCATCGACCGCCTTGCGGGCCTCATCCACCGCCTTGCGAGCCTCCTCCGAGGCCGCCTGGCGCAACTCTTCGCCCTTGCGGTTCTTCATCTCCTGGGTCAACTGGTGGCTCTTCTTCAACTCGAAGTGCTGTCCGAGGTAGACCTTGCGCACCATCGGGTCGGCGGCCAACTCCTCGGCCGTACCCGTCTTGAGGATCCTGCCCTCGTAGAGCAGGTAGGTGCGGTCGGTGATGGCCAGCGTCTCGTCGACGTTATGGTCGGTGATGATCACTCCGATGTTCTTGTGCTTCAGAGTCGCCACGATCGACTGGATATCCTCCACGGCAATGGGGTCCACCCCGGCGAAGGGTTCGTCCAGCAGGATAAAGGCCGGATTGATGGCCACGGCCCGGGCAATCTCCGTACGGCGCCGTTCGCCGCCCGAGAGCTGGATACCCAGACTCTTGCGAACCTTCTGCAGGCGGAACTCCTCGATGAGCGCCTCGACGCGCTCGTTCTGGTACTCCTTCGAGTAGTCGGTCATCTCCAGCACGGCGCGGATGTTCTCCTCGACGGTCAGCCGGCGGAAGACCGACGCCTCCTGGGCCAGATAGCCCACGCCCAGCTGGGCCCGACGGTAGACCGGCAGCGAGGTCAGCTCGCTGACCTGGCCCTGGTCGGTCTCCAGAAAGATCCGGCCCTCGTTGGGTTTGATGAGCCCCACGATCATGTAAAAGGTGGTGGTTTTACCCGCTCCGTTGGGGCCGAGCAGGCCGACGATCTCGCCCTGATTCACATCAATCGACACATGGTCGACAACCGTTCGGGCCTTGTATTTCTTGACCAGTTCGCTGGTGTAAAGTCGCATGACGCAGGATATAATTTTTTACAAAGTTATGCTTTTTTCCGAAAAAATTTTTATCTTTACGTTGAATTTTCTTTTAAAGCATACAAACGGCGAAATGAAACAGTTCGATTCATCCCTGCTGCATGACAAGCTGAAGGAATATTTCGGCTTCTCGTCATTCAAAGGGAATCAGGAGGCGGTAATCCGCAACGTGCTGGAGGGCAAGGATACTTTCGTGCTGATGCCTACGGGCGGCGGCAAATCGTTGTGCTACCAGTTGCCCGCACTCCTGATGGACGGCGTAGCGATCATCATCTCGCCGCTGATCGCCCTGATGAAGAATCAGGTCGACTCCATGCGCACTTTCTCGGCCGAATCGGGCATCGCCCACTTCCTCAATTCGTCGCTCAACAAGACCGCCGTGGCCCAGGTGCGCCAGGACGTGCTCGACGGCAAGACCAAACTGCTCTATTTCGCCCCCGAATCGCTCACCAAGGAGGACAACGTCGCCTTCCTGCGTAAAATAAAGGTGTCGTTCTACGCCATCGACGAGGCCCACTGCATCTCGGAATGGGGACACGACTTCCGCCCCGAGTATCGCCGTATCCGCCCGATCATCAACGAAATCGGACAGGCCCCGCTGATCGCCCTCACGGCTACGGCAACGCCCAAGGTGCAGATGGACATCCAGAAGAACCTCGGCATGACGGATGCCCGGGTCTTCAAGTCGTCGTTCAACCGCCCGAACCTCTACTACGAGATCCGCCCCAAACACAACATCGACCACGAAATCATCCGCTTCATCAAACAGAACGAGGGCAAGAGCGGCATCATCTACTGCCTGAGCCGCAAGAAGGTCGAGGAGCTCACCGAACTGCTCATCGCCAACGGCATCCGCGCCCGGGCCTATCATGCCGGCATGGATGCCGCCACACGCGCCGCCAATCAGGACGACTTCCTCATGGAGCGGGTCGATGTCATCGTCGCCACGATCGCCTTCGGCATGGGCATCGACAAACCCGACGTGCGCTACGTGATTCACTACGACATGCCCAAATCACTCGAAGGATACTACCAGGAGACCGGCCGCGCCGGACGTGACGGCGGCGAAGGCTACTGCCTGGCCTTCTACAGCTACAAGGATATCCAGAAACTCGAGAAATTCATGCAGGGCAAGCCCGTCGCCGAACAGGAGATCGGCAAACTGCTCCTGCAGGAGACGGTCTCCTATGCCGAGAGTTCGATGTGCCGCCGCAAGACGCTGCTCCACTACTTCGGCGAAGAGTACACCGAGGACAATTGCGGCAACTGCGACAACTGCCGCAACCCCAAACCCAAGGTCGACGCCCGGGCCGCCCTGAAGATGGCTCTCGAGGCGTTGCGCGACATCGGCGACAAGTTCAAGTCCGACTACCTGATCAACGTGCTCGTGGGCAAGAATACGGCGCTGATCAAAAGCTACGGCCACAACACCTCGAAATGGTTCGGAGCCGGCGCCGATCACGACGCACGCTTCTGGGGCGCCGTGCTGCGCCAGGGGCTGATCCTCGGACTGATCGACAAGAACATCGAAAACTACGGACTGATCTCGATCAACAAAAAGGGCGAGAACTACATCGCCATGCCCTACCCCGTGACCATCACCCTCGACCACGACTACGACGAGGAGGAGAAGGAGGCCGAAGCCGTCGCCCCGATGGGCAAGGGCGGAGCCGCCGACGAGGAGCTCTTCGCCATGCTGAAGGATCTGCGCAAGAAGGTCGCCAAACAACACGGCCTGCCGCCGTTTGTCATCTTCCAGGACCCCTCACTCGAGGATATGGCCATCCAGTACCCGATTACGCTCGAGGAGATGCAGAACATCACGGGCGTAGGTGCCGGCAAGGCCCGGAAATTCGGCGAGGAGTTCATCAAGCTCATCAAGGCCTACGTCGAGGAGAAGGAGATCATCCGTCCGCAGGATATGGTCGTCAAGGGAGTGGCCAGCAAGTCGGGCAACAAGATCTTCATCATCCAGTCCATCGACCGCAAGATGGATTTCGAAGATATCGCCCGGGCCAAGGACCTCGATTTCGACGAGCTGCTCACCGAAATCGAAGCCATCGTCAATGCCGGCACGAAACTCGACATCTCCTACTATCTGAAGGAGTTCATGGACGAGGACAAGATCCAGGACATCTACCTCTACTTCAAGGAGGATGCCGAGAGCGATTCGCTGGATGCCGCCATCGAGGAACTGGGCTCCGACTACACCGAAGAGGAGATCCGTCTGGTCCGCATCCAGTTCATCTGCGAACAGGGCAACTGACCCGGGGCCGGAGAGATCCAACCACACTCCGGATGAGAGATTGATAGAACCTAAAGACCACGCCTATGAACAAAAAGACCTTTACACTTGCCGTTGTTTTTCTGGTGTTGACGCTGGTATGGCTCGGAACCAATATCTATTGGCGCGTGACCCATTCCAACTGTGTGAATACATTCGATTTCATTGTGGGCATTCTCTTCGTGGCGGCAGCCGCGGGGATGGTCTACAACGAATACCACAAGAAAAAGCGCAAACACCTCGACGAGGTGGACAAGTACAAAATTCCGTAGCCGATGCGAACGATCGACCGAATGATGGCCATTCTGGCCGGTATGTTTTTTCTGGCTGCCGTGGTCTCGGCATGGCGCGTCACCATGGATGACGCACAGGAGTTGTGGTACCTTCCGGTACTGATGGCCCTGGCCTCGGCGGCCATGACGTTCGGAGCTCTGCAGCATCGGCGCCGCAAAACCGTAAAAAAAGAGGAATAACAGTATGAAGATCAATTTCATGCAGGTGATCCGCCTGGTCGGAATGGTAGTGGCCATCGCCGGAATCATCTACGCACTGGAATTCATGGAACGCGGCATTGCCGTCTGGTTCTGGGTGCTGCTGCTGGGCATCGGATTCGTGGGTCTGCTCTACACCTTCCGGCTCACGCAACGCCGTGCGGCCCGCGAGGAGCGTGCCCGTGAACGCAGTGAAAAGAAAAAACGCAGTCGCCGACCGAAAAAATGACCGAAGTACGCGCCAAAAAGTCTCTGGGCCAACATTTTCTGGTCGATCTGAACATTGCACGCAAGATTTGCGACTCGCTCTCGGGTGGGACACCCGAGGCACCCTGCCCGACACTTGAGGTGGGGTGTGGAATGGGTGTGCTCACGCAATTCCTGCTGCGGCGCGACGACCTTGTGACCTGGGGCGCCGAGATCGATACCGAGAGTGTCGAATATCTTCATGCGCACTACCCGGATTTCACACCCCGGCTGATCGAGGGCGATTTTCTGAAACTCGACCTGCGCGAGCGCTTCCCCGGGGGGCTGCACCTGATCGGCAACTTTCCCTACAACATCTCGTCGCAGATCTTCTTCAAGGTGCTGGAAAACCGCGATCTCGTTCCCGAATGCGTGGGGATGATCCAGAAGGAGGTAGCCGTGCGGATCGCCGAGCCGCCCGGATCGAAGGAGTACGGCATCCTGTCGGTGCTGTTGCAGGCGTGGTACGACATCGAGTACCTCTTCACGGTCAACGAGACGGTTTTCAACCCGCCCCCGAAGGTCAAAAGTGCGGTGATCCGCCTGCGCCGGAACGCCGTAAAGAGGCTCGACTGCGACGAAACGCTCTTCATCAAGGTTGTCAAGGCCTCGTTCGGACAGCGGCGCAAGATGCTGCGCAATTCGCTGAAGGCGGTCTTCGGCGACTTCGGCGGTGCGGAGCACCCCTTCTTCACACGGCGTGCCGAGACCCTGTCGGTAGCCGAATTTATCGAATTGACCCGCTGGGTGGCAGAACGGCTGAAGAACTGATCGAGGGCTGGCGGGGTATCAGAAACCCTCCATGGCCTACCCCCAAAAACCGACATCCCAAGCCGGCGGGGCGGGAGCGCGCGGAAGAGACTCGGAAACCCCATAGAGGTCTATCCGCCTCTAAAACCGGCTTCCCAAGCCGGCGGGGCCGGCCACAACCGTTACCAGATCCTCGCGGGCCAGATACTTGCGGGCCAGGTTCAGCACATCGTCCGGGGTCATGCTCCGGATGCGGCGGATGTTCTCGCCGATGATGCGGTTGTCGGTCCCGCAGAGGATATTCTCGATCGTGACGTCGGCAATGCCGAACGGCCCGTCGAGAATCCGCATCATCTCACCCGTCATCATGTTCTTCACCAGCGCAAGCTCCTCCTCCGGCATAGGATCCGTGCGCAGGAGTTCGATCTCGCGATAGATTTCCCCGAGCGCCTGGCGCGTCACATCGGTCCCGACCTGCGTCGCCACGGCAAAATAACCGGCCCGTTCGAAATTGACCATTGCAGCCACCACACCATAGGTATAACCGTTTCGTTCGCGGAGATTCTGCATCAGACGCGATCCGAAGTAACCGCCCAGAGCCGTGGCCACGACCTGCATTCCGACGAAATCGGGATGCTGCCGCGGGAAGAGCAGCCGTCCAAGCCGCAACGATGACTGCACGGCCCCGGGATGGTCGACAAACGCCTCATGAACGGTCTCCGGGGCCGGAAAGCGAGGATCCTCCACCACGCCTCGGCGCGGAAGCCGACCGGCCAAATTGCCCAAAGCCTGCAGTTCGTGGTCGCCGATGCGGCCGCTGCAGACGACAAAGCAACGTTCGGCCGTGTAGAAACGGCGGTAAAACTCCACGACATCCCGCCGCGTGAGCGAATCGTAGAGCTCCTCCGACGAAGAGATGCCGTAAGGGTGACGCGGCCCGAAGAGCGCCCGGGCAAAGGCCTCGCGGGCCTCGACATCGACTTTCGTGCGGTCGATCGCCAACCGCTGGCGACGTTTGGCGGCGTACGTACGCAGCTCCGCCTCGGGGAAGGCCGGACGGAGCAGAATCTCCTCGGCCACGGCGAGCGTATGGTCGAAAAATTTCGAGAGCGTGGCAAAACTGATATAGGCATAGTCGCGGTCGATATTCACGTCGTACCACGAGCCGTAGTAGTCCAATTGTTCGGCGATCTGCTGCGCCGAATGCTCGGTGGAGCCTTCGGCCAGGAGATTGGCCGCCGCCGAGGCCGAGAAGGGAACCGTCTGCACGGCCGATCCGGCCCGGAAGACAAACGAAAAGCGCAGCACCTCGAAATCCTCCGAGGCCAGCGTGTAAAGGGCCACGCCGTTGGCAAGCGTGTGTTTTTCGGCCAGCTGTATGTCAACTTCCGAAGGGGTAATGCGGGGCGGTCTCATTTTCGGGCACGGTAAATCAGGGTGGAACTGTTTTCGGGGCGCAGCACGCGGCTGCAGAACGAGCGTATGTCGTCGGGCGTAACGGCCTGGTAGCAGTCAACCTCCCGGTTGATGAAGGCCAGATCGCCGAGCAGTTCGTAAAATCCGAGGTTCATGGCCTTGTTCATGACATTGAGTTCGCCAAAGAGCGTCGTGGCCTCGAACTTGTTCTTGACCTTTTCGATCTCGTACTCCGTGGCGGCATCGCGCAGCAGGGAGTCGATCTCCTGGCGGAAGGCCGCCTCGACGGCTTCGGGAGTCGTTCCGGGGAGCAGCTGTCCCGTGAAGACGAACAACCCGGGATCGAGATCTCCCGTGACGTAGGCATTGACGCTCGAGAGCAGCTGCCGCTCCTTGACAAGCCGATTGTAAAGACGTCCCGAATCGCCGCCCGCCAACAGATCGGAGATCAGGTCGGCCGTCTGGAAATCGGGATCGCGGCGCCGTCCCATGTGGTAGGCCACGGAGACGGTCGTAGCCGGGACATCGCGTTCGACCTCGCGGCGCCGGGCCTCGCGCTGAGGCAGCTCCTGCGGAACGGGATCCGCAGCCGACGGCCGGTCGGCAAGCGGTCCGAACCACTTTTCGGCCAGCGCAAGCATCCGCTCCTCGTCCAGGTCGGCCGAGATCGACAGCACGGCATTCGAGGGGTGGTAGTGGCGCCGGTAGAAGGCCTCCACGTCGGCGAGCGTCGCCTGCTCGATGTGGTCGGGGGTCCGTCCGATCGTGGCCCAGCGGTAGGGATGGGTTCGGTAGGCCAGATCGCGCAGCAGCATCATCTGATCGCCGTAGGGCTGGTTGAGGTAGCGTTGACGGAACTCCTCGATCACCACGCGCTTCTCCGTTTCGAGCTTTTCGGGCGTAATGTCGAGCCCCTCCATACGGTCGCTCTCGAGCCAGAGCGCCGTTTCGAGATTGTCCTTCGGAAGGGTGATGTAGAAATCCGTATAGTCGTTGTTCGTAAAGGCGTTGTTGTCGCCCGAGGCCATCTGCACCGGCAGGTCGAAGTTGGGCACCTGACGCGTGCCGCGGAACATGAGGTGTTCGAACAGGTGGGCGAAGCCCGTGCGGGCCGGGTTTTCGTTGCGCGCCCCCACCCGGTAGAGGATGTTCACGGCAGCGAGTTTCGAGGCGCGGTCGCGGTTGACCACGACGACCAGTCCGTTGGCCAGCGTTTGTCGGATATAGGGAATCATGTCCGCAAAGGTAACAAAAAAGCGGCAGTCGATCAAACCGCGCGGCCGCCGGAGATGCCCCGCGGGGAAGCGGCCCGCACGAAGCGCCTCCCGCCGCGGGAGAGGGGCTCGAACGGAGGGTCGCCGAAGAGCACCCCGGGTAATGCATTATTGGTTAACCAGTTTCGCAAGTCGGTGATTTCCCGCTGGTTGGTGTTAAAAAAATAACAGTTTTGTTGTTATTTTTTTCACATCAAAAACGGCAAAAAATTACACGTTTTTGAACAAAAATAGACGTCGAATTTCCGCCGAAATTCGTATCTTTGCAACGCCCGAACGATTCGGGCCAAGCCATAAGAAGGAAAAAAACACACATATCATCCAAAATCTTAACTGAAATGGCAGAAAAGAAATTCATTACCTGTGATGGTAACTACGCTGCAGCCCACGTGGCCTACATGTTCTCGGAGGTGGCAGCCATCTACCCCATCACGCCGTCGTCGACGATGGCCGAACTCGTGGACGAGTGGGCCGCCCAAGGACGGAAAAACATCTTCGGTGAGACCGTGAAGGTCGTAGAGATGCAATCGGAGGCCGGTGCCGCCGGAGCCGTTCACGGCTCGCTGCAGAGCGGAGCCCTGACCTCGACGTTCACCGCCTCGCAGGGTCTGCTGCTGATGATCCCCAACATGTACAAGATCTCGGGCGAACTGCTCCCGGGAGTCTTCCATGTCTCGGCCCGCGCCCTGGCTGCCCAGTCGCTGTCGATCTTCGGCGACCACCAGGATGTCATGGCCACCCGTCAGACGGGCTTCGCCATGCTGGCTACGTCGTCCGTTCAGGAGGTGATGGACCTGGCCGGCGTTGCCCATCTGGTTGCCATCAAGTCGCGCGTTCCGTTCCTGCACTTCTTCGACGGATTCCGCACCTCGCACGAGATCCAGAAGATCGAACTCATCGACGAGGCCAAACTTACGGCGCTGCTCGACCGCGACGCCCTGAAGGCCTTCCGCGCCCGTGCGCTCAACCCCGAGCACCCCGTAACGCGCGGTACGGCCCAGAACCCCGACATCTACTTCCAGACGCGTGAGGCCGCCAACAAGTTCTACGAGGCCGTGCCCGACATGGTTGCCGACACGATGAAGGAGATCTCGAAGATCACCGGCCGCCAGTACAAGCCCTTTGTATATTATGGTGCCGAGGATGCCGAGAACATCATCATCGCCATGGGTTCCGTAACGGAGACCATCAAGGAGACGATCGACTACCTGCGCGCCAAGAAGGGCGAGAAGGTCGGCGTGATCACCGTACATCTCTACCGTCCGTTCGCGGTCAAGTACCTGATGGAGGTTCTGCCCAAGAGCGTCAAGCGCATCTGCGTGCTCGACCGCACGAAGGAGCCCGGAGCCAACGGCGACCCGCTCTACATAGACGTTGTCGAGGCCTTCGCCAACTGCAAGAATCTGCCGTGCGGCCAGATGCCGCTGATCATCGGCGGCCGCTACGGTCTCTCGTCGAAGGATACCACCCCGGCCCAGATGCTGGCCGTCTTCGAGAACATGAATCTCCCGGAGCCCAAGAACCAGTTCACCGTGGGTATCACCGACGACGTGACGTTCCGTTCGCTGCCCGTCGGCGAGGAGATCTCGCTGGCCAAACCCGGCACGTTCGAGGCTCTCTTCTTCGGACTGGGCGCCGACGGTACGGTGGGTGCCAACAAGAACTCGATCAAGATCATCGGCGGTTCGACCGACAAGTACTGCCAGGCCTACTTCTCCTACGACTCGAAGAAGTCGGGCGGCTACACGTCGTCGCACCTGCGCTTCGGCGACAAACCCATCACCTCGCCCTATCTGGTGACGACGCCCGACTTCGTGGCCTGCCACGTTCCGTCGTATGTCGACAAGTATGACGTGCTGAAGGGCCTGAAGCCCGGCGGCTCGTTCCTGCTCAACTCGGTTCACGACGCCGAGACCACCTGCGCCACGCTGCCCGACCACATGAAGGCTTACCTGGCCAAGAACAAGATCAACTTCTACATCATCAACGCCACGAAGATCGCCGCCGAGCTGGGTCTGGGATCGCGTACGAACACCATCATGCAGTCGGCCTTCTTCAAGATCGCCAACGTGATTCCGTTCGAGAAGGCCGTCGAGGAGATGAAGCACGCCATCCTGAAGACCTACGGAAAGAAGGGCGAGGATATCGTCAACATGAACTACGCAGCCGTTGACGCCGGCGGCAAGGAGGTCATCAAGATCGAGGTTCCGGCCGAGTGGGCCCAGATCGAGGACAAGGGCTTCCAGACGCCGTCGCACGCTTCGTATCCGGAGTTCGTGCGCAAGATCGTCGAGCCGATCAACGGCCTGAAGGGCGACGACCTGCCGGTATCGGTCTTCAACGGCCGTGAGGACGGTACGTGGGAGAACGGTACGGCCGCCTACGAGAAGCGCGGTATCGCCGTCAACGTACCGGAGTGGCAGATCGCCAACTGTATCCAGTGCAACCAGTGCTCGTATGTCTGCCCCCACGCAGCCATCCGTCCGTTCCTGGCCACCGACGAGGAGGCCGCCGCTTCGGGCATCGAATGGAAGCAGGGTCTGGGCGAGACGAAGGCCTACAAGTTCCGCGTGCAGGTATCGCCGCTCGACTGTACGGGTTGCGGCAACTGCGTCGACATCTGCCCGGCCAAGGGCAAGGCGCTGGTTATGCGCCCGCTCGAGGAGCAGATGCCGCAGGCCAAGAACTGGGACTACGTCACGAAGAATATCGGTTACAAGAACGTGGTCGACAAGACCAAGTCGGTGAAGAACCTGCAGTTCGCACAGCCGCTCTTCGAGTTCTCGGGAGCCTGCGCCGGCTGCGGCGAGACGCCCTACATCAAGGCGCTGACGCAGTTGTTCGGTGACAAGATGATGGTCGCCAACGCCACGGGCTGTACGTCGATCTACTCGGGTTCGGCACCTTCGACCCCCTACTGCACCAATGCCGAAGGCAAGGGTCCGGCCTGGGCCAACTCGCTCTTCGAGGATAACGCCGAGTTCGGTCTGGGTATGCACCTGGGTATCGAGAAGCTCCGCGACCGCATCCAGATGACGATGGAAGAGGCCATCGCCAACTGCACGAAGTGCTCCGACGAGCTGAAGGAGGTCATGAAGGAGTGGATCGCCAACCGCGGATCGTCGTCGAAGTCGGCCGAGGTTACGGCCCGTCTGATTCCGATGATGGAGGTCTGCGGCTGCGACTACTGCAAGAAGATTCTCGAGCACAAGGATTGGCTCATCAAGAAGTCGCAGTGGATCATCGGCGGCGACGGCTGGGGCTACGATATCGGTTACGGCGGTGTTGACCACGTACTGGCTTCGGGTCAGGATGTCAACATTCTGGTAATCGATACGGAGGTCTACTCGAACACGGGCGGTCAGTCGTCGAAGGCTACGCCGGTGGGCGCCGTAGCGAAGTTCGCATCGAGCGGCAAGCGGATCCGCAAAAAGGATCTGGGCGCCATGGCGATGACCTACGGCTACGTCTATGTGGCCCAGGTATCGATCGGCGGCTCGCAGCAGCAGCTGTTCAACGTGCTGAAGGAGGCCGAGGCCTATCCCGGCCCGTCGCTGATCATCGCCTACGCACCGTGTATCAACCACGGCATCAAGGGCGGCATGGCCCGCACGCAGACGGTTGGCAAAGAGGCCGTAGCCTGCGGATACTGGCACCTGTGGCACTACAACCCGCAACTGGAGACGGAGGGCAAGAATCCGTTCGTATTGGATTCGAAAGAGCCCGACTGGACGAAGTTCCACGACTTCCTGATGAAGGAGGTACGTTACACGTCGCTCCAGAAGTCGTTCCCGGCCGAAGCCGAGGAGCTCTTCCAGGCAGCCGAGGAGAACGCCAAGTGGCGTTACAACGGCTACGTTCGCCGCTCGAAGATGGAATACTAATCGTGGACCCCGGAAGGGGAAACCACCCGACACATTCGGAGACCGTGGAGTTGATCCACGGTCTCTTTTTTGTTCCGCCCGGAAGCCGGGCATTCCGAAGCGGGCTCCGGACCGGCAGCCACAAAAAAACGGAGCCCCCGCTGTGGAGGCTCCGTCCGGAACCCAATTTGAAAAAGCATCCCGACCTCGGCAAAAGGCCCGGATGGGACAAACGGATCAGTCGACCCGCTGGAAGATGGACTTCTCGGAGAGCCGTTTCCCACCCTCCTCGTAATACCAGGTCATGATGAGTTCCGAGGCGTTCAACTTCTCGATATAGGGCGGATTGTCATCGTCGGAAAGCCCGCCGTAAGTCCAGTAAAGCATCTGCGATCCGGTATCGAAGCGGTATCCGAACTCCTCCTTGGTACTTCCTTCGGTGGTGTCCCAGATCGTTCCCGTGGCATCGGCCCGGAATTCGATGTAGAAACTCTCCTCAAAGGTGTAGGGGTCGTACTCCCCCTCGACCTCCCCCTGGTCGTTGACCCACTCGTCATACTCCGAAGTGAGGAGCCATTTTCCGATCAACTGGTCGGGATTGACCCCGTCGCTATCTTTCGAGCAGCCGCTCCACAAGAGGACCGCCGCACAACAGAAAAAGAGAAACAGACGTTTCATAAATCTTCAAAGCCTTTGATTGAAAAATATCCTCTTCCGCTCCCGGGCAACCCATCCTTCTGCGGAACGGTTGTCCGGGAAGCAAAGAGGAAAAAGTGTTATCTCCTGCGGCGGATCAGAAGTTATAACCGACCTGAATCGAGAAGTTGCGGTTGTGGAATTTCGCCTCCTTACCCCACTCCTTGTCGATGGCCATATTCACGAGACCCAGATCGTAGACAATACCGACGTAATAGTGCTTCCGAAGGGTCACACCGGCACCGAACGAGAGTCCGAAATCGAACCGTTTGGCACCGAAACGGGCCTCGTTCTCGGTCGATTCACCGAAGAAGGGATATTTCTGGCTCTCGGACAGACCGTCGGAATCGCTGTACGAATCCTTGCATTTTCCACCCAGCCCAAAGGCAAAATGGGGGCCGACATGAACCTGCACATTCACCGACTCGCTCACATCGGCGCGGAACGAGGCCAATACGGGAATCTGCAGATACATGGGACGATATTTCGTGGAGGCTTCCTCGCTGTAACCCGCCTCACTGTAGGAGGACTTCTCCTTGGCACCGCGCGTCGTGAAGAGGAGCCCGGGCTGCACGTAGAAGCCGTTGGTGATCGGAATATCGACTACCGCACCGACTTGGAAGCCGACCCTCGAATTGAAGTCGAGCTTGTCGTCCGAATCGGGGCTGTATTGCCCGGCAATCTTCGAAACATTGAGACCGGCACGAACGCCGTAGGAGATTCCGCCCTTCTGATCCGAACCGAACATATCGCGGATCTCCTGAGCAGAGGCCGTCGCCATGCAACCGATGAGCAAAGCGACCATCATGAAGCATTTCTTCATTTTGATAGATGATTTGAACACATCCGGACTCCGGGGATGCAGTTGTCCAAAAAGAAAGTGTGGAGTCGTTCGTTTATCTGACGGGAGGCTCTGGTAAGCCCAAGGACAAATAAACAATACCCCACACCTGTATAGCAGAAGGCAGAGCACCTTTCATGCCGATACAAGTGATGAGTGCGTCGTTTTCCTTGTCCTTTGAAATTTACCAGATTTCCCGTCAAGGATAAAAGCGAAACACTTTCATCTAAAATATGTCACGTCGTATGCAACGACACGGCAAAGATAGAAAATGTTTTGCAAAGCACAACATCATCGGGGTATTGCGAAACAAATTTCGCAGAAATTTTGCAGAAAATCAATATTGACAATCTGCTTTGTTTGAATAAGATGGGAGATTACATACCGGAAGCAGAACAAGGCAGATGGAGAGTAGCCGCTCCTCACATCACTGCCCGGAGCCTCCAACCTCACGCCTATTGCACCGTGACACGCCTCTCGCCCGTCTCACGACAGATCTCAGGCCGGAGATCGCACCGACACCCGGATTACCACCGAAACACGGATTCGCTCAGGCGGCCCCGGTCAAGCAAAGGTCGATCACAGCCCGGAGCCTCCCGCCTCCATCCTGTCGCAGTTCTTACCGCGGAGCGTCAGCCAATCGTCACCATACACGTTTTTCCCCTCCCCCTCCCACTCCCACACCAGGCCCGTCGCCCATCGCTTGATGTCTCCCCACCACTCCTCTCCGCGCCGGGAGGGGATCGTTGCAGGACAAAAAAAAAGGTCAGACCTTACGATCTGACCTTGAAGAGGCGGCTACCTACTCTCCCACGGGATAACCGCAGTACCATCGGCGTAAGTGAGCTTAACTTCTCTGTTCGGAATGGGAAGAGG